>PCWD01000001.1:3328-17729 GCA_002787255.1 Parcubacteria group bacterium CG11_big_fil_rev_8_21_14_0_20_39_14 | reverse complement strand
TTATATTGCCACAAAGCTTTGCAGCCGCCTTGTTTCGCGTCGGTTTCGCGTTGAAACGCTGCAATTATTTATTACGCATCAGGTTTAATGAGTCACTATCAAAGAAATTGCGGTGATTACTATTTTCCCCGCTTCTTTCTCAAAATTCTTCAGAAGAAAAGGCGGGGTTGAACACCCCTTTAGATATGAAATTATCTAATAGGGCAACTCGTATTTTAAAAATTATTTTTTCTTTCCTTTTTTGATTGAAAAACCCGAACCCAAAATATTTATTATTTCGGCAATTTCCTGAAATAGCCACCCGAGCTCCTCCTGTTTTCCCCTGTTCAAACCCCTAAGAATGGCGAGCCAGAATTTTGATTCATTGGCGCATTTTAAAGCTTCCTGAACAAAATTATCCGAATTTTCTTTGGAGTTGACAACCTGGGCCACGATATAATTTGAACCGACGCCGGCGCCTCTTGAAATTAATTGCTGGGCGATGGCTTTTGAACTCGCGTCTTGAGGAAGACCGTCCGTGAATTTTACTAATCGGAGCGTCCAGGAATAAATCCGTTTTTTGAATTCGGTTTTTAACTCTTCGTTTTTATTTTCTTTTTTTGTTTTTTCTTTTTTCATTTCAGGTTTAGACGACGATATTTATCAATTTATTTTTTACAAATATTATTTTCTTTACCTCCTTTCCCTCTCTCCACTTTTTAACAATTTCCCTTTCCAAAGTCAACCTCCTTGCTTCTTCTTCGGAAATATCCATCGGAACCTCCACTTTATCGCGGACTTTTCCGTTAATCTGGATTACCAGCTCAAAAGTCGCTTCTTTCAAAAATTCTTGGTCGGCTTTTGGCCACTTTTCAAAAGAAATGCTATTTTTATGCTTCAACTCTTTCCATAATTCCTCTGAAATATGGGGAGCAAAGGGATAAAGAATAATCAAAAATTTTTCAAAATCTCTCTTTGTTATAAATTTTATAAAGCCACGTGAGCTTATTTCATTATCTCTAAGCGGTTCGTAAAAATCGTTTTTTAAAATCATCAACTGGCTGATGGCCGTATTAAATCTGAAGTTTTCAATATCTTCACTAACTTTTTTAATTGTTTTGTTTAAAATAGCTGAAAATTCTCCATTCGTTGATTTATTGTCTTGTGTCCCTTGTATCCATGTCTGAAAATAATCCTGATTGTATCCCTTAATCCATTTAAAGTAATAATTATATACGTCGTCTAAAAATTTTCTACATCCCTTTAATCCGTTTATATTCCAAGCAATAGTCTCTCCAAACGGCCCCATAAACATCTCGTAAATCCGCAAGGTGTCTGCTCCGTATTTTTGGACGATTTCGTCAGGATTTATCACGTTTCCGAAGGATTTAGACATTTTCCGGCCATCTTCAGCTAAAACCATACCGTGGGAAGTCCGACGCTGATAAGGCTCCGACCCTGCTGATTTTGGCACGGCCCCAATATCCCATAAAAATTTGTAGATAAAACGGGAATATAAAAGATGTAATGTAGTATGTTCCATCCCTCCGTTGTACCAGTCCACCGGCATCCAATATCCAATTTTTTCCTTATCCCAAATCAATTTTTGATTTTTGATTTTTGATTTTTGATTTCCGAGCATGGTATATGCGAGGTAGTACCAATTAGAACCTGCCCAATTGGGCATCGTGTCTGTTTCCCGTTTAGCAGGCCCTTCGCATTTTGGGCATTTTACATTTACCCAATCGGAAATCGCTGACAGCGGAGATTCGCCTGTTCCGGTTGGCTGATATTTTTCAATATGAGGCAATTCTACAAGCAAATCCTTTTCAGAAAGGGCAATCCACCCCGGATTTAATAACTCACCTTCATTAAACTCTTTATTATTTTTGCTCTTTGATTTTTGATTTTTGATTTTGACCGCGCAGTTTTCGCAGAAAACAAGCGGGATAGGTTCTCCCCAGTAATGTTGTCTTGAGAAAACCCAGTCCCGCAATTTATATTGAATGGTTTTTTTGCCTAATCCTTTTTTTTCTAAAAATTCTGTAATCTTTTCGATAGCTTCTTCCGAAAATAATCTGTCAAATTCTCCTGAGTTAGTTAAAAATCCATATCCCGTAAAAGCCTCGTTTTCTATAAACATGTCAGGTGAAAAACTTCTATATTTTTCCTGACCCAATTTTTCAAGTACCGGATAAGCTATATTAAAATCTTTTGCATAAAGTTCTAAAATTCCATTTTTTTGAGTCAATCCAATCTCGTAGTTTTTATATTTTCTTTTATGTTCATCTACAATTTTCTTTGCTTCTCCAATTTTTATTTTTAATGAATAACGAATTCCGGGATTGATTACTTTCCTAATTTTTAGTCCATATTTTTTCGCAAAATCATAATCCCGTTTATCATGCGCCGGCACCATCATTACCGCGCCGCCTCCATAAGTAGCGACAACATAATCCCCAATCCAAATAGGAACTTTTTCGTTATTTACTGGATTTATTGCTTTAATTCCCTTTAATTCAACTCCCGTTTTCTCTTTAGTTAAATTAGTTCTTTCAAACTCGCTCTTTTTTTCCGATTGTTTAATATAATTTTTAACCTCTTCGTAATTTTTGATATTTGATATTTGATTTTTGATTTTGAGGAGCGAAGCGACGATTGGATGCTCAGGAGCTAAAACAACGGCCGTTACCCCAAAAAACGTATCGGCCCTGGTGGTAAAAACTTTAATTACCTCATCGGGGCCATCAACTTTAAAATCAATTTCTGTTCCGTATCTTTTCCCGATCCAATTTATCTGTTGGGCCTTAATTTTTTCTGCATAGTCAACTTTTTCCAAATCTTCAATCAATCGGTCGGCGTATTCAGTGATTTTCAAAAGCCATTGCTTGATTTCTCGCTGCTCGGTTTCCGCGCCACAACGTTCGCATTTTCCGTCAATCACTTCCTCGTTTGCCAGTCCGATTTTACAGGAAGGGCACCAATTAATTGGAATTTTTGCCTGATAAGCCAAACCTTTCTCAAAAAGCTTCAAAAAAATCCATTGAGTCCATTTATAATATTCCGGCTCGGTTGTGTTGATTTCTCTTGACCAATCAAAAGAAAGGCCCAAACTTTTAAGCTGTCTTTTAAAATTTTCTATATTCTTCCTGGTTGCGACCTTCGGATGAATACCGGTTTTTATAGCGTAGTTTTCGGTTGGCAAGCCAAAGGCGTCCCAACCAATGGGGAATAAAACATTAAAACCCTCCATTCTTTTTTTTCTGGCAACCGCGTCCAGGGCGACATAACTTCTGGCATGGCCGACATGAAGACCATCGCCCGAAGGATAAGGAAACTCAATCAAAATGTATTTTTTCGGCTTTTTGGAAAAGTCTTTGGCTTTAAAAAACCGGTTTTCCTCCCAAAAATCTTGCCATTTCTTTTCAATTTTTTCCGGTTCGTAAATGTCCATATATTTTATATTATATTCTAAATCCTAATTTGTCTATAAACAAAACAAAAAGCAGCTTAAAATTGTCAGCTGCTTTTTTGGGTTTCTCTTTTTAAAAAAGGTTTAAAATCCGGCGATGCCATGGCAAAACAGCAATTATATCCATCTCAACCTTGGCATTCCAAACCGGCAGGCGATTAACAATAACAGTTGTGCGGCCGGGCTTAGTCTTCCCAAAATATTCAGAGTAAACTTCATTCATCTCCTTGAAATCCCTTTCTTCAACCAAATAAACCGTGGTTTTTACCACTCTGTCCAGACCTGTTCCGGCCTTTTCCAAAATCGCTTTGAAATTTTCAAAAATCTGTTTTGTCTGCTCCGCTGCAGAATACGGGATTCTGTTAAATTCCTGGTCTTCGGGCAAATTCGGATTGATTCCCAGCTGTCCCGAACAAAAAACATAACTTCCGTCTATTATTGCCTGGGAATAAGGACCGATTGGCAAAGGCGCCTTATCTGTCTTAACTGCTTTCATTTTCTTTTTTCTCGGTTAAGTTTTTTACTCTCCCCAAAATATCATAACCAAAAGATTTATCAATAGCAAACTTCTAACGGGGCAAGACTTCTAACGGGGTCAAATGATTTTCGGTGAATCTTGCAGGCTCCGTATTTCCTCAATCTGGCTAAATGGAGTTCGGTTCCATAACCTTTGTGCCGGTCAAATCCGTATTTTGGATAAATTTTATGGTATTTTCCCATTATTCTGTCTCTGACAACCTTGGCGATAATACTGGCTGCGGCGCAGGAAAAAACTTTCTCGTCGGCTTTGACGATTAGTTTATAATTTATAGTTTTTAGTTTATGGTTTTTAAGGTATTTCCCGTCAATTATCAAAAAATCGGGTTTTCTGTTTAATTTTAAAACGGCTTTTTCCATTGCCAGTTCGGCGGCATTTTTAATGTTGATTTTGTCAATAACTTTTTCCGAAATCCTCCCTACTCCCCATTCTATCCCAGGATGAGTGGTCAACATCTTATAAAATTTGTTTCGTGCCTTTGGAGAAAGTTTCTTAGAGTCCCGGAATCTTGAAATCCTAAATCCAAAATCCGAATTTCTAAACAAATCCCGATGACTAAAATCCCAAACGCGTTTGGAACATTGGAATTTAGAATTTGGAATTTGTTTAGAATTTCGTGCTTCGAATTTCGGATTTTTTATTATGACTGCGGCGGCAACTACCGGTCCTGCCAAACAACCTCTTCCCGCCTCATCTAATCCAGCAATCCATTTACATCCCTCCCTCCATAATTTCTTTTCTTCTCGAAAACCAGGGTTCATTTCTTTAGTATCTTTTTTAACATTTCTTTTACCACCTCGGGATTGGCTTTGCCTCTGGTAACCGACATTGCCCGACCCACTAAAAATTGAAGGGCATTTTCCTTTCCTTTCCCGTAATCTTCAACCGGCTTTGGATTGTCTTCAATAACTTTTCTGACAATATTTTTTAGCTCACTTTCTCCGCTAACCTGCTTAAGATTTTGCTCCTGAATTATGTGAGATGGATCGCTGCCTCTGCCAAACATCTCACCGAGAACAATTTTGGCTGCCTTGCTGGAAATTTCTCCTTTGTAAATTAAAGTTATAAACTCGGCAAAATTTTCCGGAGTTATTAAAAAATCTTCTCCAACAACCGAGGCGCCCTTAAGCAAACCTTGCAAATCGGTAATTAGATAATTGGTGGAAAGTTTCAAAACATCCTTTAATTTACCCCCGGATATATTGTTGTCCTTTGCCCGTCTGATAAGTTCTGAAGAAGCTTTTTCAAAAAATTCTCCCAAATCTTTATTTTGAACAAAAATCTCAATTTCCTTATTTCCGAGTTCGTATTCCTTTTTAAAACGAATTCGTCGAGCTTGGGGCAGTTCCCCGATTTCGTTTCTGATATTTTCAATTTTTTCTTCGGTTAGTAAAAGCGGGGGCAAATCCGGCTCAGGAAAATAGCGATAATCGTGAGCTTCTTCTTTTCCCCGCTGACTGACGGTTTTTTCTTTAATATCGTCCCAACCCCGAGTTTCCTGAACAATGCTTTTGCCTTCCCCTAAAAGCTTGCTCTGCCTTTTAATTTCGTATTCAATTGCTTTCTCCGCCGCCCTAAAAGAATTGAGATTTTTAATCTCCACCTTTACGCCGAGTTCGCCCGAATCCTCAACGAATGACAACGAATTAAAATCGAATAGTGGATTTACCAATCGTTTGTACTCTAACTTGTCTCCACGAAAATTAACAATTATGGCCAATGGTAAATTTGCAGACTTGATATACCGAAGAGCTTGCCTGATATCATTTTGGGTAATAAATTTTTCTGCTTTAATCTCCAATAGGATATTGCTATCTATTATAAAATCCGCAAAGAAATTGCTTAGCTGAGGGTTTTCGAATTTCAATGTAATTTTTTTCTCGCGTTCATAAGAAATTTTTTCTCTTTTTAAAATTTCCTCCACGGCATCTTGATAATTTTTCTCTTTGTAAACTGGTCCTAACTTGTTATGAACCTCAAATAATAATGACATCAAACGATAACTCTCATCTTTCAACACTATTCGGTCCTCATTCGTTTTTATTCGTTCGCCATTCGGGCGTAACGATATGTTAACCTCAACGCGCATTTCGCCTTTTTCCATATCGGCATCGGAAATTCCAAGATAACGCAGAATTAATTGAAATTCTTCGGCAAATTCTCGCGCCTCTTTAGCCAACCTTATATCAGGCTCGGTAACCAACTCCATAAGAGGAACTCCGGCCCGGTTAAAATTCACCAGGCTATACTCCACTCCTTCGGGATGGAACAATTTTCCAACATCTTCTTCTAAATGAATGTTTCTAATTCTGATTTCTTTATTGGCAATTTTTAAGAATCCCCCCCTGCAAAACGGCATATATTCTTGGGAAATTTGATAGCCTTTCGGCAAATCCGGATAAAAATAATTTTTGCGGTCAAATTTTGAAAATTCCCGAATCCGACAATTCAAAGCCAGGCCGGTTTTGATAACTTTTTCAACCGCTTCCTCATTTATCACGGGCAGGGACCCGGGCTGACCGGTGCAAACCGGACAAATATTGACATTGGGGTGCCGCTCATCCGCATTATTGGGACAAGAACAAAACATCTTTGACCTTGTCTTTAATTCAACATGTATTTCGAGCCCTATAGTGGGATGATACTCCATCGTTAAATTGCTAAATTGCTAAATTGCTAAATTGAATTAATCAGTTTAACATTATAACAATTTAACATTATAACAGTTATCTTATTTTACCATTTTTTGTTATTTATGCCAAAATATGCTACAATGAAAATATCAAAAATAAAAAAGGAGATGTCTTTGTGTTTTTGTATATTTATTTTTTATATTTTATATTTCCCGCTGTAGCGGGATCCCGCTGTGGCGGGATAATTTTTGATTTTAGCGACCCCGCCCTCTATGCTCACGGAATTTTTATTGAAAGTTATTATAGGAATATAGCTTTTCAAATAATTTAATTTTTAATCCGAGAGCTTAGGGGGCGGGGGAAACGCCTATGCTGCTAATTGTCACGGCCATTTCGGGTTCCGGACGGAAAGGATACCTTAAGGAATTTGAAGAATACGTTAAACGCCACAAAAAGAAAGTGAAGGTTTATTATGTTGGCGATATGCTTTTTGAACAAGCGGAAAAAATTGGAATCTCCATTACCCAAAAAAATGTTTTGAATACCAACCCCTCTACTCTAAACTCTTTAAGGAGCGCTGTTTTTGAAAATATTTTAATGACCCTGCCGGAAGATTTAAAGAAAAATGATGCTGTAATATTAAGTGTTCACAGTTTCTTTTATTGGAAAAAAATATTTACCAGGGCTTATGACCGATTTTATCTTGGTCAATTTGAAGCTGACTTATTTGCCACATTTATAGACGATGCCCCGGATATAAAATCTCGGCTTGACGCAAAAAAACAGTGGAGGCCGGAAAGATTAACAATTCAGGAAATCTTGCTCTGGCAAAATGTTGAAGTTGAGGTAACTTCTTCTTGGGCAGATATGCAATCAAGGCACTTTTATGTTTTGCCGGTAAAACAGCCGATTTCCACTCTTTACAAGCTCCTTTTTTGCCCGGAGCAAGAACCAATTTATGTCAGCATGCCGATAACCCACCTTAGAAGCAAAAAGAGCCAAAAAGGGATTGATAAATTTATTGAAGAATTGAATAAATATTTTATAGTTTTTGACCCAAGGGCAGTAGAAAAAACATCGGGAGCGGCAGTAGTTAATCTCAAAAAAAAGAAAAGTCCGATTTTTTATAACCAAATAGTCAATCGCGACCTTTACTGGTTTATTAGACAAAGTAAAAAAATCATCGCTTTTTTCCCAAAAATCGTTTCCTCGCCCGGAGTGATTAACGAACTTCGAGAGGCCCATGAAACAAATAAGGATGTCCTGGTGATATATCCGGGAAAAGACGGAAGTCCCTTTTTAACTTATTTTTCCGATAAAGTTTTTTCAAACGAAAAAGAATTCTTTAAATTTTTAAGAAAAAATTACAAACCATTCAAAGAGCGCCTAAAATAAAAAATCCTAAATCCAAAATCCAAATTTCAAAAAAATTAGTCAGGGGTTCAACCCCTGACTAATTTTAATTTCTATTTAATTTCTACTAACCCCGGTAGTAGTCCCGCCACAGCGGGACACTACGGGACAAGCATAGCCGTTGTTCAACCATTATACCCGGTGCTCGCCCCGTACCATTCTGAACCCCGCACCAGAATAAATTCGGTGCGGGATAAACTCCGTGAAGAATTAGTTCGGGGTTTCTATGAATTTCTCATCTCTTTCATTATTTCCACCCCAGCGCTTGTCCCGATGATATTTGCTCCGGCCTCCAACAATCTTTTAATATCTTTTAGTGTTTTAATTCCCCCAGCAGCTTTAATTTGAAAATCGGGCCCAACGGCTTCACGCATTAATCTAACATGCCCAACTTTTGTATCAATATCTATATTGGCCATAAAACCGGTTGATGTTTTTACGCAAAAAGCGCCGGATTCCTTTACGATCCCTGACGCTTTTTTTATTTCTTCGTCAGTCAGCAAACCTGTTTCAATAATCACTTTGATCGGCAAACCAACTCCAACAATAGCCTTCAAATCGTCTAAAACTGCTTGATAATTGCCTGATTTGAAAAGGCCAGACGGCATCACAATATCAATTTCGCTTGCCCCTGTTTCTTTGGCGATTTTTACCTGATTTAATCTGTTTTGGGTTCCGCCGGCGCCCAAAGGAAAATCAATTACGGAAGCAATTTTTGTGCTGGTCCCCTTAAGCTTATCAACGCAAAATGGCACCCAAATTGGGTTGACACATACCGCCCGAAAACCATATTCCTTTGCCTCCTGGCAAAGTTTCTTAATGTCGGTTTCTGTTGCCTCGGGTTTTAAATTAGTGTAGTCAATAATTCTTGTAATTTCCATATATTCTAAAATTAACAAAATTTTTCAAAATTAGCAAATAAAGCTTCTGGCGCTTTAAACTTTACAAAAAATCCCCGTAATTTAACTGCGGGGATTTTATTTTGAATGATTTATTTAAAATTATTTTTTGCTGGCAAGAACTTCTTTCTTTAACTTTTTAAATTCGGCTCTTACTTCTTTGAGCTTACCGCAACACATCTTTTTTTCTGGACAGGGCCCCTGTAAACAGGATGGCCCGGCATTTTTAAAAAGGTTCGGGGCTACCCCGAAGGCCAATTTTAACATTTCGGTCGCCATCGCCCTAATTTCCCATTGGGCTCGCTGGCAAGTTCGAAGTTTAAAAAAACTGTCAATTAATTCCCTGGCATTCATGGTAATAATAATTTTCGTTTCGGCGGCGTTTGGTAAAACATAACGAGCATCTTCGGCCGCGGTTTTTTCTCCTTCAACTTTCACCTTCTTTATCGCCAAATAAAATTCATCGTAATTATCCTGAATATCTTCCATCAGTTTTTCAAATTTTTCTTTTAGCCCGCACTTAACAATGCTTGGCGGAATAATATAATCAAAAACTCCGCCGTGCTTTCCGCTATGCTCGTCAACATATCTCTGACTCTGCTGGGAATAAGAAGCAATCCTGTGCCTGACCAATTGATGACTGCAGGCCCTGGAAATTCCTTCAACCCCAAAAGTAAAATAAGCATGCTCTAAGGGACTGTGATGACCCATCTCAGCAAGCTTTTCAATAAATTTTACCTGATCCTGGCTTTCAATTTTTTTCTTTAAATCCTCAATAGTCGCCGGACTATAACAAAGTTTAGCCGCCAGCGCCACTAACTCTTCGGAGTTATTGGTGTGCCTCAAGAGTATCACATTTAATTTTTTTTCCGCCATATTTCTCACCTCTCAAAGAACTTTATTTGCCTAAGTTAAATTTAGCATAAACTATTTTTTTGATTTCGTCAAAGATTTCCTCAATTGTTCTTTCGCCGTCTATAATATGAACATTTTCAAATTCTTTGGCAAGTCTTTCATAGCCCTGCCAAATTTTGGCTAAGGCTTCTTCTTTTTCAAATAATTCCATTTCAAACCTGTTTTGCTTGATTCTTTCCAAACAAATTTTTGGTGAAGCTTTAAGAAAAATAGAGAGGTCCGGCAAAGGGAAATGTCTGTTTATGTCTTTCAGCCACTGCCAATCGGAAATTTCCAAAGAGCCGTAAGCAATGGTTGAAAAGAAATATCGGTCAGAAACAACAATGACTTCCCTTTCAAGCAGGGGCATAATTTCCTTTTCCAAATGGTGGGCTCTGTCAGCAGCAAAAAGAAGCTGCAGGCATTCCGGGCCGGTTTTCCAATTACGGGTCAGTTGCCCTCGGATAAGTCCGCCGATTAAATTATTTGTCGGCTCCTTTGTCAAATGGGCTTCGGGACGACCAAGTTTAAATTTTTTAGAGGGTCTGTTTAAATATTCAACCAATTTTGCTGCCTGGGTTGACTGACCCGAACCATCCAACCCCTCAAAGACGATAAACCCCGCGCCACCTAGACGGGGTAAGATTGATTTACCATTTACAGCGACAAACCAATTTTTCTTTTTGGCTTGATTCTCCATTTTATTTGGGGTGCGGGACTAGTCCGGCACCGTCCCGCCGTGGCGGGACTGGTGCTGGGTTTTCCTCAATAAGAATTTTTTTGCATAAAAGAAAATCGGCAAATAAAAACATTTAATGTTTTTAATTTTTCCCGTATTGGTATCTATCATCAAGAATATCTCCTTTCTGCCAATCCCTTATCCAGTTTGCTACTTTAAATATCTTCACTCCATCGGCTTTTGTGGAACAAATTACTCTGTTAAGTCCGGCGTTAATAATGGTCTTTTTGCACCAAAAACACGGAAAAGCATCAACTTTTTCGCCAGCAGGTCTTTCTCCGTAAATAAACATATCTCCGCCCAAAAGCGAAACACCGGCTCTGGCGGCATTAATAATGGCATTTTGCTCACAGTGCACCGAGCGGCAAAGTTCATATCTCTGACCGTGGGGAATTTTCATTTTGTCTCTCAAACAAAATTTATGTTCAAAACAATCTTTTGTTTTTCGGGGAGCGCCTATATAGCCGGTGGAAATAATTTGGTCATCCCTAACGATTATTGCTCCTGCTTTAAACCGAAAACAGGCTGAACGTAAAGCAACCTCTCTGGCAACGTTTAGATAGTATTTAATTTTTGAAGGACGCATAAGTAAAATTTTCTTTAGAAAATTTTGTAAAATCTTAAATCCTAATTTCTAAATCCTAAACAATATCTAAATTCTAATTTCCCAAATTCCAAATTGTTTGTCATTTGAAATTTGGGATTTGTTTCGGATTTCGGATTTAGAATTTCGAATTTCTCATTCAATTGTGATGCCCATTGACCTTGCCGTTCCTTCTATTATCTTTTCCGCCGCTTCAAGAGAATCAGCATTCAGGTCTTCCATTTTCCTTTTGGCAATTTCTCTTATTTGTTCTTTAGTTACTTTACCGAGCTTCTTTTTATGCGGCTCACCCGACCCCTTTTCAATTCCGGCCGCTTTTTTCAGAAGATCGGAAGCCGGCGGAGTTTTTAATTTAAATTCGTAAGTCCTGTCTTCATAAACCGTGAGTTCAACCGGAATAATATTCCCCTGCTGTTCTTTTGTGGCATCGTTAAATTTAGCGCAAAACTCTCCGATGTTTAAACCGTGCTGACCCAGGGCCGGACCGACCGGAGGAGCCGGTGTTGCCTGGCCGGCAGGTATTTGCAACTTAATAAGTGTTTTAATTTTCTTTGGCATGAAAACACACTAATAAATATGCGAATGTTTGCGAATAATATGCGAGGGTTCCAATTAATTTTTCGCAAATTATTCGCATATATTCGCAAACATATTTGTGTATGCTTTTATAGTTTTTTGATTTGTAAAAAGTCCAATTCCACCGGCGTCTCTCTCCCAAATATACTCACCAATACCTTTACCTTGCCTTTTTCGCTGTCAATCTCGGAAACTTTTCCTTCAAAATCTTTAAATGGCCCGTCGGTGATTTTCACCGGCTCGCCAACCTCAACATCAATTTTATACTCTGGTTCTTCAATTCTCATTCTTTTCTGAAGATTTTCAATCTCTTCTTTGGACAAGGGAACAGGAGTGGTTCCGGCTCCAATAAAACCCGTGACTCTGGGGGTATTTCTAACCACATACCAGGAATCATCGGTAACAATCATTTCAACCAGAACATAGCCCGGAAAAATTTTCTCCTCTCTTATCTCTTTTTTCCCTCTTTTTATTTTAATTTTTTTCTCTTTTGGAACAATAACATTAAAAATTTTATTTTCCATACCCAAAGACTCAATCCGTTGTTTTAGATTTCTGGAAACAGCGTCTTCATAACCGGAATAAGTGTGGATGGCGTACCAATTTCTTCCTTGTTGTATTTCTTGTCTGGGCATGCCAATTTTCTCAGCGAAGCAAATCTCGAACAAGGCGAGAGAATACAGCTGAGCTGTTAGAAAATTGCGCACCACGTTAGATAATTATCTAATGGGGTCGCTAACAAAGTCCTTTAAAAAATAAACCTATTAATAATTATGGTAAATAAAAAATCCAATCCCCCCAAAAAGAAAGCTATAACCGCGGACGCGCCGACAACCATCAAAGAATATTTGATTGTCTCCTGCCTCGTTGGCCAATTAACTTTTTTCAGCTCAACTTTAACTTCCTTTAAAAAAATTATAAGTTTTGTGAAAATCTTTTCCACGGATTTAACACGGATTTACCCCGCGCCACTTCTAGCCAACTTTTTCCAAAATACAAGTTTAATCAAGGCGAAGCGAGCCTCGCGGCTTTTTACTTTTTGTATTCTAAATGCCTGCCAGAAGCGATGCGGGGTTTATTACAAACTTTACCCCAGATAACACGGGTTTAATTCGTGTTATTGGTGTCAAGTTCGTTTTTAATTCGTGTTTAATTTGTGTTTAAAAAACGCCCCACGGGGCTTCAATTTCTATTTTAATACCCCAAAAACAAATGTCAATACCTTAGTTGTACAAAATCAGATTCGTTTTCAAGCTTACAAAAAAGCAGGTGGTCAACCTGCTTTTGGACTAATCCTTTTCAAATATTCTTCTGGATTTTTTATCTCTTCAAGAGAAATGGGATTTATCTTTAAAGGAAGATTTGCTAAAGAACTTCCTCCCCGTAAATAAAGATATTCGATAAACTTAGCGCCATCCGAGTATCGCTTTTGGCTTAATCCCAAAATTCTATTTTTTATGTTTCTTAACAAACCAAAGGTTCTTCTTCTAAACTTAAAATCCGGTAAAAGAACTTCGGCTATCTTTTTGGAAAAGAACTCGGCATGTCCCTCAATTGCAGTCATCAGCGCTTCTAATTCGTCCTTGGTATGATTAATTCTTCCCGTATTTTTTCCCGTCGAAATCATGGAAACAATATCTTTTAAAAACCTTGCCGCCAATTCTTTTCTTTTTTGCCGGAGAGAAAAATTAGATGCTTGTAAGTTATGAACTTCTTCATGGATAATAACAAATCTTTCCAAATCTTCTACCCGGCAATCCGTATCTTCAGCAATTTTTTGGATATTGGGAATAACCACCCTAATCTCTCCTGAAGAAAATGAAGTTTGTCTTAGCGAATCGTGCTGACCGAGAATCATTTTAGATAATTCTGTCAACAAAATCCGCTGCCGGAGAGAAAGAATAATCATTAAAGGAAAAATTAGGGGCAGCAACGGTATGGCCAACAAGCTTTTCTTTAACGAGAAATTAGCCCTGATTTCCTTCTTAACCCTTACAAACAAAAGCCACATTTCTAATTCTTCATTGGTGGCTACAAGAGCATCAAAAAGACATTTTTTACCCGAATAATATTCCCTTATCTCACATTCTCCGGGCTTAATTCCAATAATCTTTTCCTCTAACTCTCTCACCTTCGCTAAAAATGGGTAAAATCTTATTCCTTCTTTTATCTCACCGGGTTCATCTAGATAAGAAAGGGGTTTTCGGAAATGAGCTTTCTCTTGCTCAATTTCTTTTTGTTCATTCGATTTTCTAATTTTCTGCTCCGCAATATCAACGAATGCTTTTAAAAAAACAGGGGAAATACGCTCCAGTAGTTTTACTTCTTCTTCGCTTAAATTATATTTCTTTCCGATTCCTTCAACGACTTTTTTGATAAGCTCTTCCGGGTTTAGGGGTTCTGCCACGTTTTACTCCCGCATAAGATTTCAAAACAGCTTATTTTATTATAATATATTGCAAAAATAAATCAACACTCAATCTTGTATAATGAGACTGTTGAATAATTATGATTACAACGATTATTTAAGATTACAGCGATATTTTTCTACTTATTTTCATCGCTGTAATCGTCTTCTAATTGCTATAATCGCTTAGAAAAGTAATTGTTCAACACTCTTACAATACAAAAGGAGCCCAAAACGAAACCCGTTT
>PCWD01000001.1:0-3302 GCA_002787255.1 Parcubacteria group bacterium CG11_big_fil_rev_8_21_14_0_20_39_14 | reverse complement strand
CTTGGGCGATAGAGTGGTCGTGTGATAATTGAAGTATATGACAATTACAATAAAATCTACTTAAATCTACTTAAATTTATTTTTTTACAAATGGATGCAATCGCATCCATTTGTAAAAATTTTCTTTTAAAATTTTCTTTTTCAACCAAAAAAGCTAAGGATGAATTATTTAACAATTTTGGCCGTCGGGGGCTTCAATTTTCGATGCTTTATACAACCTTCATTTCGGACTTCTATCGCGGGATTATTTTTGAGCAATCCTTGAAATTCGGGTATTTTAAGGACCTTTCTGGAAAATTCAGCAAAATCTGAATTCAAATGATAACATATTTTGTGCGATCGCACAAAATATGTTATCAATCCTTTTATTGCGCATCAACTTTATTTTAGTAAAGAATATTTAAACATTGTCTTTGCTGTGTTAAGGATGTAAAATGAAATCGTATGAAATTTAAAATCAGCACAAAAGGGAATAATGATGTTATTGATATTACCGGAGAAGTAGCTGGAATTGTAAAAAAAGCCGGCGCAAAAGACGGACTTTGTTTGATTTCCTGTCCGGGTTCAACTGCCGGTTTAACCACCCTTGAATATGAGCCAAATTTAGTTGAAGACTTTAAAGAATTTTTGGAAAAGTTAGCGCCTTCGGATAAAAAATATCGCCACGATAAAACCTGGGGAGAGGGCAATGGTTTTTCTCATATTCGCTCGGCATTGATAAAGCCATTTTTAACCGTGCCAGTTGAGAATGGCGATTTAATGCTTGGAACCTGGCAGCAGATTATCCTAATTGACTTTGATGGTCGGCCAAGAGAAAGGACGATAATTGTTAAACTCCGTTAGAAGTCTGGCGCATATCTTAACCAAATAAGATTAATGGATAAGATATAAAGTTTAAAGTCGGCCATCATTATTGATAACAGAAAAAATTTTGGAAAAATTTTTTCTGCCCAAGACTTCTAACGGGGTAAAATTGTTAAATTGTTAAATTGTAAGAGGTTTGTAAATGTAAAAGGAGGAAAGCTTTGCCCAGTAGAGCAACTTTTGACTTACTTCGCGAAAATGGGATTTTCTGAAAGAAAATCCTGTCGAAGTTGTCTTACTGGGTTTGCTTTCCTCCCTTTTGCTGCCGAGCCTACTGGCGCGGGTAGCGGCAGTTCCGGAGGATTTCGGAATCAACCCGTGAGAAATCATAGACGCCATACTTGACGTCCCGATAGGCCTCAATCGGGTTTCCCGACGCGTCAAGCGCCTCAGGAATGCGCACTCGGAGAATTTCCTCCCCTGTTTGCAAGATGCCCTTATCCCCTACCTCTTTTTCAAGGCAGATGCAGTCGTTGAGCCTGCCGTAATGGCAGAACTCAAAGACCTTTTTCTCCCCGCAAGGACAGCCGTCTTCCCGAGCTCTTCGGGCTTCCTCCCGAAGAGGTTCGTTTGGGATATCAACGAGGTTTCCGTCTTCGTCAATTTCCGGGCTGCCCCACCAGAGGTGCTCCTCTATCCAGTGATAGAGGTGCCCCCTCCTCGCGCAGATGTAGGCATAACCTGGTGCTCCCATGGCTTACCTCCTTTGCGGTACCCTCGTTCCGGGGCCAACCGCCTTTTTAGCTGGAAGTTTACAATACTTTATTTTCACCCCGCATGGGAATCCAACAATGGAAAGTCAGCTTTTAGGAAACCAGGCTATGGCAGTTGGAGGGAGCGTGCTAATAATTAATAATGTTGCTTGAAAGCGAACATTACTAATAGCTAAAAAGTTCTCCTTCCTCTCCAAATCCTTCAAAGAAAGATTCAGAGAGGAAGGTTGATGCAGGGAGAACTACGGCTTAAAGCGATTTTTTTCTGCATCAAACAATGACCCTATCAAATGTTCGTTTAGTTCTCCGGGTCTTGAAAGGTGCGAATTGAGAATGCGGAGCCGGGTCTCCGCTAATAAATGTGCCCGTCTCCAGTTGTCCCGGTCAACCGATTAATCCAGCGGGCTAATTAAAAATATTCACCGCATTCTCTGCTGGCCGAAAATGGGTATAGGAGGACAGTCATCTCAACTTCGTTTCCTGCTGTTTCAGCGACATTCCCTCGGGAATAATCCCTTTGGGTAGAGCCGACTGGCCCCGACAAGACGTAAGTTAAGGAGCCGCTTTCCCTCCTCTCTAAACTCTACTAATAAGTAAAGCGCAGAGAGGAAAAGAGGAGACAAAATCATTTTGTTTTATCAATTGTCTCCTCGTTGTTCGCTGCCGCGAGCCCATGAGGATGTTATTTAATCCACATTCCCGCAAGCCCATAAAAAACCTGGGCAACCGGGAGACCCTCAAGGGTCTGCCTGGGCGGCCGCGGCATAATCTTTTTGCCCTCACCCTGCGTCGGGCTGGGGGAAAAGTTTAAATCCGTACAATCAGTTCCCCCGGACCGATGCACGGAGGTCAGCGCGCGACTCTTTTATTTTTAAAGTCGAGTCGCGCTCCGGCAGGGGTTACCTGAAAAATTCCTTTCTTTATATTTTTAAAGAATCTTTCAGGTAACCCCAAGTCATTAAGCAGAGTAAGGAGTATTCGTAGTTGTTAAAAAGCTCTCCATCACCGTCCACAACTCTATTATAGCATACCCACAAAATTTGTCAAGCATTTCTCTAAATTTTCAAGCAAAAAGTTGCGTAGAAAATTTAGTAAGAAATGCTTGATCCCGCTTAATTTTTGCCATCAAAGGTTAACTTCGATGGGATTATTCTGGGACCATAATAAATTTTTTGCAACCTGCGCACTCCGAATAGGAGCATCCCTTATTGGGCGAAGCGGGTTGCCTCTGCATATGGCCGCAAAAATTGGGCGGGGTCAACACCTTTACGGAATTTTGAATTTTCTAAGGTCCAATTTTTATGTTATAGCGAATAAAAAATCCCCAAAATAAAACCCTAGGGATAGAATGACCGCTGCCTTGCAGCGGAAATCCTAAATCCAAAACCCCGAAGGAGAGGCTTTACGACCCTACGGGGCAGGTCCTAAATCCCAAACCCTGCAGGAAAATCTAAGAAGTTTAAAAATTAGAATTTAGAAATTCCATTGCGAAGCAATGGCTGCCCTTTCCTTTTGAGCTTCCCGATAGCTTATCACAACAAAAAATCTTGACACCCCTCCCGACACCCCCCTCCCGACTTTGATAGAAAATAGTTCTTACTATAGAAAGAATCATAGTAAGAACTATTTTACTTTGCTATAATAAACCTGATGCGTAATAAATAATTGCAGCGTTTCAACGCGAAACCGACCCCGATAGTACAAATCCTGACGGATTTGACTACG
>PCWD01000026.1:17735-22522 GCA_002787255.1 Parcubacteria group bacterium CG11_big_fil_rev_8_21_14_0_20_39_14 | reverse complement strand
ATTCTGCATCTTTCTTTCCTTTATATTTTGTAAGCTTTCTTTGTAATTCATCTTTTACTTCATCTATCGCCAAATGCAGGTCAAGATTTTCTGACTCAACTCTAAGATATTTTCCCGGCAGTTTAATTTGAGCTTCGGCCCGAAAAACATTACCCTTTCGGTGGTGCCTCGTTGTCCTTCCCACCTCAATCCAGGCCTCCGTGGCCGGCCTTTCTTTATAAGAGCCGTCTTTTTCCCCCACTTTTTTAATAAATTTTTCCAACTCACCTATCTTTCTCTCTATATAGGTGTAAATTGAATCTGTCAACTTAAAATTTGTCGCCTTAATACTTATCTTCATGCCAATTTTACCCAAGAGTCCAAGTCCAAAAGACACAGGACGATTGAGTGGTAAAATTGAGCACCCCGTTGGATGCCCCATTAGATAAAAATTATCAACTGCTTGAAATAAATAATAGATTTTGATTGTGAATTGAAAGAAAAAGACAAATAGGCATAGTTTCTATCTAACGGGGTAAAGGAATTTGTAACGCAAAGGCTTCGCTTTCGGCTTGCCTTTGCCAACAAATTCTTTTATTGCAGGTAGCCCCAGGCTTGAAGTTTATCGCTGTCTTCTAACCACCTTAAACCAATGTCTGTTCGGTAAAACATATCTTGTACCATAATATTTTTAATGCGGGTGTAAACCTGCTTACGAACTTCGCTTAATGTGAAACCCGAACCGGTAACGACCAAAAGGCAGCCCGAGGTGCCGGCTATTCGACAAACTCCTTTTTCCAGTTTTACATCCTCAATATGAATTCCATCCCAATTGGAATTGGACTTTTTAAAAAGAATCGGCAGGTCTCTATAAAATTCCATAGTCTTGGGACTTTCTTTGCTGCTGGCAAAATAAGAAGGAACCAGAATTCTTACCCCCATTTGAAATCCTCTTTTTGTTTTGAGTTCAAAATCTTCTCCCCGAGCTAATTTTGACAGCCACTCCCCGGCCGGCACGGTGATTCCCTCTAATTGAATCTGAAGAAGAGGATACCCGAATCTAGAAGTAAATTCCAGCGGATAAATTCCCCGGCCGTTAACAATGCAGTTTATGTCTATGTAGCCAATATAACCGGATTGGACGAGGGCCGGCCTCATTTTTTCCAGAGTTGACTTGAATAAAGTGTTGGGCTTTGACCAAAATAGCAAAGTTCCCATCTCGCCAACAAAGGGGCCCAAATCTCCCGGAAACAATCTTTTGTGTTCAAAGTTTACATTAATCGGGTAAATGAAATCTTTGCCGTTAAAAAAAGCTCCTATCCCCACCTCTACTCCTGAAACATACTTTTGCAATTGAAAGGCCTGCGCTTTTTTCTGCCAGACATCCTTATTCTGGTTTAAAAGTTCCAAAAGGTCATTGCCGTCTTCCTCCTGACCCAAAAATAAAAGACTTTTGCCGCTGGAGGGAATATTGCCGCTTGGTTTGTAAACATAGCGGGCGGGGTTATTTTTAATAAATTCAATAGCCTCGTCATAATTCGAAAAATGACACTGGGGAAGAATATTAATCCCGTATTTTTTCATTTCCGTCTGACCAAATCCTCTATTCATTTCCAACTCATCGGTATAAACACTGCCGCCAATTACAAGTTTTCCTTTCTTGCGCAAATTCTCGGCTATTTCCCCAAATTCCACATCATCAAAAATAATTATATCAGATTCATCTACATAAGGCTGCCAATCTTCAACCTTTTCCATAAAACCACTGTAAACATCAACATCCCCTTTTTCTTTAATATAAGCTTTTACTTGATGCCCTTCCCGGGTTAACTGCCAAGCTAAATCACCGCTCAAGCTTTCCAGGGAGACAAAAAGAAACTTTAGAGGCTTGGCTTTTTCAACGGGAGCCGGAGGAACTATCTCGGGAAAATTATTTTCTTCCCGAGAAACATAATTATTTTGTTTCTGATTATTTTGTTCTTGTTCCATAAAATCCCAAAAAACAAATTTCTTCTTTTAATGTTGTCCTAAATTTATTTTTTACCTTTTTTTTAATAAAGTCAATAAGCTTTTTAACATCCCCGGCTTTGGCTCCGCCCAAATTCACAATAAAATTGGAATGTTTTTTGGAGACTTGAGCCTTGCCAATTTTTTTTCCTTTGAGACCGCATTTTTCAATTAACCAGGCGGCTGGAATTATACCTGTTTTTTTAAACTCTTTTAATTCTTTAGATAATTTAGTCCCTGGGCCAGTCCCGCCGTTGGCGGGACGGTACGGGATAAAATTTTTAAAAATTGAGCCGGCTGATAAAAAATTCAAAGGTTGAGCTTTATTTCTTTTCCGCAAATTTTCTCTAATTTTATTTTTTATTTCTTTTCTGTTTCCTTTTTCAAGTTGAAGTATGGCTGAAAGAATTATCAAATTTTTATTTTTTTTAAAGATGCTGTCCCGATAACCAAATCCGCATTTTTTGTTCTTCAATTTTTTAACATTTAATATTTGTTTTTTATTTTTGATTTTTAATTTTTGATTTTTGAGAACTTGGATTTCTAAAACTTCAACATTTTTTACAACATCGGACATGGAACCACCAAAAGAGCCGGCATTACCATATATCGCTCCTCCTACTGTCCCGGGAATCCCCGCCGCCCACTCAAGTCCTGATAGATTATTTTCTGTCATCTCTGAAACCACCAGAGACAGCGGCACACAAGCTTCAACATGAATTTTTGGATTTTGAAATTTGGATTTTATTTGGATTTTGAAATTTGGATTTTGGAATTTAATTACTATCCCCTTGTATCCCTCATCCGCAACCAAAATGTTGCTCCCCCCTCCCAAAATAAAAAATGGCGGTTCGCATCTCAAAGCCGCCCCAATCCCTTTAATTAACTCCTCTTTTGTCTTTGCTAAATAAAAATATCGGGCCGGACCGCCGATTTTAAAAGTGGTGTATTTTGCCAAAGAAACATTTTCTTTAACTTCTGGCAGCAATTTTTTTATTTCCATTTTAAAAATAATTATTCTTTAATTATAACAGGTTTTTGCTTTTATTATAATTCCTCCTCCCATAACTTCTTTGTTTTTATAAAAAACCGCTGATTGGCCGGGCGTAACCGCTTTTTGAAAATTTTCAAATTTCACTTTTATTAATTTGCCAAAATCCGCGCTTTTGTCTGCGTAGGCCCAGCTAAGTTTGGCCGGAACGGCTTTGTGCCGATACCTAATCTTAACCGCTGCTTTCAATGGAAAATCCGGCTGTTTGCCGGAAATTAGATTGACATTTTTGACAATTAACTCCTTTTTTTCTAAATCCTTTCTTTTTTTGGAAACGAGCAAAAGATTTTTCTTTAAATCTTTATCCACTACATAAAAAGGCCCGCCCGGAAGTCCTATTCTCTTTCTCTGACCTATGGTGTAGAAAGCCAAACCCCGATGTTTACCTAAAACCTTTCCCTCAACTGTCATAATTTTACCTTTATTGGTTTTTATTCGCGATTTTAAAAATTCGCTTAAATTCGCGTTTGGAATAAAACAAATGTCCTCGCTTTCTTTTTTAATTAAATCGGATATTTTAAATTCTTGAGCAAACCTTCTAACTTCTTTTTTAGTATAATTCCCGAGCGGAAACAAAATTTTTTTTAACTTGTCTTGAGTCAGAGTCCATAAAAAATATGATTGGTCCTTGTTTCTGTCTTTTGCCCCCAACAACTTATAAATTATCTTTGATTTTTGCTTTTTAATTTTTGATTTTTTTACGTAGTGTCCGGTTGCGATATAATCCGCTCCTTCTTTCAGGGCTCTTTCCAAAAGTAATCCGAATTTAATATCCCGATTGCAAACAATACAGGGATTCGGGGTTATCCCCCGCTTATATCCCCTTAAAAAATAATTAATAACTTTTTCTTTAAATTCTCTTCTAAAATCAAAAACTTTAAACGGAATGTCAAGTTTTTTTGCCGCCAATCTGGCATTTTTCTCATCTCCAAATTCGTGAAGCCGCATAAAAACCCCTGTTACATTATAGCCCTGTTTTTTTAATAAAGCTGCCGCCACACCAGAATCCACCCCGCCGGACATTCCAACAAAAACTTTTAATTTTTGATTTTTGTTCTCCATGAATTTAACCTACCAAAAATCAGTGGATTTTAAAAGTCCTTGCATGGCAAAGACTTTTATATTTTTGATATTTGATATTTAATTTTTGATATTTTATGTGTATTTATCGGCTACCACTGAAGCTCCATAAGCTTCGGGTTTAATTCTGACTAAAAATCCGCTGCCCCGAACCACTCCCACAATCTCTTTTATCATCTCTTTTGTTTCGCCCTGTTGACCGATATCAGTGTGAATTTCCAAATCCTCGTGATTGAACGGCCGCAGTTCGGCTAATTTTTTTTCCAATTTTTCTCGTAAAATCGCAGCCAAATTTAATGAAAGCATTGTTTCTTCATAAATTCGCTGACGAATAGTTGGCATATTTTCTTTGTGAACTTTTGTCCAGTAATATCTGCCTCCTTTTCCAACCCGATGAATAGTTACGGCTGATACAAAATCGGCATCTTCTCTGCCGTTGGAATCAGTGCCCACAATAAGCTTATAAACCGCTTTTGGCTCCTCCAAAATAAAAGCCGCTATTTCTGAAATAGTTTCATCAAAAGTCAAACGACCTTTTGTAGGATTGTTAAAATAATCCATGAACTTATAGCGAGTTTTTCTTAACTCCCGAAGTTTTTCGCGAATTTTTGCGAATAGGGCCGCCTAAAAAAAGAGCGCTCCAACCTCGAAGTTTGAGGCGGCCTCGCGA
>PCWD01000026.1:15626-17722 GCA_002787255.1 Parcubacteria group bacterium CG11_big_fil_rev_8_21_14_0_20_39_14 | reverse complement strand
AATAAACGCGAATAAATTCAATATTTTGGCAGTCAAATTTTCATTCCCATTCCCTTATTTTAACTTCGCTTTTCTGATAAACCCAATATAACTTCCATATTTTCCTCCCTCCCTTTCAGACTTTAACAAAAAGAAAACAAAAAAACAAAACCACCATCTCTTTATTTTAGATTTTGGCTTTGTTTATTTGAGATAGTTCAACTTTTCTAAGCCTTGCCTAAAATCCTGAACATTTTGGTGCCGCACTTGGGGCAAACACCGGTCATCGCTCTCCTTTTCACGCCGCCCTTTCCTTTCATCGGAACCTCCTTGGCATCCTTTATCTCTCTTTTGGTTTTGCATCTAACGCAATATCCTTCCATTATATTTCCTACAAATTACAAATCAATTACGAATATACAAATATTTGTATATTTGTATTAAAATTTGTAATTCGTAGTGGTTATTTTATTTATTTTAGCACAAAAAAACAAAATAAAGAGTAGCTGTCAACCACACAATAATGAATGGTGGGCATGGGAAGACTCGAACTTCCGACCTCGTCTTTATCAGAGACGCGCTCTAACCAACTGAGCTACATGCCCGTAAGTCTTTATTTGCAGGGGCGCGCTCTGGCCAGATGAGCTACACGCGCCTATCTTGTTTTCTATATATAACTTTGTGCCAATTATTATAGCATAAAATTCCCTGCAAGACAACTCCGCCGCCAAGCCAGAAAAAAAAGCTGTTTAAATCAAAAATCCCGTAAATTTTAACAGCTATCATAGCTCCTCCGACCGCCAGCCAGTGATGAAGGTGAAATCTATACTTCCATAATGGTATTTTCAGTGAAGGTATTCTTCCTTCCATTTTCTCGTTCTTTCCGGCAAAAAATCTAGAAACTAAATAACCGAGGGTTAAGCCCAGCGACGCCCAAACCCCCCAAAAATAAATCACCGCCACAATGGAGAAAATTAAAAGCTTTTCCTTTAGCCACTTGCTTATTTTAAATATCGTCTTTACCATATTTGCTGCCTTATAATATATTAACAAATTTACTCTCTTTTGAAAAGATAATAATAAGCTGATAAAGCGGCTTTGGCTCCCTCCCCGCAAGCAATTATGATTTGCTTGTGTGGCACATCGGTGACATCGCCGGCGGCAAAAAGGCCGGGAGTTCTTGTCATATTGGTTTTTGAATCTACGATTATTTCTCCCCCTTTATTTAATTCAACCAAATCCTCAACAAAATCCGAAACCGGAACCGAACCAATCTCAACAAAAATCCCCTCCACTTTGAGAATTTTGATTCTGTCTTTCTTTTTGTCTTTGTAAATTAGGGTATTTACAAAACCATTTCCTTTTATTTCTTTAACTTCCGCCGACAAAATAAACTCAACTTTTCCGGAATTTTTTAATTTTTCTTGAGTTGGTTCATCGCCGGAAAAACGGTCCAAAAATTCCAAAATATAAACTTTATTGGCATAACTTGTAAGCTCCAGAGCGGCCTCCAATCCTGCATTTCCTCCGCCAATTACAGCAACATTTTTACCGGAAAACAAAGGACCATCGCAAGTGGGACAATAACTCAGACCTTTGCCGGTAAATTTCTTCTCGCCGTTAACATTTAACTTTCTGGGGGTTTTCCCCGAAGCCGCAATTACAATTTTTGTCCGATATTCTCCTTTATTGCTTGTCACGGCGAATTCCTTTTTTGAGACAAGCTCTACTTTTTTTACCTGTTCTTCTTTAAATTCCACTTTATAATGAGCAACTTGTTCTCTCATTTTTTTTAAAAGCTCAACCCCGGAAATTGATTTAAACCCAGGGTAATTTTCAATATTTAAAGCCGAACTCATCTGCCAGCTTGGTTTTTGGGCCAAAATTAAAATCTTGAGCTTTTTCCTGGCTCCATAAATTCCGGCTGTCAGGGCGGCCGGCCCGCCACCGATAATAATTAAATCATACATAAAAGTTAATGCGTAATAATTTTCGCGTGGGTTTTACGTAGGCGGCTTCGTCAGCCTTCCTGTTACTATAAAGTTTTGCAGCCGCCTTGTTTCGCGCCCCGGTACTACAAATTCCTTCGGAATTTGAGTACGGGGCAAGCAAGCCCA
>PCWD01000026.1:0-15529 GCA_002787255.1 Parcubacteria group bacterium CG11_big_fil_rev_8_21_14_0_20_39_14 | reverse complement strand
CATCTTTAATAAAACAAAAAGGATTTGAACTTTTGCCCAAATCCTTTAAGAATTATTGTTTACTTTTTTGGGAATTAAAGAATTTATTGCCAAGTGCTTTTGTTCCCCCATATAGAAGATACAGAATCATAAGGGCCGCCCGCAAATATCCCAATCCCTTCATTCCAGACAGCAATAAAGTTGCTAAAAATTGTAATCCCTCCCAGTCCGGGAAAGTGGTATAAGTATTGGCACACGATGGGTTAAGCATGCCAATTCCAGCCAGAATTCCTACGGTCGCTCCTATTATTACAGAAAGCATAATCGTTTCGAGAAAGAATCTCAAAACCGGATTTTTAATCCTTACAATTGGCTTCATTATTTCACCCCCTTTTGTCAAAGACCCCTCGTTGTTCTCAACCCGTTTTATACTCCGAGTTTAATAATTTGTTAAGCAATGAAAAACCAAGAAATAGCTCAAATATTTTATGAAATAGCCGCTTACCTTGCGATGGAAGAAGTTCCTTTTAAGCCCCAGGCTTATGAAAGGGCGGCTTTGTCTCTGGAAACCCTACCCGAAGATGTTGAAAAAATTTATAAAGATGGCGGTAAGCCGGCAATAGAAAAAATTCCCGGGGTCGGAAAGAGTATAGCCGAAAAAATTATTGAATATTTAAAAACCGGAAAAATTAAGGAACACCGGGATTTTAAAAAGAAAATGCCGGTTAATGTTGAAGAGCTAACAGCGATTGAGGGAGTTGGGCCAAAAATGGTAAGGAACTTGTGGAAATATTTGAAGATAAAAGACATTAAGGCTCTGGAGGCGGCGGCCCTGGCCGGCAAAATCAGAAAATTGCCGAATTTCAGAGAAAAAACCGAAAAAAATATTTTACAGGGAATTGAATTTCTAAAAAGGGGGCAGGGAAGGTTTTTGCTTGGCGATATTCTGCCCCAAGTGAGAGAAATTGTTGAGGGTCTTAAGACCATGAAAGAGATTGATAAAATAAGTCCGGCCGGTTCGGTTAGAAGAATGAAGGAAACAATCGGCGATATTGATATCCTAATTACTCTAAAAAACAAGACCAATGCCGATAAGATTATGAATTATTTTACCTCGCTCCCCGGCATTGTTAAAGTTTGGGGAAAAGGAAGCACGAAGTCCTCAATTAGAATAAGACAGGGATTTGATGTTGATTTAAGAGTTGTTCCCAAAGAAAGTTTTGGTTCGGCCCTTCAATATTTCACTGGTTCTAAAGAGCACAATATTGCAACTCGAAAAATTGCTATGAACAAAGGATTAAAACTCAATGAATACGGAGTTTTCCGGAAAAAGAAAAAAATTTTCACTCAAACAGAAGAAAAAGTTTACAAGACTCTTGGTTTTGAATACATTGAGCCGGAACTTCGGGAAAATCAAGGAGAAATTGAAGCGGCTATTCAAGGAAGATTGCCAAAAATTGTCGGATATGATGATATTCGGGGAGACTTGCATTGTCATTCAGAGTGGGACGGAGGAGAAAATCCAATCCCGGAGATTGCCAAAGCCGCTCAAGAGATGGGCTATGAATACATCGGAATTTCCGACCATACCAAGTTTTTAAGAATAGAGCATGGATTAAATGAGGGGCAGCTATCTCAACAGCGGAAAGAAATCAACAAGCTTAATTTTCAATTTTTCCGGACAGAAGCGGGATCCCGCTGCGACGGGACAATTTTCAATTTTCAAATATTACAAGGGTGCGAGGCGAACATTTTAGCCGATGGTTCAATTGATATTAAGGATGATGCCTTGGCAAAGCTTGATTATGTTATTGCCGGCATTCACAGTCAGATGAAAATGCCAAAAGAAAAAATGACCGAAAGAATAATCAGGGCAATGAAAAATCCCAATGTTGACATTATAGCTCATCCAACCGGCAGGATTTTGCAAAAAAGAGATGAGTACCAGATTGATTTTGATAAAATTTTAAAAGTAGCCAAAGAAACTAAAACAATTTTAGAAATAAATGCCAATCCCCAAAGATTGGATTTAAATGATAAAAATATCCGCCGGGCAAAAGAATCCGGAGTGAAAATTGCAATTAATACCGACGCCCACCACATTGACCATTTAAGATTTATGGAATTTGGAATTGCCCAAGCCAGACGTGGCTGGGCGGAGAAAAGAGATATTATCAACGCTCAGCCATTAGAAAAATTATTAAAATTTTTTAAAAAATAAAAACAGAGCCCTTAGCCCTGTTTTGTTTTGTCAAAAATAAGTAATCTTTCAATTCTTTCCCGGGTTTCATCAATTTCTTGAATTTTTGGACATTCATTTTGCCGTCCATCTCTGACTGCAACACAATTTAGGCACTGTCTATAAATTCGAGACAGGAGATAATTAAAGAGATATTCCCCGCTCACTTCTTTTCCCCGCAGTTCAATCCGCCAATTTTGAATTCCCCAGATTTTATCAATAAGTTTTAACCCCTCTTCAGTGGCTCGAAGCTCATCAAAAAGACAGCTCGTGATTATTGCTTTTTTCCCTGTCTGTTGTTTGATTATTGGGCAATCAAGAGTTTTTAGACCGATTATATGGTGTCCTATTTCATGAGCTAAAAGCGCTTCCATCTCCCCAATATTAATTTTTTCCCGCAGTAGTTCTCTGAATTGGTTTTCAGGTAAAACTATTTTTGGTTTTACACCTCTCAATACTTTCAAAAGCCGATTTGATTTTTTGCCCCGAGCCGGATATAACATAGAAATCATTATGGAGATGTTCTTTTGGGGATCGGGTTTTATTAATTTTTCCGCCGGGCCAAGGGGGGCCAGAGTTATTTTTCTTTTTTCGATTTCTTCGACCAATTTTTCCAAAAGAGGACCGCCGTTTTTCAAAAGTTTGAGTATTCTTTTATGATTGGTTCCGTCAATAATTTCATTAGCGAGCTTTACCAAAACAAATAAAATCAGAAATCCTATCAGAAGTTTAAAACCCATCAGCTTTTCTCCAAGGATATTTAGATTTTAAGGAACATGTTTTATTAGAGCATTATTACCCGTTTGGTCAATTTCGCTCCTTAATTTTTGACCCCGCGCCAGTCCCGCCAACGGCGGGACGGTACGGGGCAGGTTTTTGATTTTGACCGAACGCAGTAAGGGAATATGCCAATAGAAGAATCAGCCGGAGCCGTGGTTTTTTACCGGCGGGGTAAAAAAATTGAATACCTTTTGCTCCATCACGAGTTGGGTCATTGGGATTTTCCAAAAGGGTGGATTGAGAAAGGAGAAAAATTAGAAGATACGGCCAGAAGAGAGATAGAGGAGGAAACAGGAATAAAGGATATTAAATTTATCCCCGGCTTTAAAGAGCATATAAAATTTTTCTTCCGTTGGCCCCCAAAGAATCTTGCCAATTCCATAAAAAAGAGAGGGCAAAAAAGCCAAATCATTTTTAAGAGCATTACTTTTTTTCTGGCAGAAACGAAAACTAAAAAAGTAAAAATATCTTTCGAGCATACCGGATATAAATGGCTGCCGCATGAGGAAGCAATATCGCAATTAACTTTTAAAAATGCCAGAGAAATTCTCAAAAAAGCCGATGACCACCTAAAATTCAAGAACAAAGTTTATCAAGCGGTAAAAGAGATTTCCCAAGGCGAAATTATGACCTACAAAGGAGTTGCCGAAAAAGCTGGCTCTCCACGGGCTTGGCGGGCGGTAGGAAATATTCTAAACAAAAATAAAAATCCGGAAATTCCCTGCCATCGGGTGATAAAGTCGGATGGCCGGGTTGGCGGATATAATCGTGGACAAAAAAGGAAAATTGAGCTATTAAAAAAAGAAGGGATAAAAATAAAAAGGGCTTCAGTTTTTAGCTGAAGCCTTTTTAGAGATTCGGTCATTTATGCTGTTTCTCTTATAGGTTCATTGGTTCAATATCAAAATTGACACCAGTAGCATATACTTCTTCGTATAGTCGTTCGCCCTCGCGAAACTCTTCTTCGGTAATTGCATTTTCACCCCTTGCCAGTAGTTTATTAGCAAAAGTGCTTGCCCTTTCAAGTTTATCTAGATAACTCTTCACCCGTTTGTCACTTTTTGTAATTTCTCGTTTCTTAAGCAAATCAAGGCCTTTCTTGAAAACGGATGGTGGTATATAATCATTTCTCTCTGATTCTGGGACATCTTTTTTTTCAACAGTGAATTCAAATACATCAATTTCTTGTCCCTTTTCTAAATCAACTAAACTTGCTCGGAAATCCATTGCGCCCTCCTTTTTATTTGTTAATGGGATTTGGATTTTTCCAATTCCCCACTATTTTAGTGATAATACATTAGTGATATATCTGTCAAGTAGCCGTAGCGCAGGGGTTTTTCACAGCCTCCTAAATCCGGTTTTTTAAATAGTCCAAAATTATATCTCCCCTTAAGCTCTAATTTTTTCAACAATTTTTTCAAAAATTTCCGGATAATCTTTAGCCAGTCCGGCTAAAATTTTTCTGTCAATCTCAATCTTGTTATTTTTAAGGCTGGCGATAAATTTACTATAAGAAAGTCCCTGCTTTCGGCAGGCGGCGTTAATTTGAATTTGCCAGAGTTTGCGAAATTCTCCCTTTTTCTTTTTTCGATCGCGGTAGCTGTAGGTCCAAGCATGAAAAAGGGCTTCTTTGGCAGCCCGGTATTTAGCTTTGCGCCCCCATTTGAATCCCCTGGCGTATTTTAAGAGATGTTTTCGGCGCTTATGAGCAATTTTACCGCGTTTAACCCGTACCATGCGAATAAATATGCAAATATATGCGAATCTTTACGCGAATTTTGATTTCGTAAATTATTCGCAAATATTCGCAAAAAGATTAGTGTAATAGCTTTCTTATTTTTCTACTGTCGGCTTTTGATAATTTAACCAATTTTCGAGTCTGTCTTATTTTTTTCCCGGATTTTTTTGCTCGAAAATGGTCCTGGCCGATTGGTCGGTGCAGGATTTTCCCGGTTTTTGTGATTTTAAATCGTTTGAGAATTGATTTGCGAGTTTTCATATTTATAATCAGAAAAAATAAAAGCCTATTGCGGCTGCGGTTTCTCTCAATTTTCGCAGGAAATAAGAATTTTTAAAGCCGCCTTGTTCCTGGAAATTATCCCACTTTTTCCACTGGCCATCCTGCCAGTTTTTCCATTTGGCGGGTGAGTGATAGAACCAGATTTGCTTGAGTTTTTTGAATTCAAGGGTTTCTTTTCCTGATAAACTTCCGGCTTTTTCATAGGGCGTGATTGGGATTTCTAAAGCAATGGTTGTTTTTCTTGGCAGGGTGTTAACATCTATTCCCTCTAAAGATAGCTGGCCCCTGATATAGAACCAGTTCTTTTGGAATTTATCTTTGCAGAGCCACTTAAATTTGCATTCTTTCTCTGGCAGCCAGTGAATAATTGCTGTTTTAATATCTATTCCCTGATTTAAGCTATCGTTTTGTTTGGGTTTTTCCTGGTAAAGCCAGAGGTTTCCTTTTTCTTTGAAAGATACTTTGTCTTTTTCCAATTTCTCGGCAATTTGAAGCTCAAGAAAAGCTGATTTGTCCAGGTCTTTTCTTTGATATTTATCCGGCAATTCAAAGATTCCCGAAATGGTGAAGCTGTTTTCTTTTTTAAAGTAGGTTTTGGGGAATTTCTTTTCAAAAGTTTGATATTCTTTTTGAAACTTTGAGAAATCGTCAATTCTTCCCAATTTTTCAAAAGCTTCCGGGCAATCAATGCCCCAGAAGATAAGCATTTTCTTTGTCAGAAATGATTTCATTGGTATAACTGGAATTATTTCGGTCTCGGTTGATTTGATTATGTAAGGCGTACTGGGAATATCTTTGATTGGAACATCTTCAGCTAAAACCATGGTGGTATCAGCGGCGATAACTTCAAGAGCGCATACCCACGCCGGCTGCCGCATAACCTCCCCGAAGAGTAAATATGAAGCGCTGAGAAAGACTGGAGCTCGGGTCATTAATTTTCAATGGAGTCCCCCTGCTTAAACCCCCTCCTTCACATTCAATGCAATTCTCGGCTTTTATACGATAAATAAAACTCCATATAATAAAATCCCTGCTGTTATAAAAATTGTTATTATTAGTAATTTTTTCATATTCCCCCCCTTTTTTAGTTAATTTTTATCTTGCCTAAGTTTTTTAAAACTTAGGCAAAAAAACCGACCTTAATATCTCTAAATTGAGATTTCAAAATAAGTTATTTCTCAATAAATCTGAGGGAAGAAACTACTTTATTGAACATTTCGATTTCTTCCGGACTGGGTTCTGGCTTGAGGTAATACGTAAAAATGACGCAGGCGTGTTTAATTCTTACGCCCCTCCACTTCTAATCCCCCCTGGATAGGAAATAGCGCTCCTTTCATCTCTCCCCTTATATTCATTGCGGCATCCGTTGCCTTTATTTTATAACCCCCTACCCCCGAATTTGAGGTGATTTCTTCTTGGGGACTTATAGTATAAATGCCCCCCCTCCCGTGCAATGATAAAATTTATCCATAATTTCTTCCCACGTTAAATCCTCACAAGGGGAAGGTATAACCCAAGTCGTGCTATCGATATAAAATGAAAGGTAGGATTCCCCACTTTTTTTGCTTAATATATCGAGCCCTAGTCGAAGGAGGCCGATAAAATATTTCTCTTCTATTTCCCAGGCAGTAGCAGGATAATCTATCTCAAATCCGTATCTCTCATTTCTATAAGTTTTCCAATCAGCGGTTTCGTCTGTAACTTCTTCAGTAATCTTTAACTCCCCAATCTCTTTTTGTAATTCCCCTACCCGCTTTCTTAAACCCTCATTTTGTTCAATCCTCTTTCCCAACTTTCCCCTTACCTGCCACCATTGATAGGTGAAGAAGCCGGCGATGAGGAAAAAGATGATAAGAAATAATATTAGCCAGGTTGTCGTTTTGGAAAAACTTATCATATTTTGATGGGGCAGTGCTCCTATTTTTTGGTAATAAGCATAAACATTCCCCGGGGCGTCCTTTTTCGCTCCTGTTCAATTTTAAATTCAACCCTTTGTTTAATAAGCTCAAGAAATTCGTTAAATTTTTGGTTGACAAATTCTCCTAAACTTTTCTCTCTTCCCTTAAGAATTACTTCAATTTTTACCTTATTTTCTTCTTTAAAAAATTTTTCTACCTGGCGAGCTTTAATTTCCAAATCATGGGGAGAGGTGTTTATTCTGAATCTTATACTTTTTAACCTTCCTCTTTTTGTTTTTATTTTTTGAGCCCTCTCTTTTTTTTCTTTTTGGTAAAGAAATTTTCCGTAGTCTATTATCTTGCAGACCGGCGGAGAGATTTTTGGAACAATCTCTATTATGTCCAAATTACGTTCTTTTGCCAGCTGGAACGCTTTCCATGTTTCAAGGATCCCGAGGTTTTTTCCGGTTTCATCAACGACTCTTACCTGGGGAGCTCTTATTTGATTGTTGACACGATACCTTTTAATAATTTTGCTCTTTGACCCCGTCTAGCTTCGCTAGTCGGGGCTGGGTCTTTAATTTTTGATTTTTATCAGGTGGAGATGGCGGGTTTTGCTCCCGCGTCTAAAAAATTTCCCAAAACAGTTCTACAAGCCCCGTTAGATATAACTTTATCCAACAAGGCTTTGCCCCTTTTTAGATAAAATATCTAACGGGGCAAGCAATAGTCTAATTTATTTTTTTGGTTAGAAACTCAAAATTAGACAAAAATGTTTCCAACCGAGCTCAGTAATTTATTCAGTAATTTCTCCCAAGACAAAGAAATTACCCATCTCGATAATATGACACCCGGGCTTCGTCTATCGAGAGTCAACGAACCGGATGGCTTACGCGTTAAGCGAAAGCAGGACCAGGAATGGCTAGCGGACCGGGAACCCAGCCAAACACTAGATTCCTGGCTTTTTCAAATAAGTTTGCGCTTATTTTGTTTGTCGGCAGTTTTACCCCGTTTAGAAAAATCAATTTCTAACGGGGTTTTACAAGGAACCGACACCTTGACTTGCCTGTTTTGAGACCATTTTTCATCGAAACTATTTCATCCCCATTTGAGCATTTTGTCTCTTTCTCGTTTAAATTCCCTCTTTTTGATTGCCTCTCTTTTATCCACTTTTTTCTTTCCTTTGGCTATTCCGAATAAAATCTTTATTCTGCCTTTTTTAGTATAAACTTTTAAAGGCACTAATGTCAAGCCCTTTTGCTTTATTTTTCCGCTCAGGAAGCTAATTTCTTTTCTGCGCAATAGTAATTTTCGCGACCTTCTCGGTTCATAATCAGCCGGAGCGTTTTTGGGTTGATATGGGGGGATGGCGGCGTTGATTAAGAAAACCTCCTCATTTTTAATCGTAACAAAAGAGCCGGTTAAACTAATGTGTCCGGTTTTTATTGACTTTACCTCTCCGCCCAAAAGAACAATTCCCGCCTCAAGGGTTTCCAAAATTTCGTAATCAAAATAAGCCCTTTTGTTTTCAGCCAGCGCAGCCATATAAAAAGTTTAACATTTCTGGGCAAATATAAAAGAATTAGACACGCTCGCATTTTTTGACTTTTTCACAAGATAAATTTAAGATGAACTTAAAATGAAAAAAATCAGGGCCTTAGTTTTATTTTCCGGGGGACTGGATTCGATTTTGGCGGCAAAAGTTTTGCGCAACCAAGGAGTAAAGATAACAGCTATATCTTTTAAGAGCTATTTTTTTGATGGAAAGATTGCCCAAAAGGCGGCTAAAAGATTCAAAATTCCTTTAAAAGTAATAGCTCTTTCAAAAGAGCATTTAAATTTGGTGAAAAATCCCAAACACGGTTATGGAAAGTCAATGAATCCCTGTATTGATTGCCATATTTTAATGTTGAGAAAGGCAAAAGAAATTATGACGAAAGGAAAAGTGTCCTTCGGCAAGCTCAGGACGACGAAATTTCATTTCGTCGCCACCGGAGAGGTTTTGGGGGAGCGGCCAATGAGCCAGAACAGGAAAGCTCTGGAGATTATTGAGAAAGAATCAGGACTGCAAGGTTATTTATTGCGGCCTCTTTCGGCAAAATTATTAAAGCCGACTGTTCCCGAAAAAATGGATTGGGTCAGCAGAAAGAAACTCCTTAATATTTCCGGTCGTTCAAGAAAAAGGCAAATTGCCTTGGCAAAAAAATGGAAGTTCAGGGAATATCCCACGCCGGCCGGCGGCTGTCTTTTAACTGATATGGAATTTGGCAAAAGATTAAAAGAGTTATTTAAAATCCATCCGGGATGCGATGGAAGTGATGTTGAGCTTTTGAAACTGGGAAGGCATTTTATATTCGGCAAAGCAAAAGTTATCGTTGGTCGGAATCAAGAGGAAAATAAAGAGATTAAAAAATTTGTTAGGAAGAAAGATATTTTGATTGAAATGAAAAATTATCCTGGACCCTCAACCTTAATCCGGACTTACGACAGGGGAAAAATCTCGCCAAGAGTTATCCAAAAAGCTAAATCCCTAACCCAATATTATTCTACCAAAGCCAGAGACAAAAAGGATGTAAGGTTTACCCCCCACCAACTTTTGCGCTGAAGCTATGGGCTTTAAAGATTTCTCTGGGGGTTTGCAGCAAAATTGCTCATCTTTGTGATGTCAAAAATAACATTTTCAAAATAGATAAAATTGCGCAAAAGTTGGTGGGGGGTTTTAAAATTTTTTCACCAGCATTTTTATTCTATTTATAGTATTTTCTGCAATGAATTTGAATTTGATTTTTTGAAGATAAATGGATAGACTAAATAGACATGAGAGACCCTAATAATAAAACAAAAATTGTTTTTGATTTTGACCACACTTTATTCAGCACCAGAAGGTTTTATAATACCTTTAAGAAAGCTTTTGAAAAATTGGGAGTAGATGAAAAATTATTTCAGGAGACTTTTAAAAAATCAAAGGAGAAGGGAAGATATTATAAGCCCTCAAAACAAATTAAATTAATTACCAAAAAGAATCCAAAAACTTCTTCAAAGAAGTTAAAAGAGTCATCTGAAAAAGCATTAAGCAGGGCAAGGAAATTTTTATACCCCGATGCTTTACCCCTTTTAAGAAAGTCAAAAAGGAAATATAATTTTTATATTCTTTCCTGCGGCAAAGAAAAATTTCAAAGACAAAAAATCAAAATTTCGGGAATTTCAAAATATTTTAAAAAAATTTTAATAACCCAGGATGATTACAAAACCAGCGCCCTTAAAAAAATTCTAAAAAACAAAGAGAGAATTTTATTTATTGACGACCAGCCCTTGGTGCTTTTTAAAATCAAAAAAACCTTCCCCGAGGTAATTACTATCAGAATTAACAGGGGAGAAGGGGGGCATGTTAAAGAGAGAGACAATTCCAAAATTGATTTTTCAATAAAAAATTTCAAACAATTGGAGAAAATTTTAAAAAGGAACTTTAAAAATTGAAGAACAAGGGAGGTAAATAATGGAGAAGAACGGATTGATTGATTTAACTATCGGTGAGTTTCTGGATAAGACCGCAGAAAAATTTCCCGAAAAAGACGCTTTGGTTTTCCCGAATAAGAATTTAAGATATACCTGGAAAGAACTTAAAGCAATTTGCGATAAAACGGCTAAAGGATTTTTGAAATTGAAGATTAAAAAGGGCGACCACGTTGCTGTTTGGGCAACCAATTATCCGGAATGGGTGATAAGTCAGTTTGCTTTGGCGAAAATTGGAGCGGTTTTAGTTACGGTAAACCCCGCTTTAAAGACTTCAGAAATTGAATATGTTTTAAGGCAATCCGATTCAAAGACTTTAATATTGGTCGAAAGTTTTAAAAGCTCCGATTATGTTTCAATGCTCCAGGAGGTTTGTCCGGAGATAAAAGATTCTCAACCCGGAAAGTTGCGTTCAAAGAAACTTCCCAAACTCAAAAATATTATTTTAATTGGAGACAAAAGATTGCCCGGGATGTTTAATTTTCAAGAAGTTGTAGAAATGGGCAAAAATGTTTCCGACAGGGAACTTGCCAAGAGAGAAAAATCGCTTGAGTCTCATGATATAATCAATGTTCAATATACCTCCGGAACCACAGGATTTCCCAAGGGAGCAATGCTCAGCCATTTCAATATTTTGAATAACGCCATTTTTATAGCTCAAAATATGAAACTGACCGAGAGGGACAGAATTTGCATTCCGGTTCCCTTTTATCATTGTTTTGGCTGCGTGATGGGGAATCTTTGCTCTCTGGCAACCGGAGCGGCAATGGTTGTTCCCTCAGAATATTTTGACGCCCAAAAGACATTAGAAGCAATTGAAAAAGAAAAATGCACCGCTGTTTACGGCGTTCCAACAATGTTTATTGCCGAGCTCAATCATTTTGATTTTGAAAGATTTAATCTAAGTTCCTTAAGAACCGGGATGATGGCCGGCGCTCCCTGTCCGATTGAGCTTGCAAGAGATGTAATAGACAAAATGGGAGCAAGGGAAATGACGATATTGTATGGTCTAACCGAGGCTTCCCCGGGCCTGACCCAGACCAAATCAGATGATTCAATTGAGCGGCGAGTTTCTACAGTTGGCAAAGCCCTCCCTTATGTGAAAATAAAAATAGTCAATCCCGAAACTGGAAAAAAGGTATCTTATGGTGTTCAGGGAGAACTTTTAGCTCAGGGTTATAATGTTATGAAGGGATATTATAATATGCCCCATGCCACAAGAGAAACAATTGACAGAGACGGCTGGCTGCGCAGCGGGGATTTAGCCGAAGTTGACGGGGCCGGATATTATAAAATTACCGGCCGCCTAAAAGATATGATAATTCGCGGAGGAGAGAATATTTACCCGAAAGAAATAGAGGAATTTTTGTTCAGGCATCCAAAAATTGCTGATGTTCAGGTAGTTGGCGTCCCTTCGGAAAAGTTCGGAGAGGAAGTAGCGGCTTGCATCAAAATAAAACAAGGCGAAAAATTAACAGAAGATGAAGTAAGAAAGTTCTGTCAAGGGAAAATAGCTCATTATAAAATTCCCAGGCATATTGTTTTTATGGATAAATTTCCCACTACTGTTACGGGAAAAATTCAGAAATTCAGATTGAAGGAAATGTTAATTAAAAAACTTGGATTGAAAAGCGGCTAATAAAGACGGCCGCTTTTTTATTTTTTGAAAAAGTTTGTTAAAATGAATAAAATAGACATGATAAATATTTTGAAGATTAATTCTAAAAATCTTCCCCAAAAGGTTATTAAGGAAGTTGTTGAGATTATTAAAGCTGGTGGAGTAATTGTTTGCCCCACCGATACGGTTTATGGTTTAATTTGCGATGCCGCAAACAAGAGAGCGGTAGAAAGGATTTTCAAAATTAAAAAAAGGCCGAAAGGAAAACCAATTCCGATTTTTGTGAAAAATATAAAAATGGCAAAAAAATTCGTTAAGCTTAACAAGAAGCAGGAAAAATTTTTAAAGAACAATAAAATCACCGCGGTTTTAAAAGTTAAAAATCAAGCCAAAAAAGTATTTCCGGGAGGCATTATAAGTTCGGAAGATAAAATCGGAATTCGGATTCCAAATTATAAACCAATTAATAATTTATTTAAGAAATTAAAATTTCCCCTAACCGGCACTTCGGCTAATATCTCCGGCAAACTTGCCCCAACAAGAATTAAAGAAGTTTTAAAGCAGTTTCAAAAAGAAAAAATTCAGCCCGATTTAATTTTGGATGCTGGAAATTTAAAACCGTCAAAACCATCAATGGTAATAGACTTGACTAATAAAACCCCTAAAATTTTACGTTTAGGTTCGGTTTCTAAAAAACAATTAAAATATTTGATTTTTGACACTTAATTTTTAATTTTAGCGACCCCGTTAGATAATTATCTAACGGGGGAACGTTTATGCCCCTTCACTATCATTCGCCAATTTATTTTCTTCATTATTTTCTAAAAAGGGAAGCTTCCCAGTTTTTTGTCAGCATTGCCATTCGCAATCTTGCTTTGGGAATGGTTCTTATTTTTGAACCGATTTATATTTATCTTCATTTTGGAAGTTCTTTGCCATTAACCCTATTATATTTTGGGATAATTCACGGGCTTTTCGGATTGATGGCATTTTTTTTCGGGGGAAAAATAATGGCGAAAGTTGGCTTGAAACACTGCATGCTTTTAAGCCATCCATTCTTTCTGGGCAATTATATTTGTTTGTTTTTTTTGCCCAATTTTTCTTGGCTGATATTTTTTGCTATTATTTCAAGATTTTTGGGAATGTTTTTTTTCTGGCCGGCATTTCATACTGATTTTGTCCATTTTTCCGAAAAGGAGCATAGGGGAAGAGGGGTGGGGGGTCTTAATATCGCTTTTATTGCGCCATCTGTTATCAGTCCCATTATTGGCGGTTGGATATTGGCTACTTCGGGATATTCGGCTTTATTTATTTCGGTTTTGTGCGTGCTTTTGGCATCAGCACTCCCTTTATTTTTGTCTCGCGATACTCATCAGGTTTTTACCGATTCTTATCAAAAAACCTGGAAGAGAATTTTTAAAAAAGAAAATCAAAAAATAACTTTAGCCCTGATGGCGGCAAGTTTTGAGGGGGGAATACAAATTTATTTATGGCCTCTTTTTATGTTTATTTTAGCTATAAGCTATGAAAGTATGGGAGGGATTATCTCTTTCGCTGTGGCGGTTTCGGCTTTGTTCACTTTGTATATGGGAAGAATTACTGACAGGATTAATCACCAAAAGCTTTTGAACATCGGTTCTTTTCTGACTTCAATTGCCTGGGTATTTAAGTATTTTGTTGTTACTCCTTTTGAAGCTTTTTTAGTCCACTCTCTTTACAGAATTTTTCAAAGCGCGGCCGGGATTCCTTTTCAAACTATTTTTTATGATAAAACAGCGGAAAAGGGTCAGGAACTTGATGAATTTATCATTTATCGCGAAACGGTTATTAATCTTTCCCGATGTTTTTTATTTTTAATTTTTGCCGGTTTATTTTCTCTTACTTCCAAACTAAATATAGCTTTTATAATGGCGGCGATATTTTCTTTAGGTTTTATGTTTTTGGGAGAACCTCCCTGGTCTAAATTTAAATGGAGAAAAAAGCAAAAAAAATAGCATTACTTATCGGCAGGGGCGGAAGATTAAAAGCTGTTTATAATTGCGCAGAAAGCAATCCCCTGGTTGATTTGACCGTGGTTGTTAGTCATAAAAAAGAATCACCGGGAGTTGATTGGGCGAGGGAAAGGGGAATTGAATCTGCCTATTTTAGATTATCCGACTGGAAAGGAACAAGGAAATCTTATGAAACAGCTTTGGCTGAATTTTTAATAAAAAGAAAGATTAATTTAATTGTGATGGCCGGCTGGGATTTGGTAATGTCGGATAATTTTTTAAAATATTTTCCAAATCGGGTTATAAATATTCATCCGGCTTTGTGCCCGGCTTTTCCGGGTCAGGACGCCGAAAAGCAAGCTTTAAATTATGGAGTGAAATATACCGGCTGCACCCTGCATTTTGTTGACGAAGGAGTAGATACCGGTCCCATAATTTTGCAAAGAGTGGTTGAGATAAAGCCGTCCGATACAGTTGGAGCTTTGCAAAAAAGAATACACAAAAAAGAAGAGGAGCTTCTTTGCGGGGGCATAAAATTGTTTGCCGAAGAAAGGTTAAAGATAAAAGGAAGAAAAGTTTTCATAAAAGAATAGTATGAGTATTTTTCAGGCAATAATTTTGGGAATTTTACAGGGCTTAACCGAATTTTTACCAGTTTCAAGTTCCGGCCATCTGGTTCTGGCCCAGAAATTTTTTGGATTAGAAACGCCCCCTATTTTTTTTGATGTCATGGTTCATGTCGGCACTCTTTTTGCGATTGTTGTCTATCTGCGAAAAGATTTGATGAAAATTATTTTGGGTTTGAAAAATAAAGAAATTCAGAAATTGCTGGCCCTGGTGATTGTTGGCACTTTGCCTGTTGTGATTGTCGGATTTTTATTGCTGGATTTTATAGAGGAGATTTTCAACTCATTTTTGGCGGTAGGCATTTCTTTTTTAATAACCGCCGCGATTTTGACAGGGACGGTTTTTGCAAAAAAATTGGAAAAGAATTTGGAAAAAATGAGCTGGCTTGACTCAATTTTTATTGGTCTTTTTCAGGCCCTGGCTATTTTGCCGGGCGTTTCCAGGTCTGGCAGCACGATTTCCGCAGGGCTTTTTAGAAAAATAGACAGAGAATCAGCTTTTAAATTTTCCTTTTTTTTGGCAATTCCGGCAATTTTCGGGGCTTTAATTTTACAGCTAATTCAGGATAAAATTCCTTTGGATTGCGGTTTTTCTGTCGGGTTTTTGGGTTTTGTTTTCTCGGCAATATTTGGGCTTCTTGCTCTAAAAATTCTGGAAAGGGTTTTAATCAGGGGCAAATTTTTCTTTTTTGCGATTTATTGCTTTGTTTTGGGAATGGCGGTTTTGCTTTTTCTGGCTTAAACATTAAACCTGATGCGTAATAAGAAATGGCAGGTTCTTTACGCGAAACCGACCCCGATAGTACAAATCCTGACGGATTTGACTACGGGGCGAGAATAATCGCAGAACAAACTTTTATGGGTT
>PCWD01000025.1:15459-31008 GCA_002787255.1 Parcubacteria group bacterium CG11_big_fil_rev_8_21_14_0_20_39_14 | reverse complement strand
TATTCTCGCCCCGTAGTCAAATCCGTCAGGATTTGTACTATCGGGGTTAGTTTCGCGCAAAGAACCTGCTATTCCTTATTACGCACCATCTTTATTGTATCAAGAAGAAGCAAAAAAGCAACAATTATTAACAAATCCCTTTACAAGTAGTTCATTGGGTTTAATGAACCTCCGAGGGGCAGCAAACCGAACCATTTGTCTTTGGTTTCAAAAGTATTAGCCGCATATACCGTAAAATGAAGATGGGAACCGGTAGAAAAGCCGGTGGAGCCCATATAGCCAATAATTTGGCCCCTTTTTACCTCCTCTTCCACTTTTACCTTTTTTGCTGAAAGATGGGCGTAGAGCGTAATTAAACCGTTCTGGTGGTCAATTGCCAGCCAACTACCGTAAGCATAATGTCCGTTGGTGCCCGAAGCCGCTACTTTTCCTCCAAGAGGAGCTTTGATTGGAGTGCCGATGCTTGAGGCTATATCAATCCCGTTATGGAAATCATAGACCGGATTTATAAAGCCGGTTTTGGAAGTGAGACCATAGCCCTGGGTTATAACGCCCTCACAGGGCCAAGAAAATAATCCTTTTTGGGGAGGGGGTATTTTTGAAGGGTCGATTAAATGGCGAAGTCTGCTTTCAATTTCGGCTATTTCTTTTTGAATTTCTTTTTGCTTTGCTTCAACATCTTTTAATAGGTTTTGGAATTTTCTTTCCTGGCCCTTGGTGACATTTAATAAATCTTTTTTCTTTTTTTTCTCCCCTTCAACTATTACTTTTTTGTAATAAAGCTCCTCCTCAAGATTTTCTAATTCTTCTTTTTGAAAATTAAGTTCCAGCCGTTCACTCTCTAATTTTAATTTAACTATTTTTAGAGCCTCCACTTTTTCCTGAATTTCTTCCTGCAAAATCTTAACTGCTTCGGCAATGTTAAAAATTTTAGAAAAATTATCTCCCCGAAGCAGAATTTCCGCCAAGTCAATTTCATCGTATTCCCGAATTGTTCTTAAAATTATTCCTGTTCTTTTTTTAAGCATTTTGATTTCGCTTTCTTTTGTCTTGAGCTCAAGAGTCAATTTTTCTATTGAAGCCTCGGTCTCCCCTATTTTGGTTTGGGTTATTTCAATTTCTGTATCCAATTTTCTTCTTTGGCTGTCCAAAACTAAAACCTCATTAACAAGGGTGTTTGCCTCTCCCCTTTTTTCTTCAATAGTTTCTTTATAAGAAGCCGCCCTTTCTTCAAGCTCTTTGATTTTCGTCTCCTTTGCTTCAATTTTTTCTTTGAGTTTGTCAATTTCCCGGCTATATTTTTCAAACTCTCCGTTAAAATTAAACTTTTCCTCAGTCAAAAAACCTGTCCGAGGAATAAGCAAAGAAACTATTGACAATAAAATTATAATATGATATAATAAAAAGTGTTTAATACGCATAATAAATGGTTCTTTGTGAGGTAAATAAATATGGATTTATTGGGTTGGATTTTGGCTGCTTGTCTGGTTGTCGGCTATGTTGCCGGTTTTTATCAATACTCTAAATGGAGGTAAAAGAAAGTGTTTGAATTGACGCAAGAAATGCTCTCTTTGGTGCCCTGGATTTTGTTAGTTTGTTTTGGCGGAATGGTAATTATAAGCCTTTTGTTTAAATTGGCAGGAGCAAAAGCGAAACGTAAAATAAGTTTTAGTTCTGTGTTATTGAGTATAACATTTGGTCCCCTTATTGAAGAATTAATTTTTCGGGGTCCGGTTTGGGGAATTGCTCATGCTGAATTCTCCACAACTTCATGGATTACAATCGTGATTTCAGCAATAATTTTCGGTCTTCTGCATGGCATTATCACGGATAAAGATAAATATTTTAAAGAACTTAATGGAGCAGGAATTGCCAAAATGATTACTTGCGCTGTTTTTGGCGGTTTAGTTTTAGGTTGGCTAGCGGTAACCACCAATTCTTTAGCGCCGGGAATGATAGTCCATGCTGTTTTCAATGCTTTTGCACTTGTTTTAATTGGCGTAGAAAGAACCTTAAAAAATCTGTAATTTACGAATTAATTGCCATTCTCGAAAGAGATAGCAACTTAAAAATCTAAGGAAAGGAGGCAAAAAATGGGTGTTCATGACAGCAATTATGGTCATAAAGTTTCAAATCGCGAAAAGAGTTTACGGGAAGAATGTATAGATAACTTGCCAATATTTATACTTACCGCAGTTGGTTTGGGCGTAGCTGGTTTCCATTTTGGAGGCGTTTGGGGCTTGTTGTTGGGAATTTTTCTTGCTGTGTTGTTTAATGGGGCAGCAGCTTACAGGTCCATTAATTAAAATGAACAAAAACATCGTTTCGAATCAAAGCTAGCTCTTCTATTGGAGCTAGTTTTTTATTTCATCAATTCCCTGGCCCATTTTATTTTTTCTAATGTTTTTCTCTTGCCTAAAACTTCTGCAATTTCGCAGGGTCCCGGCGAGGCCTTTTTGCCGGACAAAGCCACCCTTAGGGGCCAAAAAAGCTTCCCCCTATCCCCTGCCCTATCGCCTTCTGACATTAGGAGCTTTTCCAGGATTTCTTTTTTAAAATCTTTTTCTTTAATTTCGGAAATTATTTTTTCCAGTTTTTCCAAAGAATTTTTTAATTCTTCGTCTGTCATATTTTTCCATCTCAAAAGTTCTTTATCATATTTCAGTTCTTCTTTAAAAAAGAAATCGGTTAACTCCCCTATCTCCGAGAGCTTTTTTAATCTCTCCTGAAAGAGTCGCACAATATCACACATCTTTTCAAATGTTATAGTTTCTCCACTCTCTTTAATTTGGAATTTAGAATTTAGAACCTTGGATTTGTTTAGGATTTTGGATTTAGAATTTAGGATTTTATCAACAGCTTCTATTAACCCATTTTCCATTAAATAAGGAATGCACATCTTCGTGAGCTTTTCAATGGGGGTCTTGCGAATATAATATCCGTTCATCCAATCCAATTTTTCAATGTTAAATATAGCTCCGCTTTTCGTCATTTTTTTCAAAGAAAATTCTTTTATCAGTTCTTCCATTGAAAATATTTCTTTTTCCGTGCCCGGATTCCAGCCCAAAAGGGCCATAAAATTTATTAATGCTTCGGACAAATAACCTTGTTTTTTATATTCGCTAATTGAAACTGCGCCGTGTCTTTTTGATAGTTTGCTTTTGTCCATACCCAAAATTAGGGCGATATGAGCATATTTTGGCTGAGAAAATCCTAAAGCCTGCTGAATTAAAATTTGTTTTGGAGTGTTGGAAATATGGTCCTCGCCTCGAATTACATGAGTAATTTTCATCTCGCTATCATCTATGGCCGCGGCAAGATTATAAAGCGGGGTTTTTTCACTTTTGGCAATAGCTATATCCCCCATTAAACCGGTATCAAATTCCACTTTTCCCCTTATTAAATCCTGAAAAATTATTTTTTTGGAGGGCGCTCTGAACCTGATAATTGAATTTTTGCCTTCATTTTTTAATTTTTCCGCCTCTTTTTTTGAGAGGACAGCGCATTTTCCCGAATATTTTGGAGCCTCTCCCCTTGAAAGCTGTTCTTGTCTTTGAGCTTTTAATTCTTCTTCGGCGCAAAAACAATGATAAGCCAGGTTTTTGTCTAAAAGCTGTTTAATGTATTTTGCGTATATTTTGCTTCTTTCACTCTGCCTGTATATCTTTTTATCCCATTTTAATCCAAGCCAAGAAAGACTTTCCAAAATATCTTTTTCATATTCCGGTTTTGATCTTTCGCGATCAGTGTCTTCAATTCTTAAAATAAAATCACCTTTGTTTTTTTTTGCAAAAAGGTAGTTAAAAAAAGCGGTTCTGGCTGCTCCAATGTGAAGAAATCCGGTTGGTGCTGGAGCAAAACGAACTTTTACCATTGCTATATTGTTGAGAATGTTGAACAATTATTTTTCAGCGTAATTTCAGCGTATAGTTCAGCGATAAAACCATCTTAACGCTGAATTAACGCCGATATCTACGCTGAACAACGCTGAACTCTTCAATGCTTTCATTGCTGCAGAGCTTCAGTTTAACAATTTGACAATTTAACAATTTGTTTAACTGGCTAACCTGATTATCTCTTCGGCGATGATTTTGGCGGCGCCTGACCTGGCAAACTCTTTAGCGTTTGCCCCCATCAAAGCTAATTTTTTCTTATCTTCCAAAATATTGGCAATTTCCTGCAGAACAAAATGGGGAGTAAAATTTGCTTCTTCCAGAACAATTGTCCCCTTTTGCTCGGCAAACTCATAAGCATTTTTTACTTGATGGTCTTGAGCGGACAGGGGCAGAGGAATAACAATGCTTGGTTTCCCGAGAGTGGCAATTTCAGAAATAGTTCCGGCGCCAGCTCTGGCGATTATTATATCGGAAACCGCGTAAGCGCATCCCATTTCAGTTTCGGAAAGGTCGGCAAAGAGGTGAAAATATCGGCGGTCTAATTTTTGAGCCAAAAACAGAACATCCGCTTCCCTTTTGACTTCTTCAAAATTATTTTTGCCAGTTTGGTGTAAAACTTCGTACGTTTTTAGCAAACCCGGTAAAATTTCAAGCAAAAGGTCGTTTATTTTTTTAGCGCCCTGACTCCCTCCCACAAAAAAAACAACGGGTCTTTTTCCAATAAGTTTCAAAGTTAATATAGCATCTTGTTTTGTGGCGGACAAAATTTTTTCTCTTATGGGATGGCCCGAAAGAAACCTTTTTTTTGCTGAAAAATATTTTTCAGCTCCGGGAAAAGAAAAAGCAATTCTTTTTGCCAAAGGCGCGCAAATTTTATTTGTAAGTCCCGGAGTTGAATCTGATTCATGAATTATAATTGGTATTCTTAAAAGCCAACCAACTACAATAACCGGAAAACTTCCGTACCCCCCTTTTCCAAATATTGTATCGGGCATAAACCAAAAAATATGCCAAAAGGTTTGCCAAAAACCAATGAGCATTTTGAATGGGTCAATAAAATTTTTAAAAGAAAAATACCTTCTTAATTTTCCGGCCAGAATCTTTTTGTTTTTTATTTCTGGAAAATCATCAGGACCGACAAAAATTAATTCAAAAAAGAGTTTTCTTTCCTCCGATATTTTTTTGAGAGCTTGAGCAACGGCAACCGTGGCGTAAATATGACCTCCTGTTCCGCCGCTCGTTAATAATATTCTCATTAACTATTAGCGGATTACGCTGATTTTAGCGGATTACGCAGATTATAATATCCGCGACATCCGCTTTTATCCGCGGTATCCGCTAATCAATGGGGGTATCCGCTTTTATCCGCGATATCCGCTAATCATTGGTATGTTTGGAAATGTTTAATAGTAACCCTGAAGCTATCAAGGTTATGGCTAAAGCCGAACCTCCATAACTTATGAAAGGAAGCGGCACGCCTGTAAGGGGTAAAAGTTTTGAAATTCCGGCAATGTTTATAAAAGCTTGCAAGGTAATCCAGGAGACAATTCCAACGGCTGTAATTTTTGCGAATTTATTTTCGCAGTTTAACCCGGCTTTAAGGCCGCGCCAGGCAAATAAAATAAATAACCCTATTAAAAAAACCGAACCGATATAACCCATCTCTTCGGCATAAATAGCAAAGACAGAATCGCCCATTGGCTCTGGAATAAAATGATATCTTTGACCGGAATTACCCAGTCCCACGCCTCCGATTCCGCCCGAACCAATTGCGATTAAACATTGGTTGATTTGATAACTTATTCCCAAAGGATCGGCTCCCGGATTTAAAAAAGCTTGAATTCTTTCAATTCTGTAAGGAGCGATTTTAATTAAAATGCCTAAAAGTAAAATTCCCAGTACTAAACAATAAGCAATATGAAAAATCTTCCCCCCGGCAATGAAATACATTATCATGGCTGAGATAAGAAGAATTCCGGTCGTTCCTACAGCCGGCTGTAAAATTAAAAGTCCTGCCAAAAAACCGGTCATGAGCAAAAACGGAAAGGTTCCTTCCAGAAAACTCTTTATTTCATTTTTTCTGTTTTTAAACCAGCTTGCTAAAAATAAAATATAGGAAAATTTAGCAATCTCACTTGGCTGCAAAGATATTGGTCCCAAAATAACCCAACGTTTAGCGCCGCCATGAGTATAACCGAAATTTGGTAAAAAAACCAAAATTAATAGAAAAAATGTTAAAAGAAGAATTGGTAAAGCTAATTTTTCAAAGGTTTTCAATCTAATTCTGTAAGCTAAATATCCCAAAAAAAGACCGGCGCTAAATCCAAAAATTAATTGATGTTTCAAATAGTAATATGGGTCATTAAACTTTTCTCTGGAGGGAACCGCTGAAGCCGAAGACAGAGCCACAAAACCTATTGCCAGCAAAGCGAGTATTGTGAAAAGCAAGATATAATCAGGCTTTTTAGATATATAAGTTCTTTGGGTCATCCAAAATCAGAAAATAGTTGTTAGAAAATAGAAAATAGTTGATTCTAATTTTCAATTTCTGCTAACCAATTTCTATTTTTCTATTTTCTTCTAAGCGCTCTACCCGCTCTTATTTTGGTTAATTTTTTCCCCCGGATAGCCATTTCCCCGTTTACAAAAACATATTCTATACCTTCGGAAAATTGATAGGGATTGGTAAAAGTGGCTTTATCGGAAATGGTTTCGGGGTCAAAAAGCACAAGGTCGGCAAAAAATCCCTCTTTAATTTTACCTCGATTTTTTAACCCTAATTTTTCAGCCGGAGCGCTGGTTATTTTTTTTATTGCTTTTTCCCAGGTAAATAATCGTTCCTCTTTGACATATCTTCTAAGAAATCTGGGTAAAGCGCCAAAGGAACGAGGATGAATTAACTCACTGGTATTCTTCCCGTAATCAAGGTCATAACCGGCCCCATCAGAAGAAATAAAGGATAAGGGATGAATTATGCCTTGCTTTAAATTTCCAGAAGAGATAGCTGGTGCAAAAACAATAAGATGACCATCGGAAGCAACCAATAGATCCACAGCGGTTTTTTCAACACTTGATTCCTGAGAAGACGCAATCTCGCTAATATTTTTTCCGACAACCGCTCTACCCAAAGGTGAAATAGAAATAATAAAATCACCGAGAGCTAATTGACTTTTTTTGAGCTCCCCTATTACTTTTTCTTTTATTTCCTGGTCCTTTAGTCGTTTTAACATAGCGTTCTTTCCACCCTTTTTCACCCAGTCCGGGAGAAAAAGATGAAAAACCACGCTGGCAGCTTTGTATGGATAAATATCAAAATTAACATTAAGCCTCCCTTTTGATGATTCCTCTAACAATTGAATGGCTTTCGCCCACTTGAGCCAGAAATTTTCTCCCAAAATTTTAAAATGGGAAATTTCAAGCGAAGTTTGAGCATAATTACCTATGTTTAGGGCTTCATTGATTGATGAAAGAATTTCCTCCGATTCATTTCGTAAATGAATTGAGCAAATCCCCTGATATTTATTTAAAACCTTAGCTAATTCTATAAGTTCATCTTGCGAAGCAATTTTAGCATGGGAATAAGCCAGTCCAAAGGATAAGCCAAAAGCGCCTTGTTTTAATGCTTGCTCCAATAAAATTTTCATATCCTCCATCTCTTTTGCCATTAAGGAGCGGTAAGCATCTCCGACCAAACCCCTTCTTAAAGTTGAGTGGCCAACCAGAGTAGCAAAATTTACTCCAAACTTAATTCTATCAACCACTTCTAAAAAATCGTTCATATTTCTCCAATTAATATTTATTTTAGAAACATCTCCCCATTTTTGAACAGACCTAATTGCTTCTTCACCCGCAATGGGAGCCAGAGAAGAACCGCAATTTCCGCACAAAACAGTGGTTATTCCTTGAAAAATAAGACTTTGGGCTTCAGGCATAAGAAACAAGGTAAGAAAGGCGTCGGAATGGTTTAAAATATCTATAAAACCGGGGGCGAGATAAAGTCCGGCGCCATCAATGAGCAATTTTGCTTTTTTATTTTGCAGGCTTCCAATAGCTTTTATTTTATCCTTTTCAATTCCAAGGTCGGCCTGAAACATTTCTTTTCCAGTGCCGTCTATAACCTGGGCATTTTTGATGATTATATCCATCTTTTTGCAAATCGCTTATCGCCAATCGCTTATCGCAACAATTTGCGATTTGCTATTTGCCATCTGCGATTTGCTATTTGCGATTTGCGATTTGCTATTTATATTATATCATTTTACTCCCTTTTTCCAAGTGCCTTTACCCATTTTTTGAACAGGTCGCCCCTTTCTTTGTAGTCCTTAAACATACCGAAGCTTGGCGAGGCTGGGGACAACAAACAAATTTTCCTTTTCTCAGTATGCTTATAAGTTAGGGATACGGCTTTTTTCATATTTTCTGCAAAGAAGTATTTTTGTTCTCCCTTTTTGTTTATTTTTTTGAACTCGTCCAAAATTCGTTTCCCCGTGGCTGGAAACAGAATTAAAGTTTTGACATTACTTGCCAAAATCCTTTCTGCCAACTTTTTGAAATCCAATCCCCTATCAAATCCGCCTAAAATTAGAGTTTGAACTTTATCGCCAAAAAAATCCAAAGCCTCTATTGCGGCCTGGGGAATGGTTGATAAAGAATCGTTATAAAATTTGATTCCTTTGAACTTGCCGACACATTCCAATCTGTGAGGCAGGGGTTTAAATTCTTTAATTGCTTTGGCAACTATTTTTTGGGGAATATCAAAAATTTTTGCTACCTCAACTGCGGCAATTACATTGGAAAGATTGACGATTGAAGGAATTCGTATACCCGCTCCGTTAGATAGCGGGCATCTATTGGGGCAAATAGTGATTGGTAAATTCGCAGGTATGGGAATTTTTTTTGCTTTGCTTTTTTTAGCGATTTTTTTAACAATTTTGTCTTTAGAATTATAAATCAAAAAATCGTTTCTGGTTTGATATTTGGTAATATTTGCTTTAGCTTTGATATATTCTTTAAAATTTTTATAATAATCAAGATGCTCGGGATAAATATTCAAAAGCGCGGCAATATGAGGACTCTTTTTAAGCTCATATAATTGATGAGAAGATAATTCATAAACAAAAACATCATCTTTTTTGGCTTTCAATAAGGAAGTCAGTACTGGTTTTCCAATATTTCCAACCAGATAATCCTTAATGCCCCCGGCCTTTAAAATCTTATAAATCAAGGAAGCAGTGGTGCTTTTTCCTTTGGTTCCGGTAACGCCAATAATTTTTCCCGGACAATTATTAAGGAAAATTTCGGTTTGGGAAGTAATTTTTCCTTGATTAAAAGCCTTTTCAATTTCCGGCAAATGAATGGGAATCCCTGGTGATTTAATAACAATATCATAATTTTTAATCGCCTTAAGATAATCCTTTCCAAAATGTAATCTAACCTTTTTTAGATATCGGATATTAGATGTTGGATATTGGTTTTGATCCGCTATTCCAATGATTTTTTTTGGAAATAATTTTCTCAAAAACAAAAAAGTGTCCTGGCCTTCCCGACCAAAACCTAAAAGGAGTATTTTTTTGTGTTTCAACCTCTTGACAAACATAAAGCAATATGCTATAATACGATTGTTGGAGTGGTAAGACCTAGTTCGGCAAAAAGCTAATAAAAAAGAGGGAGGTAAAATATGTTCAGGGCTAGACTTTTCGTAGGTACTCCAGAATCTTTTGTGGGACCACCCGGAGGGTACGCTAAATGGGAAGCCGAGACATGGGAGGAACTACTATTGCTGTTGGGCGTAGTCCCGGAAAAACAGGATGAGATAAAAGGTACTCTTATCCCTGTGGGACCAGTAAAGTATTCGTCCATCCTCAATTCCAACATACCCACTGATGTACCTTTGGTGTGGGCTATTGATACCATTTGTTAGGACTCCAAACAAGGGTTGCCAGTTATCCCCAAAACTGGCATTTTCTTTTTTAAGCGTTTTTGCCACCAGGGGATTTATTTTCTAAATCTTGCCTAAAAGATAAGGGATTTTTCCTGATTTTTTAGCCTCGCCCATAGGACTACGGCCGAGGGCTTTTTTAAGGCTTAATTCAAAAGCTTTCTTGCTTTCCTGGTAGGTTCCCACGCATTCAAATGGTTTTGTTTTGCCCTCGCCGATTAAGGCCCTCATTGTTGGTAATAATTCTTTATTTTTGAATAAATCCTTGCCAAAAATTTTTAAAAGTTGTTTTTTATCTAAAAATGGGTAGAGGGTAAGGTAGGCAAATAAGCATTTTGGGCAATTTCCGCACCATCTTATTTGTTTTGCGCCTATTTTCATACCGGCATTGCAACTGGAAAAAACAGGAAAATATTCGGGATATTTTGTAAACATTTTGGAAATTTCAAGTTCCGTGTAGGTCCGTAAAAAACTAAAATAATTGATATCTCTGGCTAAATATTTTTTGCAATAATCTTTAAACATTTTTTCAAATTCCGAGCTTTTTGCCCATTGGTGGTTAATTATTCTGCCGAGATATTTTACATTGCCCTCATCGGCGCTTTTTTCATTGGAAAAAACAATATGTTTATAATCAAACAATATTGCGCAGAAAACGGTTAAAAAAGATAAAAGCGCAGTAAAGGGCGTGTGGCCGTTAAGATACCCTTTTTTGTTTAATTTCAGCAATCTTGTGTCAATTTCTCTCTTTACAATTATCTGTTTTTTTATACCGGCAACCCTAACGGTTTTTTGAATTTGTTTTGAGGGATTTACCAAAAACAAGGCGATTTCTTTCTTTTGCTTGCCCGCCGAAGCCTTGGCGAAGATGGGTTTTTTCAGCCTTTCCAATGTCACGATTGAATCTCTTCCGCCGGCAAACGGCACCAAATACCTATTTTTTAATTTTTCCCCGAACCTTTTGTTATCTGGTTTTCCCTGCCCGCCTGAAATTTTCAAAAAATTTGGACGGGTCCAGTTAATTTTGTTCTCATAAAAGAATTGGCCCATTCCATTGATTATTAAATCTTTCCACCATTTAATTTGCTCTTTATTCAAATATCCCGCCTCAATCACAATTTTTGACGAGCAGGTTGCTTTCCAATAGCTAAGAATTTCTATTAAACCAAGATGAAATATTAAATTATTTAATACCCCCTCCCCTATCTGTGATATTTGAGATTGATTAATATCCTTTATAATAATTTTGGGTCTAAATTGGATATCTGGTTCAATTTTAAAAACGAAGGAAATTTTTAAATCTCCTTTTTTGATTTTATAGAAATACTTTTGATAAATAAATCTTGGATGCCGCTTTCTAAAATTTTGAATTTTGAATTGTTCCGCCATAGCGGAATCCCGCTTTCGCGGTAATAATTTTGATTTTTGCATTCTGATTTTTAAATTTTTAACCCAGTAATCTTATAGTCACCCCGATTATAGCAAAGATAACCCCGATTATCCAAAATCGCATTGTTATCTTATAATGAGGCCAGCCGATTGCTTCAAAGTGATGATGAATCGGAGTGCAAAGCCAAATTTTTTTGCGGCGGAATTTTTTTGATAGAAGCTGTAAAATTATTGAAGCAACTTCAATTACGACGAGTCCCCCGATAATTGGAAGAACTACCACCGAATCGGTTAAAAAAGCAATCACAGCCAGGGTTGAGGTAAGGCCAAGCATTCCGGTTTCTCCCATATAAAATCTGGCCGGGGGAATATTAAACCATAAAAACGTCAAAATAGTCCCGCAAATTACAGCGCAAAAAGCGGCAATGTCTATCTGTCCCCGAAAAAAAGCAATTATTCCGAAGGCTGTAAATATTGAGGCGAAAACACCTCCGGCCAACCCGTCTAATCCGTCAATTACTCCGCCCGACCAGCAAGCTAACATTACAATAATAAAAATTGGAATATACCAAAAGCCGATTATAAAGTCGCCTAACATTGGAATATGAATTGTATTCCAGTCCAATTTAAAATAGAACCAGCAAGCCCCAATAAGCCCGATTAAAACAACAATTAAAAAACGTCTGGTAAACCTCATTCCGCCGGCAACATACTTTCCTTTACCGAGCACCTGCAAAATATCGTCAGAAAGCCCTATAATAGAAGCGGCAATTAAAGTAAAAAGGGGCAGCCAGGTTTGACTCCTGCTTAAAAAATTGAATTTTTGAAGCCAAAGATTGTCAGAAATCTGGGCCAGTCCCCAAAAGATAAAAATTGTAATTAAAGTTGCTCCAAATATTAAAATTCCGCCGAAACGAGGCACACTGACTTCTCTTTCTTTGTGAAGACTATAAAAAACCGGGGCTTCCTCGCCGGTAATAGTCTTTGTCCTTGCTTCTTTTCGCCAGAGCTTATGCTTATACAAAAAATGAGTTAAAAAAGGAGTTATTGCCACTGCCAGCAAGGAAGCCACCGCGGCCAAAACAAAAATTTTGATTATACTTATTGCCAATTCGGGACTTTCGTAAAAAGGCATATTCCTTCGCTTTGCTCAGTCAAAATCAAAAATTAAAAATAAAAAATAAAAAAGCTGCACAGTTTCAAAATTTTCTGAAAGAAAATTTTGAATACTCATTTCTCATTTTTGCTCTTTAATATTTGATATTTGATTTTGAGCGCCTACCATTGGTAGGCGCTTAAGACCCAATCAATTAATTTTTTGGTTTCTTCAAATCTTTTATTTTCATCAGGAGAACCAAGCAAAACAGAAAAAATTCTGCTATTATTTTTTGGGTTGTCAATCGCCAAAGCTACACAGCCCCCGGCTTTCATTGTCCAACCGGTTTTGCCGCCAATAATGCGAGGCACCTCTTCTAAAAGTTTATTAGTGTTTTTCCAGTGGTGAAAAATTTTTCCGGAAATATCCCTGGCTTCAAAAACTCGGGTTTTTAGGATTTGCCAAAGAAATTGGTTCTTTAGGCTATAAGTTAGAAGTCTGGCAAGGTCGTAAGAGGTTGAAAAATTTTGAGGGTTGTCAAATCCAGTCGGATTTGAAAAATAGGTATTTTTTAGCTGCAAAGAGTTAGCTTTCTTGTTCATTAAATCTATAAAATTGTCATAACCAAGAGCAAGGGATAGGGCAAAAGCGGCATCGTTGCTTGATTCCAAAAGCATTGCATAGAGCAAATTTTTAACTAAAATTTCTTCTCCGACCACTAATTCTCCGGCTTCTCCCTCTTGATTTACCGCTTCTTTGCTAATTTTTATAGAATTTTGTAAATCCATATTTTCCAGAACAATAAGAGCGCTCATAATTTTGGTAAGACTGGCAATGGGAAGAGGTTCCTCAATGTTTTTTTGAAAAAGAATTCGTTCTTGTTTAATTAGCGGCGGGTTTGTTGAATCATTTTCTAATTTTACTTCCATCAAGATAGCCGACTTTGCCTCAATTTGGGGTTCTTCAACATTCCAATCCCGCCAGGGTTTAAAAAACGGAGCCGTGTCTGGTCTAATCCAAATATCTCCTCCCGTCTTTGTTTTAGATGTCTCAAAAAACACAGGATGTTCTTTTATGGACGGTTGGGAAATATCTTTAACAAGCATAGCCGCCTTTCCATTATTTATCGTCGTTTCTTTTTTTTCTAAAATCAAAAGCGCGCCCGTCAAGAAAATGGAGATTAAAAATAACGAAATAACAAAAATTTTATCAGGAGACACAACCTAATTTTCAATTTTCAATGACTAATTTTCAAATAATTGAAAATTGGAAAATTTAATAATTGATTGTAAATTGTAAATTGAAAATTGATAATTAATTTTTAGTTATTCCGATGCGCAACTCTTTGAGTTGTTTTTCATCCACTTCCGATGGAGCTTCCATCATAAGATCTCTGTTGTCGCCAGTTTTGGGAAAGGCAATAACCTCTCTAATGTTTGGCTCTTGCATCAAAATTGCCATAAATCTGTCAATCCCCGGAGCAATTCCGCCATGAGGAGGCGCTCCATATTCAAATGCTTTAAGCAAATGTCCGAATTTCTTTTGGATATCTTCTTTTTTGTGGCCCATTACCTCAAAAACCGCCTCAAGTATTTCGGGCTTGTAAGTTCTTAGGCTTCCTCCGCCAATCTCAAAGCCGTTTAAAATAAAATCATATTGAAAAGCCAAAATTTTATCGGGATTTTTTTTCATCTCTTTTATATTTTCACTTAATGGTCTGGCTTGCCCGCCTAAATTTTCAAAATTTGGGCGGGTGAATGGATGATGAACCGCATCCCATCGTCCTTCCTCCTTTCTCCATTCAAACATTGGGAAATTAACTACAAATCCAAAGGCAAGTTCGTCAGGATTTGATTTGTCTCTTCGTAAATCCGGTTTATCGGTTTTATATCTTTCCATCGCCTCCTCAAAGCTTATTCTGGGAAAGGGTTTTTGAGTAATAGTTTTTTGAGGGAAAAGTTCTTTGACAAGCTCCGAATAAAGTTCTTCGGTCAGGCTCAAAATATCGTCTTGCTCGACAAATGCCATTTCAATGTCAAGCTGGGTAAACTCGGCTTGCCTGTCGGCTCGCGGGTCTTCATCTCTGAAACAACGAGCAATTTGAAAATATTTTTCAAATCCGGCAACCATCAAAAGCTGTTTATACTGCTGGGGCGATTGGGGAAGAGCGTAAAATTTCCCGGGCTGAAGACGCGATGGCACTATAAAATCTCTTGCTCCCTCCGGCGTTGATTTGGTTAAAATTGGAGTTTCAATTTCAATAAATCCCCTGTTTTTTAAAAAATTCCGCATAAAATCAATGACTTTGTAGCGCCAGGTTAGATTTTCTTTCATTTTTTTTCTTCTTAAATCAAGATACCGATATTTTAATCTGATTTCTTCGCTAACTTCTTTTCTTTCATCTGAAGTTTCAAATGGCAAGGTTTTTGCCTCGGAAAAAATTGTTAAATTTTCAGCCCCTATTTCGACTTTCCCGGTTGTAATTTTCGGATTCTCCATTCCCTTGGGTCTCCTGTCAACCCTTCCGGTTACCTCTATTACCCATTCTGTCCGGAGCTTTTGAGCTACTTTGTAAATTTCTGCTCTTTGGTTTGGCGCAAATACTATTTGGGCCAAACCGCTCACATCCCGCAGGTCAATAAAAATAATTTTGCCATGGTCTCGCCGGGAATCCACCCACCCACAAATTTTCACTTTTTCTCCAATGTATTTAGTTATTTCTTCAATTAAAATTCTTTTCATACCCAGTATATCAACCCCGTATATCAACTTCGGAATAAAGCGCCGGTATTTGGTGGTTGCTTTTAATTCCGAAGTCAATTGTTATTTTATTTTAACTTGCCCAGTGGTTTTTCTTTCGGCGCTTTATTTGAATATGGGTCTCAATCGTGGCATTTCCATCCCAAATAAAATTTTGTAGCAAAAAAGAATAACTGCCGAAAGAATCCGAAGTTGTATTACGAGGTCAACTTCCAGTCAAATGCCGAATTATAAAAACTGAAAGTTAATTTTCTTTATGTCCGGTAATATAACTTCCGATGTTCTGTTAAATATTGTTTTTCGGCATTTGAAATAGTGTTTTGTTTTTTTAACTTTTAAGCAAACGGTGTAGCTTTGATAACCAAATTGTTCTAATCGCCGAAAAACAACTGGAAGTTGTATTACTGGGCATACAAAGAAAAGTTTATTTTACGGGTAATTCTATGAAGAGTGTAGAGCCCTTGCCTTGT
>PCWD01000025.1:0-15450 GCA_002787255.1 Parcubacteria group bacterium CG11_big_fil_rev_8_21_14_0_20_39_14 | reverse complement strand
GGTTTTTTGAACATAGCTGCCCCTGTCAAACCCTTTAAAAATTGCCTCAAGTTCATCCTTTTTTATGCCCATACCCGTATCAGAAAATTCTGCCAAAATTACATTTTTACCACCTGACAGTTGATGCTTGAGATTTATTGTGAGTCCGCCTTCTCTGGTATATTTTATCGCATTATCCACAACATTCAAAACTACCTGACGAAGCTTGTCAAAATCACCCAAAATTTTTGGCAGATTTTCTGGCTTTTCCCATTTTAAATACAGAGCTTTGTTTTTGGCAACAATTTCTAATTCCCTGACAACGCTGTCAATAATGTTCTCAAAAGAGATTTCTTTAAAATCAAACTGCATTTTACCCAACTCTATTTTAGATAAATCCAGCAAATCATTAATCAATTTTATCAATCTTTCATTTGATAAATAAATATTTTTCAACATTTCGTCTGCCCTTTTGGCATCCCCGTATTTTTTATCAAGCAGAAGGGAAACATAACCTTTAATAACGGTTAGGGGAGTGCGAAGCTGATGGGAGGCGATTGAAATAAATTCTGATTTTGCCAAATCTACTCTTTTTAGCTCTTGATAAGCTTTTTGTAATTTCTGAGAAAGGGCCTCAACCCTTTCCTTTGTTTTTATTTCTTCGTAAACACTTCTTACAAGAAGGTAACCAAAAATTCCAAAGAAAATTAAAATTCCCGATTTATAAACAATTAAGTTTAGGGACTGGGATAAAAATATTTCCAATAAAAGAAGGGCTCCTAATAAAAAAATCAAAAATTCCGTTAAAATTATCTTAATGTCCATAAATTTATATTTAAGCATCGCATAACTGAAAACAAGAGGATAAGCAATAATCAGAAAATTTAAAGGCGGAAAGGGGAGAGAAAACCCGAACATTAAAGGAAAGTTAGTCGCTCCGCCGCCCAAACCCAAAATTAATCCGAAAATTACATATTTTGTCTGCACAAGAGTATCTCCGGCGGCTCTTCGGTAAGCCAAAAAAAGCTGATAAAACCCAAAGGCCGACATCCCCAAATAACTTAAAATTAAATGCAAAAAATAAACCATTCCAGCTTGGGGCCAAAAGGGAAAAAACAGCATCGGTTTCACCCCCTTTATATAGAAAGGCGTAAAACTGAACAAAAGGAAAACGCAGGATACAATATAACAGATTTTTAATATTCTTTTAAATTTTTGGTCTTTTTTTAAGAAAGCTAAAATCCAGTGCAATAAAAAAACCGGGATTAAAGTGGACCCGATACTAAAAATTCTTGTCCAAAAAAGAGCTAAAGATTCATTGTCCTGAAAAAGCCAGGCTACGCATCCAAAAGCCCAAATCACAATTCCCAAATTTAACAGACCAAATGTTCGATAAACCGTATCCTTTTTATTCCGAAGAAAAATTATTGAACCCAAAATGGAGGCAACAAACCCCAAGCTTAAATAAACCAAAATATGAAAAGTCAAGCTGAACATTATTCTATTGTATCATTTTTTTTAGATTAAACAAGAAAGAAAGGCGCAAAATTTTTGCGCCTTTGTGCCTTTGTTAAAACTTAATTTTTTTTCAAAAGCTCTCTTAATCTATAGAGTTCTTCCTGATAACAGTATTGCGATTTTTTAACCAGTTTTGTCAACTCTAATAATTTTTTGGTTTCGTTTTGAGAGGGGCCCAAAAATTTTAAATACCAGTCAATTACATCCTTCATTCCCAATTTAACATCCGGGTAGTTAAACTCAAAACCAAGCGCTTTGATTTTTCTATTATCCATCAAAAATGGGTTTAAAATATAATCAATTGCGCCTTCTTCAATTTTTTGAGGTCTGTTAAAGATTTTACTGATTAATTTAGAATATTTTGCAAACAAACGAATCAGAAAACCGGGTAAATGGAAGTATATTTTGGCATCGGGAATCTGGCTTGAAAGAAAGTATAATAGAGCTTCAACCGAGTCCCTTGAATCATCGGCTAAATTATAAACTTCACCAACCGCCTCGGGAATTTTGGAAAGAAACTCGGCGGCTCTGACAACATCCAAAACATGAACCATTGCCGCCGCCTTATCTCCCTTTCCAAAAACGAAAGAAATCTGCCCTTTGAGCATATATAAAATTATCAAGGCCGCTCCATATTGACTTTTGGTTCCATAAACAGCGGATGGCCGGATAACCGTGATGGGTAAATTATACTTTTGAGCGTATTTTAGAGCCATTCTTTCCTGTTCAAGTTTTGAAAGCTCATAAAAATTTTTTGGCTCTACGGGACTTTCTTCAGAAAATATTATTCCAGGCCAATTATAAGCATCATAAAACGCTCCGGTGCTCCAGACAACAATTCCTTTAATTTTGGGAAAATCCTTTGACGCTTCCAATAGATTTTGGGTGCCAACCACATTGACTAAATAAGTTAATTCTCTGGAAGCGGAAAAATCAAAGACAGCGGCCAGATGGAAAACCACATCAACATCCTCAAGCAGGGGATAAATTTCTTCCTTTTCTACAATATCAGCCGGAACAAATTCCGCTTTTTCATTTAAATAAGTTTTCGGGGCGAAATATAAATCAGTCGCTCGAACTTTATACCCCTGACTTATTAAATAATCAACCATATGGGAGCCGATAAATCCGCAAGCGCCGGTTACCAGGGCAAGTTTTTGGTCCATTTCGCCCTCCTTTTTTATAATTTCAGGGTTTTAGCAGTTCAATCAGGCCGGTTTGATTTTCGGTTCGGCCAAAAAGAATATAACCAAGGATAACTCCAAAATATAAAATCAAAGGATACAAAACAACAAAAAGAAAAGTGGCTAAAAGGTTCCAAAAACCAAAAGGTTGGGCATAAGTCGGCGCGGCGGTGTCAACAAAGGGTTCAATTCCCAAAATTTCACAGCCGGAATTCCACATAAAATGGTTTCCCTCACCGGCTTTCCCCAAAAACGAGAAATTCAGATTATCGAGATAAAGACCGGCTCCGGCAACTAACCAAAAAGAAATAAGGCAAAAAATAAATAAACCCGGGATAAAAAACTTGTTTCTGCCAAAGCGGCGGTAAAGTTTTCTGACCGTCAGCCAGACAATAAACACTCCCAAACCGAGCAGTAAAAACGGGTCAAGAATAAAACTAAAATAAGCGGCTTCGCCAAATTCTTTCCTTCGGTTTATTAAGTAGTTCATCAAGATACCCTCCTTCTTTTACTTTTCCTGCCAATTTTAAGGTACTAACTATTAATAGCACATCCACTTTCATTTGTCAAGTATCGTGTGTTGTCTTTATCCCAAATGGCGGGCCTTCTTTCTTGCTAATTCTACAATAAAATTAAACCAATATTTTGAACTAATGGGAAAATCCTGGGTTTTGACGAGTTCTTTCATCTCTCCTCCAAATCCGGTTTTAAAAAGAGTAACTCCGGCAAAACGATGCGATGATTTGGAATTTGGCGGAGCTATTCCCCAAAAATCATAGGTTTGGCAATTTCTTTTTTTAGCTTCCTTTATTGCTTCCCACTGCAGGAGATAAGAAGCGGGAATTTTTGGATATTTTTGAGAGGAAGCCCCTTGATGATAAAAAGCGATTCCCTGCCAAAATATTATCATTGCTGAAACGATAATTTCATTTTGGTATTTAGCAAAAAATAAAGAAACCTGGTTATCATTCAAAAAACTCTGAAATTCATTTTTTATATAATTTGGGGAAAATGGCACGAAACGATGGCGGTTAACTGTTTCCTGATAAAGTTTATTAAAAATTTCAAGAGCCTTGGAATTTTTATTCTGGACTATTTTTACTCCATCTTTTTGAGCTTTTTTTATTAGATAACGGGTGGTTTTGCGCATATTTTTTAGCAACTCATCTTCGGATAATTCAATATTCAATTCCCAGGTTATCTCCGGATGAATATGGATTGGCGCTTTCCGAAAACCTAATTTTTTAAAAATGCTAATATTTTCTTCACTTTCAAGCCAAATCGGCGCAACCCTTATAAAATCCGCTCTTTCGTCCTTAGCAATATTTTTTAAATAATCCAGCAATGCCTTTGATATTTGATATTTGATATTTGATATTTGATATTTTATTACCGGTCCGTGGGGACAAAATAAAAAAGTTCCTCTTTTCGCCTGTATTTTAACAATCAAAGCCGCCCCAACCAAATTCGCCATTTGCGATTCGCCATTTGCAATTTGCTCATAAACGCCCAGTCTCCAAATTTTATTTCCCATTGCCCTGTTAAACTCTCCCCAATTCCAGGAATGCAAAAAAGTTCGTTCAAAACAGGAACCAACAAAATCTTCCCAGATATTTTTATCTTTTATTTCTTGAATAATCATTATTTATAATAAAATAATCAGTATTTAGTTTTAAAAATTTTAATCCCCCATTTTCCACGGCCGTGGCAATCGCGGTATTATATTTCTAATTCTTCAATTAAAAATAATCTGATATAGTCATCAAGTTCATATTGTCTAATAACGCCTTCAGTTTCTTTCAATACATCAAATGGACAAACCCAAACGCTTTGTTGAAGCATTCTATAACCTAAAAGCTGAAGATTTTCTCTAAAGATATCTCTTAAATCGCGTTTTCTTTCAGGAATATCAAAAATTACCATTTGCCATTTTCCATCCGGTCTACCTCTTTTTTTCATTGTTCTAAATTGTATCTTTAAAACTTTTTCTACTCCCCTTTTGGTGAGAATAACTCCTTGTTTTTCCTCTAAATTTTTAATTTTTATATAGCCTTTATTTTTTAAATAATAAATGAGTTTAGTAAATTGTTTCTTTGTTCTTTTTCTTGCATACTTTTTTCTCAGTTTATAAATGTCAGGATAGAACGCCTCTTTCATGGTTCGGGGCGCAAATAAATCAAAGGTTTTATCTAACTTTTCAATAAAATTATATAGATTTAGAAGAAATTGATCAGTTATCGGAATTCTCATAATATTTAATAATATTTAATAATCCCGTGATTTCTACGGCCGTAGAAATTGGGGGATTTCAGTTCTCGTTTTCAGTCTTTAGGGAGTTTATGATTTTTTGGGCATCGTAAATAGAAATATTAATATGGGTTGGTAAATTTAAAATGGTTTTGGCGATTTTTTCGGCTTTGGGACAATCTCCTCTTTTATATTTCATTTTTTCCAAATCGGTATCCGGCGGCACTACCGGACTTCCCCACCAGCCGTCATCCAAAATGATATGCTCTTTCTTTGCCCTTTTTCGAATTTCTTTAGGATTTGCCATAAATATCGGATACTTCCAGGAAACCGCGAAACTACGCGAAACAGGACGCGAAACTACGCTAAAATTTTCTCTTAAATTATTTTCATAGAATTCAGCGATTTTTCTTCGGTGTTCATTAAATTTATTCAATTTTTTTAATTGATTTAAAGCTAAAATTGCCAAGGCATTGGACATTTTTTGGGGAAAATAGTCCGGATTTTCGCCTTTTTTCTCTTTTTTGGTTACAGCTTTAGACAATAATTTTATTTTTTGGCAAAACCAAATTAAAAATTTACCGAAATTGAAAAAATAATAAGTCGGCAGGGCAACTGCAAAGATTATTGGATGCAAAAGCTGTTGAAGAGTCCAAAAATTTGAAGGCGAGCCACATTTTTCCTGAAATTCTTTAAGTCTTTTAGCCAAATCCGGATTATTTGTCGCCACCATTCCTCCGTAAACGCAAGAAATAACTTTATCCCGGCCAAAACTGAAAAAAGCAACATCGCCAAAAGTTCCCGCCTTTCCCGAAGCGTAGCGAGGTTGAAAAGTGGAGGACCCCGCCCTTTCTGAAGGTGGAGAAAGGGCGGGGTGGTTCTCTCGCTTCGCTCGAAAACCATATTCAGCCCCCAAGGAGTGAGCGCAATCCTCAATGATTTTAAGATTGTAGCACTCGGCTAAAGTTAAAATTTTTTCAATTTGAGCCAGCACGCCAAAAGTATGCTGCAAAATTATTGCCCTGGATTTTGGGGTAATTTTTTTCTCCAAATCGTCCGGGTCAATGTTTAAAGTCTCATCTATGTCAACATAAACCGGCCTCGCCCCTTGCCAGATAATTGGATTTGGCACAGCGTTGCAGGTAAAAGCCTGAATCAAAATCTCCTCATCTTTGCTAATTTCCAAGACTGACAAAATCGCCATCAGGGCCGACCGACCGCTGTTGAAGGCAAAGGCATACTTTACTCCCAAGTACTGCTTAAAATTCTCTTCTAGCTGTTCAGCGTAGTTCAGCGTAGATTTCAGCGTTCCTTCAGCGTTAATCGCCGAACCACGCGGAACATTACGCGGAACAACGTTGAAACTTTTCCAATTCCAGAGTTGTAGGATTGTTCTCAAAGCCAAAAAAACATCGTCTTTTTGAGTGTTGGGCGATAGAGAAATAGAAATTGGTTTGCCCCCACCCCATAACGGTGACCGGCTTCGCCAACTTGCCCGCCTTTGGCGGACTGTCCTCGTTTGGTGTGAGTATTGACAAAATTTTTTAAACATGATAATATTAAAATTGAACTTGAAAAAGGAGGGTTTAAATGAATAAAGGATTGTTTATTGGAGGATTGGTATTATACTTAGGAATTTGTCTATTTGCCTATATGGTTATAGAACCTGTTTGGGCATATCTTGTTATTGTATTGGGTGCTTATTTTGCTGGATATTTAGTAGCAAAGAGTTAAAAGATAGCATCTTAAAAATCTACTGGCCCCCCACTTATTCCCCGATGGTTTATTGTTATTCTAACCGATTGCCCGCTGAATCGCCTACGGCTTTGATAATTGAAAATTCCGAGTTTTGATTAAGAATAAGTAAGGGGCATAAGATTTTCTAATTACTCAGCTTCGCTTCGTAAAGAAAATCTAATGGAGGTGAAAAGCAATGAGAAAATTCTTGTTGGTAGCGGCAATAATGTTTTGGCTGGCCGCCATAATTCTTCCGACTCTAATGATTGCCTCAAATAACCAGGAAATAAGAACTATTGATTTATCGGCAATAGATACCCGGCAGATTATAACCGGCGTTAATGAATTTGTTGAACCCCAAAAATGCTCGGTAATGGATTTTGTCAGCCGTTCTTATGATTATGTATTGGTAGGTATTGAGGATCGAAATTGTATAGTTTATCAAGGTCAAACAAGTATTGCATGGAATACAGGATGGTATCAAGCTGAAGATGAATTAGACACAGGAATTACTCAAGAAATAGAAAGGATTGAACTTAGCAATCAAAATAAAACCCTGACTGTTTATTTTGGCAAAGATGAATGTATTGTGGGTTTCTTTTCATTTTTTTCTGTGTTCCTTTTTGGATTATCTGGTTTTGCATTTTTCGCAAGCAAAAAATAATAATGTTAAAAACTCAAAAGCGCTAGGTTCTTAAGAATTTGGCGCTTTTTATTATTCGCATATTCGCATATTCGCATAAAATTCGCATCTTTATCCCGCGCCTTTTCCAGCGAGCGTTTCCGATAATACGGAATTGGTCAAGGCGAAGTCCCGCACCTTTTTAGGACAACTTCGTTATTTTGCGCAAAGCGCAGTCCACAAAAGGCGCGGGACGAAGCGAGCCTCGCGGCTCTCTTTTCTCTGTGTTCTAAGACGTTTGCCAGAAAAGGTGCGGGATTTATTCGTATGAAACCTATACGACCAACGAATTAATTATCTCTGCCGGCACCCTGTTTTCCAAAAGAACAACATCATCTTTTCTGGCAAAATCTTTAACCAGTTTTACAACCTCAATCGGCTTTTCTAAAATTTTGATATTTTGTCCTGACATTTTAGCTTCCATGGCGCCCGCCTTAATCTCTTTGGCAAAATCCCCGTTTACCAAAATACAAAGTTCGCAGATTTCTCCGATTTTTCTGCCAATCTTTTTGTGAATATCTCCAGCCATAGAGCCTAATTCAATTAAGGGATGAAGAATAATGGCTTTTTTGCTGTTTTTATAATTTTTAAGATAATCCAAAGATGAAATGGCCCCTTCAAAATTAGCTGAATAGGTATCATCAATAATGATTATGCCATTTACCCCCCTTTTTAATTCCATTGTATGAGAAAAAGGCTTAAAACTTTGAACAACTTCTTTAGCAATACCGGTATCAAGTTTAATGCCCAGCTCCTTTGCCACTAAAAGAGCCCCCAAAATATTGGAAACATTTTGTCGGCCCATTAAATTTACCCTAAATTCTGTTCCCTTTATTCCGGTATCGCTGATTTTAAATTCAATTCTGTTGTCAAACTCTCTTAGGTCCTTTACACATAAATCAGCGCAAGGGTTATTTAAGCTGTAAAATCTCTTTGGTTTTTTTGTTTTTCTGAAAACCTCCAGAAAAAATTTGCTATCGCCGTTAAAAACCGCCAATCCCCTATCCGGCAAGCTGTCAATTAACTCATATTTTGTCTTAATTATATTTTCCTGGCTGCCAAATAAAGCGAAATGTTGGGTTCCGATTCCGGTAAGAATCCCGATAGAGGGCTGTGCAATAGCGCAAATTTTCTTTATTTCTCCTCTTTTGTAAGCCGCCATCTCAACAATAAAAATTTCATGCGATTTATTTAGTTTTTCCAAAATTGTTTTTGCTACACCTATTTCGGTATTGTTATTCGCTTCGGTTTTGCAAACTTTAAACCTCTCGGATAAAATCTTCGCTAAAAATTCTTTGGTTGAAGTCTTTCCATAGCTTCCGGTAATGCCGATTACCAAAAGCTTTTCCCTAAAATTTCCTATTTTCTTCGCGGCCCGCTTTATAATTTTGGATTTTTGAAAATTAGAGAGCGGGGTTATTAAACCAAGAAAAAAAGAAACAATAATGGGCAAAAAAATATCTGCAAAAACCATAAATATAAACCCCGTTATATAGCAGGCATTTAACCCCGTTAGAGATAAATCTCTAACGGGGTTTAACGGGACAAAGAAAGATAAAATCGGAATCAAGAAAACAAAAAAAAGTAAATTTAAAGTATAAAGTATTTGAGCTTTTTGAGTGAAAACCGGCGTTCTTGCTTTTGTCCCAAAGAGCAAAGAAACTATGAGCAAAAGAAAATAAAAAGCGGAAATTAAAAAAAGAATGATTAAATTTTCAAATTTCAAGAAATAACAGGTTAAAAACAAAAACAATAAAAGTATTTTAAAGGGGTAAATTTTATTTAAAAAGAGGGCGCGGGAAGAAGATAACTGGAAATGGGCTTTCATCCTGTCTTTTCTGTATTCTTTTATTTGCCAGAGCCAGAGCCAAAAACTGATTTTTTTAATACAATAAAAAAGCCAGCAAAGCCAAACTACAATAAAAAAAATAAAATAAGTATCAAGTTTAAAATTGGCCCAAAAATTTGTATTCATTTATTCTGATAGTACGATAGATAACACTTTTTGTGCGATCGCTTAAAAAGTGTTATGTCGGTTTTTTTAAGTTTTTTATAGTGTCTTTAGCCATTTGATAATGGCGGTAGCGAGTTTTTGCGGACATTCAAGGTTCAGAGCATGACCAAAATTTGGTATAACTTCCAAGGTTGAGTTGGGAATTTTTTCTTTCATTAGATACCCATGTTTCAAGGGCGTTAGTCTGTCTTTTTTACCCCAGACAAGCAGAGTAGGCGTTTTTATTTGAGAAAGAAAAGTGGTTAAATCCTCGGAAATAACTTTTTTAAAAATTTCTTTTCTCACACCTTCAGCTTCAAAATAATCTTTGGTTCTGGCCAAAAGATAAATGGTTTTTCTTGCCCGGGGATAAAGTTTTTTCAAAAGGGGCAAGGAAAATAAAGAATTTCCGAGCTTTGCCAAAAATAAAAATATTTTGGATTTGAATCCTCGGGCGCTTTCAATTCCGGCCGCTCCCACCAAAATTAAACCCTGAATTTTCTCTGGATACACGGCTCCCAACTTTATGGCAATCCTTCCTCCGAATGAATGTCCAATCAAAAAAAATTTATCCAGATTTAGCTCTTTTGCAAACTTTAAAACAAACTCTGCATAATCTCCCATTGACCAGCCGAATGGAGGTTCAACACTTTTTCCAAAACAGGGCAGGTCGGGAACCACAACCTTAAAACCGGCCTGACTTAAAATTTTAGCTGTTTCTTGCCATCTTTCCGAAGAACTTCCCCAGCCGTGCAATATCAAAATGCAGCGACCCTTACCCGCTATCTTGTAATTTATGTTCAATTTATCAATAATGATTTGTTGGTCTTGCACCCAAATATCAAATGTCAAAGCTCAAATGTCAAATCAAATCCAAAGCCCAAATGTCAAAAAAAATTTGAATTTTGGATTTTAGTCATTGATTTGTCATTTGGATTTTTTCATTTGGATTTTTCTAATATAGTTTCTTAATTTCAATTCCCTGGTAATAATATTTTAAAATTTCCTGCCAGGTTTTATCCTGTTTTGCCAAATATCTGGCGCCATCAGCCATAAGACCAACGCAATGATTGACCTGGTCGCAAGATGTTCTTTTATACGAAGCGCCAGCAGGACTTGGGATTCCTCCTCTGAGATAATCGTATGATTTGTCGCAAAATCCGCTCCCGAATATAGAGCAGGCATCGCGAGTCGACTCAGGAGCGCCAGATGAATAAAGAGCCCTGATTGGCTTATCATTAAAAACGGCAATCTGACCCCTTGTTTCCTCCGCTGCTTTTACAATATCCGGGGCAAAGTCTTCTCTGGCATAACCCTTGTAAAGCTGGTCTGAGGAAGTGTTTTTTAGATGAAAAATTTCTTCTTTGCCGTATTTTCCGTTATTTTGAAGATGGAAAATAGCATAGGAACGGGAAGATACCATCAGGGCTTTCAAAAACTCCAACGGATCTCCCTGAACTGTTTCGGCTAATCCCCTTAAATAATCTTCCAGCAATACATCATTAATGACCCATATCTTTTTGGATTTTGGAGAATATTTTATCTCAATTTCCCCCCTGAATTTATTATAATTTATTTCCGGCTTCCAGGAGGGACTGTCTTTATAAGAAATAATTTCAAAAATATTATCCAAAGATTCGGATTCAAATTTCAGATGAATATCATTGTCTAAAAGATAAGTGGTTTGCTCACCGGGTTCTTTGGAAATAAGCAAGGCCCCGCCCAAATAAACTTTATAGGACTTATTCCCTTTAATTTTTATCCGATGACCGGCATCCGGAGAAAAAATGGCTATCCTGATTCTGGACTCTTGCCCCCCCCCACTTTTAAGCTCGGTTTTAGATTCGGTTTTTAATTCTTCTTGTGAAGATTTAGACTTGGTTTGCGAAGTCAGTTCGGGCTCAAAAGTGGGGGGTGGTTCGCTCACAATTTCGCTGACAATACTGTATTTTGATAACTGCTGACTGGTTACAGTTATTATATCGCTCCATTTATAGCCCCTTTTCTCAAAATCTTGAGCGCTTTTTATCCAGTAAAGCTGAGCTCCTTCAACCAAATAAACTTCCGGTTTATCCTCGGCTTTTACTAAATTGCCTGATTGAATTTTATCCGAAGGAGAGGGATAACTCAAAAGTTCCTCCCTAAAAACTACTATAATATCAGACCATTTGAATCCTCTTTTAAGAAATTCCGAAGAATCCTTAATGAGACGCCTCTCTCCGGCAATTATCATATAAACATCCGGAATTCCATCAGCTCGAAGTAAAGTGCCTGACGGCCAGCGCATTGGGGGGCCATCTAAAAAAATAGAAACTTCAGAGGAATCAATTTCCAAAACTTGTTCCCATTTATATCCCAAACTTAAAAATTGGCGCAAAGTCCAGAATTTCCTTTTTTTTCCAAAATCAATTAAATAAACCGGGGCAGAATCTTTTGCTTTCAAAAGAGCGCCGTCAGGATATTTCATAGGACTGCCATCCAATAAAAATGAAATTTCATCCTGGGAGACCTTTTCAATATCGGGTATTTTAAATCCCAATGCTCCAAATAAAGTGTGGCTGGTTATTAATTTTGTTCTGCCTTCCTCAACAAAATAAATTTTAACGCCATCTACGGTAAATAACGAACCGTCCTTGCCATATTTTATTTTCGGCCCGTTTTCAAAAGAATCAAGCTCGTCAAATGAAACTGCTTTTATTTTTGAGGTTTCAAAACCCAACTTTATAAATTCTTCTTCAGTTACTTCAAATTTTCTTTTTTTGCCCTCCCAAATAAGATAAATTTCGTTTGAATTGAACTCCCGAAGCAAGGAACCATCAGAATGCCGGACAGGAATCTTTTTTGAAAAAATATCAAGCTGGGTTTTCGGCAAGATAAATAGTTTTTCATACTGCCCTCCTTGATTTAAAAAACTGCTCAAATCTTTAAAAGATTCTTTAACTCCGTCAGAAATTTTATAAACCGGCTTTTTGTTTTGCTCCTGATAAATATAGCCTTTATAAATTTTGGAAAAATTTGCCGCGTTCTCTCTGATTTCCGGCAAGAGGTTATAAAGGTCTTCCCCGGGACACAAAGTTTTTCCAATATCCTTATGGCCGACAAGGCCGTAAGTTGTTTCACAAATTGTCTCTTTGTTGATATTTTTTCCGCAAATTTCTGTTTTTTCGGCAAAACTAATATCATTTACAGCGGCCAGCCAGCCGACTAATTTTCCCAGAGAATCCCTGATTCTTGGTGAAATTTCCATAGTTTCGTATTTTCCGTTGAGCTTTGCCCCATAAGTTCCCAAAACCGCAATACCAATTGTGCCTTCATTAAAACCATAAACATGAGCGCCAATCACTCCATTACCTCCCTGTCTTCCCTGATAGATATTGCCGTTTGGGTCAACCAGGTAATGATACCCCATATCTCCCCAACCTCTCTGCTTAATGCCTGGATATTCTTCCCAGGTAGCGTTAAAAACATGAAAGCGATAAATATCCCTGATTTTTCCTTTGTACTGTCCGGTTCCATCAGAATCCTCAGGCAGCTGAAGACTGACCGTATGATGAATTACTATTTTTTTTGCTTGAAAATCAGAAGCTCCGTCAGGAAGAGTCGGATATTCCGGCTCCCAGGACTTGATTTGCTCATCGGCTCCCCATTGAGTTCGAGTAATAATATTGGGGACTTCCAAATCCTGAGCAAACACAAAATTAGCCCCAAATAAAAAGGAAAGTATTATCAATAAAATTGTTATTAGCCTTTCTGACACAATAACTTAAATTCAAAAATTAAAAATTAAAATGCAAAATGACCCCAGTAGTGACCAGTCTGACTGGTCTACTACTGGGGTAATTTTGATATTTGATTTTTGATATTTGATTTTGAAGTTATATTGGGTTTATCAGAAAAGCGAAGTTAAAATAAGGGAATGAGAATGAAAATTTGACTGCCGAAAAACTTCAAAAGTTAAGAAAAACTCGCTATGAGTTCTTTCCCCAATTATATTGTATCATTTTTTTAAAAAATTTAAAATAATATGATATGCCCTGATTTTCACGGCCGTGGGATTTAGGTCATTAAACCAAAACCGCCTGCTCTCGACTGAGAGCAGGCGGTTTTTTTTCTAATCAGCGTAAATCAGCTATTTATCAGCGGTAATCAGTGTTTTGTTATTTTATAATGTCCGCTTCGGTCACATAAGCTCCGACTTCGGAAGCCGCGGTGTCCATAATGTCTCCCCAATCATAACTGAGGCCCTTAAACACACTCTCGGTCTTTATCCATCGTTTAGTGCCGTCGCTTTCAATTCTATAAACCTTGGGGTCGCCTATTTGTCTAATCAGATTACTTTCTTTAAATCCCTCCATTTCAACAGTAGCAACATTTTCAATATCGCCCCACTTATATCCTGATTTTTCAAAGATTTGAGGATTTTGAATATGACGTTTAAGCCCCTTGTTAGTGTAAAAGACCTTTGGGTCAGCAGCTGTTTTAATCAGGGTAATCTCCGGATAGATATCTCTGTCAGCGGCAGATACCGTAACAACATCTTTCCAGTCAAACCCTTGAGCAGCAAAAGCGGAAAGTGATGGAATGTGGAATTTCTTGCCGTTTTTAATGGTAAATACTCTTGGGTCATCAGCTGTTTTGAAAAGCTCAACTGCAGCAGCTTGAACAAGTTTGGTAGCTTCAACTATTTTTACTTGCGCCATTTTGAATCCGCCTCTGACAAAGGCCTCCCAGGTTGGAATATGAATTTTCTTGCCGCCGCGAATCAGATAGATTTTATCAGAGTCAGCCGCTTTGACCAATTCACCTTCTGACAAAGCGACAATCTTTTCAGCCACTTTTTCCTTTACTTCAGCCACTTTTTCCGTCACTTTAGCCACAAAGTATCCTGTGGCTTTTTCCGCTCCAGTCCAAATCGGAGCTAGGCCGCCCGTAACAGCCGCTTCCCGCGCTTTCCGACCAGCTGTTGTTACCGTAGACACCCAGCCAGTTGCGGTATTCGCGCCAGTAATTCCGCCGGTGGAGAAATGGTCGGTCTTAACCGCCAAAGTGTTATTTGTCGTATCGCGGACAACATTATTGTAAGATTTCCAGATACCCTCGCCCGATTGGTCGTCATAATATTGAGGCACTATTTCGTCTTCGGTATAGCCAGCCGCGGTTACCAGAGTTTCATTATATGGGAAAGTAATTGTGATATTTGAAGAGAAACCCGATTCTTTTTCCGTTGTTGTGTATTGCCCCGTCGCTTCGTTTTGGCTAGTTATTGAAGCTGTGAATTCATAACCGAAAGTGATTGGCTTATCGGTTGAGCCGGCTTTAACATCAACAACCGGTGTAATGCTGACGGTTATGGTTCCGGAGCTTGCAATAGCTTGAGCCGGAATTTCCATTTTCAATCCATCAGATAGCTCAATTGTTTTGCTGTCTGCCGCGTCAAATGACACAGTTTTTGATTCAGGAATTGTTATCTCTGCTCCGCCAACAGTAACCGCTGTTAATTTCAAGTTTTGAGAATAAGCCAAAGTTCCGGTAACGGTAGTAACATCGGTAACCACGCCTTTATAAAACTTGGCTGCGCCAGTGCAAGTTTCTCCGGTCGGACAATCAGAATCAGCGGTGCAAAGGGTAGCGGTTGTTGTGGAGCAGGTTCTGACTTTTGCCGCGGCTTCAAGATGCCAGGTATCGTCAAGAGAAACTTTAAGAGAATATTTTTTGTCGCTGCCCAAAGCCCCTCCTTTGCCGGAATTTTTATCAGACCAGGCCCGGACAAAACCGCTGGTTATTTCTTCTCCGGTCTGATATTCGCCATCGCCGCTGGTGTCTATGTAAACATAACCGGTAATGGTGGCTGGCGCGGTCTTAAATTGTAAGTCCGCGGTTCCAGGGGTTGCAGCAGAGGTTGTCACAGTCTGGAGTTGAGGATTGATTAAATCAACTCCCGGCGGAACACCAGCTCCAACTTTGTAAGTTCCGGCCGCCACGCTTATTGTGTAGGCGCCATTGGCGTCAGAGAAAGCGCCGAGCGAAGGTCCGCCAAAACCCTTAAATTCATCCATCATCGCGGTTGAACCAAGGGTGACAAATACCCAGGCATTGGAAATTCCTTCGCC
>PCWD01000024.1 GCA_002787255.1 Parcubacteria group bacterium CG11_big_fil_rev_8_21_14_0_20_39_14 | reverse complement strand
TTGGATATCGGATATCTTTTAAATCTTTGATTAATTGATTTTTAATTACCTTATTTGTTATTCCTTTTTTTCTTTCTTCTTCGGTTTCGCCGACGCATAAAATCGGTTTAAGTCCGGCTTTTATTGCGGCTTTCAATTTTTTGTTAAGCATTTCATCGGTCTCGCCAAAATATTTTCTTCTCTCCGAATGACCAATAATTACATATTCAACGCCTAAATTTTTAAGCATCGGAGCGGAAATTTCTCCGGTGTAGGCCCCTTTTTCTTCCCAAAAACAATCCTGCGAACCAATTTTGATATTGGATATTAGATGTTGGATATTGGATAACATAAATGTAAATGGCGGACAGATTACAACCTCCACCCCATTAGAAAGTCTTTGACTTCTAACGAGGCAGGCATCTTTAATATTTTCTACCCCCCTTTTTATCCCATCAAAAAGCCGCTTAGCTTCAGTTCGGCTTAGGGGATTGCACTTCCAATTGGCAACTATTAATAGCTTCATTTTTTATTTTTTATTTTTTATTTTTTTGTATATAAACCAACCTATGGCAAAAATAATTAAAATTCCGAGCAGCCAGTCAAATTTTCTAAAATAAATTTCAATTGATTGCCAGTTTTCTCCGAATAAAATTCCGAAGTAAGCAAGAAGAGCGGACCAGGGCAAAGAACCGATGAAAGTATAAAAACAGAATTTCCAAAACGGCATTCTCGCAATGCCGGCCGGCAGAGAAATAAAAGTTCTGATTACGGGCAGAAGCCGGGAAATAAAAATACTCAGATTTCCGAATTTCTTAAAAAATCTGTCAGCTCTTTCTAAATCTTCTTGACTGATTAAAATATATTTTCCGTATCTTTCAATAAAGGGCCTGCCGCCCTTAATCCCAACAAAATAAGCAGCAACAGAACCCAAGAGATTACCGATTGTTCCCCAGATTACCACCAGCCAAAAAGAAAACCTGCCCAAAACCACCAAATATCCGGAAAACGGCATAATAATTTCCGAGGGAACGGGCAAACAGGCGCTTTCCAAAGCCATTAATATTGTTATGCCAAAATATCCCGTGCTGGAAATAATACTTATTATTAGAGAACCAAGCCAAGTGAGAATATCGGCTACCACGTCCAAACATCAAATATCAAAGCTCAAATATCAAATCAAACTCAAAGCTCAAAATCCAAAATAATATAACATTTTGACATTTGGATTTTGATATTTGGATTTATTAAATGTGTTTAAGGTATTCTGCCGCTTTTTCCGGCTCAATGGTAGAAATTTCAATTCCCGTTCCCAGTTCAAAGCCGGCCCAGACCGAAGTCTTCGGTAAAATTTCCCAATGCCAATGATAATGGTCGTAATTCCGACCATCGCAGGGAGCGGTATGCAAAAAGAAATTATAAGGAGGGTTGTTAAGTCCTTTGTAAAGTTTATAAAGAACGGTTTGAAAAGCTTCGGCTAAGTAGTCCTTTTCATCAATCTCAATTCTTTCAAAATAAGCAAGGTGCTCTTTGGGATAAATTCTGGTTTCAAAAGCCATCCTGGAAGTAAAGGGCACCAAAACCAGGAACTTTTTGTTCTCAAAAATTATTCTTTGGCCGTCTTTTTTATCCCAATCCAGCATTGCGCAATGAACACATCTTTTTTTGTGCTTTTTCCAGAAATTCTTTGAACCCGCAAGACTATTTTTTAAATCGGGGTCAATAAGGGGATGGGCTATTATTTGAGAGTGGGGATGGGCTATTGAAGCGCCGGCTTCCCTTCCGTGATTGTGAAAAATAGAAACATAATTTATAAATTTCTCATTCATTAAGTCCAAATATCTTTCATGGTAGGCATCTAAAACCTGCCTCATTTCTCCAACCGAAAGTTGCGCAAATTGGCGATAGTGGTCTCTGGTTATTACTATTTCGCAATGACCAACTCCATCCATTACCCGATATGGTCCAACCTGCCTTTGTTTAAGAAATTCTCCTTTTGAAAAAGCGGGAAATTTATTGGGAATAACAACTACGCTCCATTCTCCTTTTTTATTTTTGTATTCCAAAATTGGGGTTTCCTGAGCTTTAATATTGCAAAATGGACATTTCTTTTCCGAAATCTTTTCTGCCCTTCTTCTTTCCTGACTGAAGGATTCCGGTCTTCGTCCCCGGCCCGTGGCAATCACAACCCAATCCTTGGAAACCAGGTCAAACCGAAGTTCGGATGGGAACTTAATTTTTTTAGACTCACTATTTTTTTTCGAAAAATCTTGCATATAGAGATATACTAAATTTGGTATTTGCCGGTCATCAGATTCTGGCGAATTTTTAACAGCTCAAAAAACATCTTGACCATTCCTTTTAATTTTACTTTGCTCTCTGGGTCGTTAATCCAGGTAACCGGAACTTCGTTAATTTTATAACCCATTTTTTTGGCGAGCGCCAAAATTTCCGGGTCAAAAGCCCAACGGTCTATCTTGCACTTCGGAAAAATTTTTTCTACCGCCTCTCTGCTAAATCCTTTAAAACCGCACTGGGTATCCCAGATTCCCCAGAGGCCGCAGATTATCTGAACCAATAGATTAAAACCGTTTCCCAAAATTACTCTTCTAAAAAAGGGCTGGGGGTTGACAATCACCGCCCCTTTTACATCGCGAGAACCAATTATTACCCCTTCTCCTTTTTCAAAAAGAGACCAGAACTTTTCAATCTGTTCAATGCTGGTGGAATTATCGGCATCGCTAAATATCCGAAAATCGCCTTCTGATTCAAGCATTCCCTGTCTTACCACATAACCTTTGCCGTGATTTTTCTGATTTCTGATTAACTTTAAATTTTTTATCAAACTTTGAAATTTTTCTACCACAAAACATGTTCGGTCTTTTGAGCCGTCATCAACAACTAAAATTTCATAACCGTATTTTTGTTTTGACAGGTATCTGTCAATATCAAGAAGAGTCTTGGAAATTCGACGCTCTTCATTGAAAACAGGAATGATAACCGATAAATGCATATTCTTTTATTGTAGCACTAAAAAGACTCCGGGCAAAACTGCCCAGAGTCTTTTAGCGTCCTGCCAGAGGCGAAATCAGAAATTATTCGGCAAACCATCGCAAAGTGGTTGTCCGCAATTCCGGCCCACGGGCCGGAACAATGTAGGATTCCCTGTAAGCAAAGTTTGACCCAAATTTTACTGACACCTCACAGCAGGACTACTTATAGTATAACAAATTTTAAATCAAGAAGCAAGTGAAAATCTTGTATTATAGTAAGCACATTTGACATTGGAGTAAAGCCGGATTAAAATAAAATGAAAGTTTAGTTCTTTGAAAACAGGGGGAGTAGAAATGTATGTGGTTGTCAATGATTGGCACTTAAACGATGAAACAATGGGGAAAAAGAATATTCCGGTTGGATTCTTTGAAGACTTTCTGAAAGATGTTAAAAATATGGCAGAAAGAGTAAGGGCAAAAAGGGTGGTTTTTGTCTTTAATGGTGACATCCTTGACCTCCTCTACACCGCTCTCTGGAACTATAAGATAGAAAATGGAAAATATCTCTATAATCCAAAGGGAGTAAAGCCCTGGAGCGAAAACCAGGGTCTGATTTTGGAAAAATCTAAAGAAATATTGGAAGGGGTTTTAAACAATCAAAAAGTAAAAGGGTTTTTGGAAGCTTTCCGCGCCTTTTCTCTTGACTCTCCTCTACCGGTTGAAATCCGCTATATTCCCCGAAACCACGATAGATTAATTGACGCTTTTCCCGAATTGCGCTCACGGGTTTCTAAAGCCTTTAATCTGGAGGAAAATAAAGGCATCTTTTTTGAGAAATACTTTTACGATGAGGAGTTGGGTCTTTATATTTCTCACGGCAATGAATACGATGTCTATAACTTTGAACACGATTCAAATGGAGCCCTTGTAGCCCTGTTTGGCGACGCTGTGATTATTGAACTTTTGAATCGCCTGCCAATCGAGGTCCTAAAAGAAACCGGCAGTCTTAATTGCTTTGAGAAATTGGCAGAAATTGAAGAGGTCAGGCCAAGAAAAACTGCTTTTAATTTTAGCAGAAAAGTTTTAAAAGCCGAGGGAGTTAAACTTAAAGTTTTGTCAGCCATCACCCGCCAACTCGGCGAAGAATTTTTCTCAAATGAATTTGTTGAAGATTGGTTGAACACCCATACCATTCCAAGTCCCCGGATAACCCTGCGTCGTCTCTTTATTGTTCCGATAATAAAAGTTTTGAGACTCATTGGCCGCAATTCGGAATTTGATAAAACTCTGGTCAAGATGTTCAACACCTTTTCCCTGGATACCCTTGAACAGGGAAATTCTGCCCACAAAAGACATCTTGGTTCAAGGTCTTTGAAGAGAAGGGCGAAAAACCTGAAATATGCCGTTTTCGGCCACACTCACGATTATGAAGAATCAGTTGTTCAAAGGAACCAGCAGAACTACAACTATATTAATCTTGGCGCCTGGCTCTTTCAATTTTACCGGACAAAACGCTCGGACTTTGAAAAAAGAAGACACATTACTTATGCTCTTTTTTTCGAAAAAGGAGAAGAAACCAAATCTAATTATCTGATTGAAAGAAAAACAATCCGAGAGGAAATTTTTTGGAGGAGGAAAAAATGAAAAGACGCGCTTTGGTTACCGGAGCCGGCGGTTTTATTGGTTCTCACATGGTGGATTATCTGATAAAAGAGGGGTATAAAGTTAGAGCAACCGACCTGCCTAATGCCAAAAAGACCTACTTAAACAAAGAGGCAGAATTTCTGCCATCTGATTTAACCAAAATTGAACAAATCCACCCCCTTCTTGAAAACATTGATGTTATTTTCCATGTTGCCGCTATCTATAATTTTTCCTGTCCGAGGGAGATTCTTTACAAGGTTAATGTTGGCGGAACGGAAAATCTGCTTAAAGCAGCTAAAGATTTTCCTAAAATTCAAAGTATTATTATCTGGAGCACCGGTGCCTTTTACGATTCAAGGGCCTACAACCTGAAAGATTTTCCTGAAATGATTTTTACGGAAGAAAGCCCGGTTAAGCCAAAAAATTATTATGAACTCTCAAAACTTGAACAAGAAAAAATAGCTTTAAAGTATGCTCATAAATACGGGCTTCCCGTCACTGTTATTAGACCGGCTACTGTCTATGGTCAGCGCAACCAGTATGGCGCGGCTCAAGTCATTCTGCTGATTGGCAAGAAACAGCTTTCTTTTGTCCCTGGCAAGGGTGACAAACCCGGCGCCACCTGCCATGTTTTAGATGTTGCGCGGGCAGCTGAATTTTTGTCAAAAAACCAGGAAGCAGTTGGTGAAATTTATAATATTGCCGATGATTCAAGATATTCTATTAAAGAATTGTTCTATTGTATTGCCGCCCAAATTCCCGGCGCAAAAATTCGCATCCATATTCCCCTTTTTATAATTTCTTTATTGATTAGCTGTTTAGAGTGGATATGGATAAACAGGGCAATCGCTCATCTGTCAAAAATGAAATCGAGCTGGGCGCGTAAAATACATGGCAGGATACCGGAGGTGGAAAAAGACTCAATTGATTACATCTTTAACCCCTTTGTAATGGATAATCAAAAAATTAAGGCTTTGGGGTTTGAGTTTCTTTATCCCGATGTTAAAATCGGAATGGAAGAAACGATTGAATGGTATCTGAGAGAAAAAATTTGGTGAGAATAGTTATTTAATAGCCCGTCAAATTTTGCTTCGCAAAATTTGACGGGCTATGTTTGTTTTATTCTTATTCTATTATTACTCAAGTTTTCCATATTGGCTTTGAGTTTTAAAATCGTTTAATTACAAGAGAACACCTTAAAAAGGAGAGGCAAAGATGGAAAAAATTATAATTTTTAATCCGGCGACTCAAGAGAAAGTGGCAGAAGTTCCAATTTTTAGCCAAGAGATGGTGATTGAAACCGTTAAAAAAGCTAAGGAAGCTCAAAAATCCTGGGGTTGTTTGGAACTGAAAGAAAGAATAAAATATCTAAAATCATTCCAAAAATATATCAGAGAAAATCACGAAGAATTTATTAGAGTTATCCAGAGCGAAACAGGCAAAGTCTGGCACGAAGCAATGATAGAAATTCTTTATATCGCCATGGCTATTGACCATTGGACTAAAAATGCCGAAGGTTATTTATCTGAAAAAATCAAGCCCCATTGGCTGTTAATGAACAAAGAATGTGAGAGTATTTATCATCCAAAACCGGTAGTGGTAATAATCGGTCCCTGGAACCTGCCTCTTGACCTTAATTTCGGCGAAGCCATTCCGGCTCTGGTTGCCGGCTGCTGCGTCATTCTCAAACCCTCAAGCCAGACTCCCTTGACCTCTCTTTATGCAGCTGAAGTTTGTCAAAAATTAGGATTTCCTGAGGGAGTAGTTCAGGTAGTAACTGGTCCTGGCAGCGGCAAAGCCACTCAAGAGTTAATAAAATTGGCTGATAAGGTGGCTTTTACCGGCTCGGTTAAAACCGGCCAGATGGTAACCAAAACCTGTCTGGAAGCCTGCCGGGAAACCGAAAAATTTACTTTTCCTTCCCTGGAGCTCGGAGGGAAAACACCTTTCATTATTTTGAAAGACGCTAATTTAGAAAGAGCGTCAAACTGCGCAGTCTGGAACGCTTTTGCCAACTGCGGCCACTACTGCAAATCAGCTGAAAGGGTTTATGTTATGAATGAAATTTACGATGAGTTTGTTGACAGGGTCGTTAAAAAAACAAAGAATTTAAGATTGGGGATTGATTACGGCCCTGTTATCACAGCTTTCCAGTTAGAAAAAATTAGAGAACAGGTTGCCGATGCTATAGCGAAAGGGGCAAAGGTTTTGTGCGGCGGAGAAAAAGCGTCGAGGCCGAAAGGAAGATGGTTTGACCCCATGGTCCTGGTTAATGTTAATCACGCGATGAAAATAATGAAGGAAGAAACCTTCGGTCCGCTGCTTCCTATTGTGAAAGTTTTTAGCCCAAAAGAAGCGCTGACTCTGGCTAATGATTCACCGCTTGGATTAAACGGAGTTATTTTTTCAAAAAACACAAGGGAAGCAAAAAAAATAGCAAAAGATCTTCAGGTGGGAGTAGTGACAATTAACGATGCTATGACTAACTATATGATTATTGGAGCGCCTCAGGGTGGAGTAAAGTTATCAGGTTTTGGCAGGCGCCACGGCCGGGAGGGAATCCAGAAGTACTGCGAACAAAAAACCATTGAAACCCATAAGTGGGACTGGCCTGGTTTCAAAAATCGAGAATTCTGGTGGTTTCCCTTTACGAATTTTACCAAAAAAATCTTCAAATTGATGCTCAGAGCTTTCCGTTAATAATGGGGTTGAAAAGGAGAAAGTTTTCAGTTTTCAGCCAAATAATCCAGCTTTTGAATAGAAGTTAAAGAAAGATGAAATCTCTCATCTATTAATTTTTTTAGACAAAAGCCGTAAGGAGCAAACCTTACGGCTTTTTACTTTAGGAGCCGCGCTTTTGGAATAAGGCGCATTGAAGCTATGTAAGTGAGAACCAATAACCCCCCTCTCTTTGACCATGTTCTAAAGAAATTTCCCATCCTGCTTCTTCAAAAAGTCTTATCACCTCTTTTACGACCCTCAAATCAGGCAACCAGTCTAATTCGACTATTATATTTTCGCTGAAATCACCGGGAAAATATTCTTCTGTGATAATTTCGTCTATCTTTTGCTCCAGCGACCTTACCTCAGCCAATTGCTGTTCAGTGAATTTGCCTGCCTCCTCTTTCTTAATAGCCATTATATGCCTCCTTTGGGTTTATTCTGATTTACCAATTTCTCTACAACGAACGTATGCCTGCCAATCCGGATAATTGGTTATCCCGCCGGCAAGAAATCCAGATTTAAACCTGGGTTACTCTTTACTTGGCGCTTCTATGCATTGCATCTTCTTCTATATTTTTTCTCCTTTCCGTGAAAGAGCTTTATAGTTTCTCTTTCACTTTTTCGCTTCTGCTTATATTATACACCCATTAGTCTAATTTGTCAACCCCCGCTCGGTGTTGATGAAAGATAAAAAGGGTGTTTTTAACCCCTATATGAAAAAATTTCTTTTCCAAAATGTGCTTCGAGCCGAAGGTTTTTTGGCAGTTTATTTTTTATAAGAAACAATGGTTTTATTTAATATTTCTCTTTTTTCCAATTTCTTTTTCCAAATACTATTTTTGCGATTGGGATTTATATAAACGCCTTTTGAAAAATTGATTTTATCTCGGAATTTTAGAAGATTTTCTTTTCCTGAAATTACGATTTCTTGACCTTTTTCTTCAATTCTGCTTCTTATGTCAAAATCCTTTAATAATTTTCTAATTAATTTTAGAATTTCTAAATTATGTTGATATCCTCTTTATCCTGCATAAAATGCTTCATAGAATTAATCAGTTCGGTGTTTCTATTTTGGTAAATACAACCGCCATATCTAATTTCTCCATCAAACATAAAATGAGCCGCAAGAAATATTAATTTGGACATCCAGCCTTTTGGCTTGGGAATCACCCTTCCGGGTATGCGCTTTCCTTTTCTCTTTCGACTAATTTCGATAAGCCGCGCAATGCCCTCTTGGGCTAATCTTTTTTGTATTTTAATGGGTAGAGAAATATCTTCAATGTGGTAATAAATCGTGGTTTTGGGAAGACCTGTTTTTTTAATAATTTCTCCGAGGGTAAATCCCTTATTTCTTAAATTTATACATTTTTCTTTAGTGCCTTCCATAAAAAGTGGGTCCGGCACGAATCGAACGTGCAACCATCACCTTAAAAGGGTGCTGCTCTGCCTAGTTGAGCTACGGACCCATTTATTTATAATAATCAATTACGGACAAAAATCAACGAAATCTTTTTTTTCGCGGCTCATCGAAAATTTTCTCTTTCTTTTTTTTAACAACTACCAGGGCGGCAATCGGAAGCAGAATCCACAAAAATCTGGAAAAATCTTCCAAAAGAATTTTAAAAACAAGGGGAGAAATATCGCCGTAATATTCTTCCGGCAAAAAAGAGAAACCCATTGAAGCTAAAAGTCCGGTCTGCAAAATTGAAAATAACAAAGTTTGGAAAAAATGACCGATTTTTCTTTTGGCAAAAGAAAAAAAAGAACCCAAAATTGAACGGGAAAGCAGCAAAGTAAAAAGAAAAACCAATCCGCCAAAAAATAAAATTTTAAGGTAAAAAAATTCTTTTAATCCGAAGGCCTCTTCAAACCACCGCCAAAAAGGAAAAAAATAAACTATTACAAAAGAAAAATAAGTACTGAGCAGGGTAAGTAAAAATCGGCTTTTTCCCGAACTTATCTCGTAAAAAAGAATTAGAATAAATAAAAAAACAACCAAACCCAGGTCCCAAGTCGGCAGAATTCCGTATTGAGACAGCTGCTGCATCGTCATACAAAATTATGATGCTAATCTACAAATTTTATGCGAATGCCGCCAATATGCCAATACTCTGAAATTTGAAATTGGTTAATTTTCAATTATCAATCAAGTCTCAATTTTCCAATCTTCAATTGAAAATTAATTGTCCCGCCGCAGCCCCGCCACAGCGGGATCCCGCAATATGCGGGACGGGGTCCCGCAAATCACGCCTACGGCGGATTCCGCCAAAGGCGGAAATGCGGGGCGGGGTCCCGCTTCTGTCCGGAAAAATTGAAAATTAGAATCAACTATTTTCTATTTTCGTTGAATTCGCATTATTTGCATTATGCCTACAAGCCTTCCCCTTTCAATTCCTCCATTAGCTCTCTTTGTTTTTTAGTTAATCTTTTCGGCGTCTCAACTTTTAATATAACTATTTGATCGCCTTTACCGCTCCCATAAACCCGGGGCATTCCTTTCCCTTTTAAAATTAAAGTTTCGCCGGACTGGGAAGCTGAGGGAATTTTTAAAGAAGTTTTCCCTTCTAAGGTTGGCAAATCCACAATGTCTCCCAGGGCGGCCTGAGAAAAAGTTAAAGACAGCTCATAATAAATATCGTCTCCCTTTCTTTTAAATTTTGGGTGAGATTTAATATGAATTTTAATATATAAATCACCTGGTCTGGAAGCTACTCCTCCAGCTTCTCCCCTTCCCTCAAGTTTTATTACTTCGCCATTACTAATCCCGGCGGGAATATAGAGGGATATTTTTTCAATTTTCCTGACTCTACCCTTGCCCTTGCATTCACTGCAATTTTTCTCTGGTTTTTTCCCTTCCCCGCCACATTGAGGACAAATCCTTACCTTGCTGAAAGTTCCAAAGAGAGACCGGCGCATTTCATAAACTTCTCCCTTGCCCTGACAGGTTGGACATTCTACCATTTTTGTTCCGGGTTCGCCCCCGCTTCCCTGGCAATTAGGACAAGTTGCCATTTTTTGAAGTTCAATTTTCTTTTCCATACCTGAAAAAGCTTCCTCTAATGAAATTTCCAAATCTATAGCAATGTCCTGCCCTCTCTTTTGTTTTTTCCTTGCCTTGCGGCCGGAAGTAAAACCAAAAAAATCTTCAAAAATATCGGAAAAATCAAAATCCTCAAATCCCTTAAAATCTTTGAATCCACTCCGGAAATCAAAACCGCCCGGAAATCCCTGAAATCCTTCAAACCCAAAACCCGGACCCCCTCCTTCAAAGGTCCGACCAAATTGGTCGTATTGAGCTCTTTTCTGGGGATTTCCAAGCACCTGATAAGCTTCATTGAGCTCCTTGAATTTTTTTTCATCCCCGCCTTTGTCGGGATGATGTTTGTGAGCCAGGCTTCGGTAGGCCCGCTTTACCTCATCCTGAGAGGCCCCCCGAGAAACTCCCAACACTTCGTAATAATCACGCATAAAACTAATCTCTAATATCTAAATTCTAAACAAATTTTAGATTCTAAATTCAAATGCTTCAAACTCGTGTTTGGAATTTGGAAAATTGTGATTTAAATATTGTTTGGGATTTAGAATTTCGGATTTAGGATTTTTACAATGTGGCTGTTTCTTTTTCCACCATTTCTTTTTGAATTTTAACAACTCCAGCCAAAACAAGCAGCTTAAATAAGAACCAGCCAAAAAAACCAACGAACCATTTATAGGGCAAATTTAAAGCCTGTAAAGCCAAAAAAACAGCTAAAACAAATCCCAAAGAAATATATTCTTGATAGGGCTTGCTTATGGTTAAAACTTTGTTGTTTACCCAATAATAAAGAATGTCTTTCATCTTTTCCTCGCCCTCAATTCCAACTCCTAAAATTTCGGAAAACTCTTTTTTGTTTTCTTCCAAAACTTTTTTATTTCGAACAATCAGGTTTTCTAAATATTTTTGGTTTGAATTTTGAGCAATTTTGAGGCTTTCGGCAAATGCCGGGTTCCGGAGAAACTCAAAAAAATCAGCGCTTTCCGGGATTTTTTGACCTTTCGGCTGGACCTTAGAAAGAAAAAGGTATTGAGCGGTTAAAAATTCATCGGCGGTCATCTCCTGGTCAAATCCCGGAAGCTGACTGGAAATTAAAGGCTGAAGTTTGTCAAAAATTCCGTCAAACCAGAAACGGGGAATTTCCATTTTGAATTCCGACAAAGGGGAAACATAAAAAATTAAAGCAAGCATTAATGACAAACCGAGGAAAAAATAACCAAGCCCTCTGCGAAAAATCCACATTGGTCGAAGTTTTAAAGAAAACAAATCCCTTTCTCTTTTTAAGAGCAAAAAACCAAAAAAGAGCAAAATAAAAAACAGGGCTATTCCGATAAGTAAATAAAGATTGTTTCCGAAAATGAAAATTGGGAAAATTGATACCAGGACAAAACCCAAAAATATAAATTTCTTTGGTTTTACCAAAAACAAAAAAATACTGTAGGTCGCTCCAAATAAAATTAAAAAAATGGCGGCAAGAAGCAGGCTTCTTAAATTGACAAAACCATTATAAAAAAATAGATATAAAAAATACCAGCTAAAAAAACCAGCTAATACAAAAACCAGACTTAAAATAATTTCCTTTATGCTTTTTCGCATTCTGACCCACAAAACAAATATGTGAATATTTATAAGTACTATTATTTCTTTTCAGTTTCTTCTCCCGTTTCTTCTCCCCCTTTTTCTTGTTACTGCGAACCCTCATTCTGTTGACTTTCGTTCTGCTGACCTTTCTGACCATACATAGCCTGTCCAACTTTTTGAATGGCTAATGACAAATCTTGGCTTTTTTTCTTGATTTCCTCCATATCATTGCTTTCTTTTACTTTTTTTAAAGCTTCAACCTTTTCCTCTATTTCTTTTTTAATTTCTTCGCTTATTTTGTCAGCCGCCTCTCTCAAGGTTTTTTCGCTCAAATAAATTAAATTATCGGCCGCATTTTTGAGCTCAATTACTTCTCTTTTTTTACGGTCCTCTTCAGCATGGAGCTCTGCTTCTTTTTTCATTTTTTCCACATCTTCTTTGGAAAGACCCGTAGAGGCTTCAATTCTGATTGATTGATGGCGGCCGGTAGCTTTATCTTTGGCTGTAACATTCAAAATTCCGTTGACGTCAATATCAAAAGTTACCTCAATTTGAGGAAGTCCTCGAGGAGCCGGGGGGATGCCGTCTAAAATAAACCTGCCCAGAGTTTTGTTGTCTTGAGCCATTTGCCTTTCGCCCTGCAGAACATGAATTTCAACCGATGGCTGATTGTCGGCGGCAGTTGAAAAAGTTTGGGTTTTGGCGGTAGGAATAGTGGTATTTTTTGATATCAAAACAGTATTGACGCTTCCCAATGTTTCAATTCCCAAAGACAGGGGGACAACATCCAGAAGCAAAACATCCCTTACCTCACCCTCTAAAATTCCACCCTGAATAGCCGCTCCTATTGCCACTACCTCGTCCGGATTAATTTCTTTACAAGGTTCTTTGTTAAAAAGCTTCCTAACTTCTTCCTGAATTCTCGGCATCCTTGTTTGGCCCCCGACCAAAACCACTTCGTCAATATCTTTAATTTTAAAATTAGCTTCTTTAATTGTTTCTTTGGTAAGCTCAATTGAATGTTTAATGTATTCTTCAACCAAATTTTCAAATTTAGCTCGAGACAAAGTAAAATTAAGATGTTTTGGCCCGGCAGCATCAGAAGTGATAAAAGGTATATTTATTTCAGCTTCCATAACCGTAGATAGCTCGCATTTTGCCCTCTCGGCAGCGTCTTTTAATCTTTGAACAGCTAATTTGTCCTTGGAAAGGTCAATTCCCTGGTCCTTTTTAAATTCGTCAACCAACCAATCAAAAACTCTCTGGTCAAAATCATCTCCTCCTAAGTGGGTATCCCCTCCCGTACCTTTAACTTCAATTGTGTCTTCGGAAATCTCCAAAACTGAAATATCAAAAGTTCCTCCGCCAAAATCATAGACCACAATTTGCTCGTTTTTCTTTTTATTTAACCCGTAAGCCAGAGCGGCGGCAGTTGGTTCGTTAATTATTCTCCGGACATTGAAACCGGCAATCTCTCCCGATTCTTTTGTCGCTTTTCTTTGAGAATCGTCAAAGTAGGCCGGACAGGTAATAATGGCATCGGTAATTTTTTCTCCTAATTTATCCTCGGCATCCTGCTTTAATTTTTGCAAAAGCATAGCTGATATTTGTTGAGGACGGTACCATTGAGCTCCCATTTTTACCTCTACGCCGCCATCAGGGCTTTTTTTAATATCAAAAGGAAAAATTTTTCTATCGTGTTGAACATCGCTGTCGGAAAATCTACGGCCAATGAGCCGCTTGATTGAAAAAAGGGTATTCTCTGGATTGGTTGCCGCCTGACGTTTGGCAAGCACGCCAATTAGTCTTTCCCCGGTTTTGGAAACAGCAACGACCGAAGGAGTTGTTCTGGTTCCTTCCTTATTTTCTATTATTTTTGGCTCACCGGCCTGGACACTGGCCATAGCCGAGAAAGTGGTGCCAAGATCAATACCTAATATTTTTGGCATAAAAATGATAAACTCTAAATTCTAATATCTAAATTCTAAACCTTGAAGGAAAGGCTCCCCATACCATCGCCTTCGGCGAGCTATGGGGCAGGTCGGCTTACTACGGGACAGGCAAATTCTAAATTCAAATGTCAAAAACTCATGTTTGGAATTTGGAAAATTATAATTTAAATATTGTTTAGGATTTAGAATTTAGGATTTAGGATTTTTAAATTAAAGTTTCAATTCCGTCTCCCTCTCAAAACACGAGGGAAACGGCAATTTAAACTTCAATTTAGACTTTAAAATCTTAATCCTTTTTCTTCTTTATCTGTACTTGTATTTTCTTTCCTTTCTTTTCGGGAGCAACTTCTTTTTTGGGTATAACAACCTTCAAAATTCCATCCTCGTAGTGCGCCTCGGCCTTATCTTCCTTTACCGCAACCGGCAGACTAATAACTCTAAAAAAGCTTCCCCGCCTGATTTCTTTTCGATAGTAATCTTTGCCCTTTTCTTCCTCTTCCTTTTCCATTTTTCCCTCAAGATGTAAAACATTGTCTTTTACTTCTATATTCACTTTTTTTGGATCGTATCCAGGTACCGAAATTTCGACTATAACATCTTTATCTGTTTGATAGACATCCATTGCCGGCTCCTTGAATCTCTTGAAGGGAACAATGGGATGCCAGTTAAGTTCTTCATCAAAAAATTTATCAAGCTCCCCGAAGGGTTGCCATGGAATTAAAGCCATTTTTAACTGAATTGCCAAATTGATAAATTGCTAAATTGCTTTAGTTTTCACAATATAACAGTTTAACAATTTAACAATACAACAATAGATTTTTTCGACCTTTGAAAATTGTTATTTATTTTCTTTTTCTTGTTTTTTCTCATCTGAGTTTTCTGACCTCGCCGCCACCTTAACCCTGGCTGGCCTTATGACCCTGCCATTTAAGGTATAGCCCTTTTGAATTTCTTCCACAATAATACCTTCTTCTTTTTCTGATTCCACCTTTTCTACTGCTTCATGAAATTCGGGATTGAATTTTTCATCCCGGCTTTTGAACTCTTCCACCCCTTGCTCTTTCAAAATATCTTTAAAATTTTCATAAATTTGAATCAATCCCTTTACCCATTCATCATCTTTCAGGCTTTGAGGGAAATGTTTCAAAGAAAGCTCAAGATTATCCAAAACCGGCAGTATTTCCAATATCAACATTTGATTTGTCATTTTTTGGAATCCTTCAAAAATTTCCGTCTGAGCTTTTTTATAATTCAAAAAATCAGCCCTTTCTCTTTGCCAGCCGGCAAGATATTCGCTGCGCTCTTTTTCGAGCTTTGCCAAATTTTCCCGGCACTTTTCTAAATCATCCGGGAGTTCTTTAGGCTCTAAATTTTTATCTTCTTCATCCTCCATTTTAAATTTGCGATAAAATTTAATAAGCTTATGTTTTTATCGTATCTCATTCTTTTTGGACCAAGAATTGCAAAAATTTCTGTTTCTTTTTCAGGCCCGCCTGCAACGTTTCGCGTAGCGATGCGGGCAGTCCTATCCAAAATCCGCTGAAGAGAAAATCCCGACCTTGAAATTATTATACTATAATCCTCGGTATTATAAAAAGGATTTTCTTTCCCGATAAAAACCTGAATTTGAGCTTTTAAATCGTTGCTCTCTTTTAAAAAATCTTCTGAAAGGCCCCTGAAAATTTCGAGCATTTTGAAAATTCCCTGAATTTGTTTAATCTCTTGAAATTCCGGTTTCTGAAAGAGGTTCAATACTCCCTCATAATAAACTTCGTTTTCTTCTTCGTCCAGAGAACTTACAATTACCAAATCTTTTGAAATTTCAGCCATAATTTTTATTAAATTTCTGTTAAATGCCGAAATGTCGCTGTCTAAATTAACCTTTACTTGCTCAAAAAAATTTTTTATTAAATCTTCTTCTTCGGGTCCAAGCGAATGAGGAATTGCTAATTCATCAATAAAAAATCTATAACCCTTATCGGTTGGTACCCTTCCGGCTGAAGTGTGGGGTTGGCAAAGATACCCTTGCTTTGTTAATTTTTGAAGCTCCAACCTCAGGGTAGCCGAACTTAATCCGAAATTATAGTTTTCCACCAAAAAATTGGAGCTTATTGGTTGAGCTTCTTTTATGTATTCTTCCACTACCGCTCCCAAAATTGTTTTTTCCCTCTCTTTTAATTCCATATCTAATATCCAATATCCAATACGTTCTGGCACTCTCGGCTCTTGAGTGCTAATTTTATTTTAATCGTCAAAGAATAAATGTCAACCCCGTTAGAAGTCTGGCGCATATATTAACCAAGCAAGATTGAGAGCTAAAA
>PCWD01000030.1:5099-7969 GCA_002787255.1 Parcubacteria group bacterium CG11_big_fil_rev_8_21_14_0_20_39_14 | reverse complement strand
TTTTATAACACCCGCCAAAAACCGTATCTACCCATTTTGGTCCTCGCGAATAACCCCGCCGATAATAGGCATCCCCCGCTCCAAAAATTGAAGAAGAAGCAAAAACAATAGCTTTATTTATTAAGGTATGTGTTCTGGGCATTATCTTCCATATTCCACCAACATTATCAGCATTATATTGATTTAAATATTTTATACACTTAGAAATATAATCTTTCTCATAGGTAGAGTGAGCATCCATTCTAATAATAATGTCGCCTCTAGCATTCTTAACTCCAATATTTAATCCAAAAGGAGTAAATTTATTCGGGTTTTCTAAAATTTTTATATAGAGATATTGCTTAGTATATTTTTCTACTATTTCTTTGGTTTTATCCTCTGACATTCCATCAATAACTAAAATCTCCAGGCTTTCTTTGGAATAATCGTTATTAATTATTGAATTCAAACACTTTCCAATAAATTTCTCCTCATTCCGACAAGGGATAATAATAGAAACCCAAGGTAAATTTAACATTATGAAAATTTTATTTTTATTTGCGTCTCAGTTGAATAAATAAATTTTTATCTTGAATATCCCTTCCAATTTCCTCCTATTTATACAGAGGGAACATCGCTGCCAAGTTTGTTACTATTTTTGCATAAACTGCAAATAAATACTTTTTAATACCGGTTGATTTAATAATTTTAAAAGCTTCGGTTTTTTCAAAAGTTTGAGGAGTTTTTTTATTTCTTACGATCATCGATCTAGGAAATCCCCATAGTGACCATTTCACAACTCTGTGCCAAGTTGTTTCTTTTACTTCCAATAGCTCAGTTACTTTAAGTCTGGCCTTAACAATTATTTCTAATAACTCTTTTTTGTTGTTAAACCATGTAATCCCGTGATGTTTCTCTTTTGATTCATTTGGGAAGATAACAAAAGTGGTACCATTGGGTTCAAGGTGTTTGGCAATAAAATTAAAATACCCCTGTGGCGACTCTACATGTTCTAGTGTATGAGCCGAAAAAATAATATTAAACTTTTCATTTAATATAGAGTTTTCCTGACAAACGTCCAAACATCGCCAATTTATAAAATCATTATTTTTGTATAGATCAGAAAGATAATCAATTAATTCACAGGAGATATCAACTCCACAATATTTCTTGACTTTTCCAAGAATCTTATTGGCAAAACTCCCCAATCCCACTCCAATTTCAAGCAAAGTTAAGTCTTTGTTTTCCGGAATCCATTTTAGAATTAAATAATCTCGGGTATCAAAGCTAAGGTATCTCATAAATTTACTTTATTTTCTTCCAACTCCTGGTAATAAAAAACCAGATTTTTTATTTTCTCGGGTTCAAAAATATTTTGACCATCAAGAATATTTGGGTGACGCATTATTTTAGTAGATGTTTTAGCTTAAACAATCCTGAATTGTCTATCGAATTAAATTTTTCCAGTCCCGAGAAAACTTTTCTACCCCGATATCGGTTAAATCATGCGAAGGATCGTAATCTTGCCAGTTCTTATCTAGAGCAATTTCTTTGTAATCAATGGGTTTGAGGTTTGGTTGATAGTTAAATTTTTCATCTGGTAAAACAAAACCATTTTCTGCCCATTCTTTAATCACCTTAAATGGAACAGTAATTAAGGGGGAACCAATTTGAATTGCATAAAGTAAGTGTTCTAAATTTCTAACGCTGGCAGTCAAAGGGAGAACATGACCATCTCCAATTTGATACATTCTAATTATATTAAAAACCAACTCCATTCCGTTCTCTCCCCTATCATCCAATCTGCCAACAAAAGGAGAGACAAAAATTGGCTTCTTTGCTCCCAGGGTGGCAGCATAAACCGCAGCTGCCTGCTCCTGGGAAAAGCAAAGAGTCATATTAATGGGAATCCCTTCTTTTACGGCGAAGTGAGCTGCTTTTAATCCTTCTTTAGTGATAGGAAACTTAATGTAGGCATTATCAATCCAATTTTGCATTTCCCGGGCTTCTTCAAGCATTTGTTCGGCCTTAGTTTCGCTATCAGCATAAACCTCAACAGAAATTGGACCTTGAGTAATTTTGGCAATTTTATTTACTACTTCCTTATAAAAATGATAGATTTCTTCTCTGGTAAATTTTTCTCTTTTTTCTATTCTTTCTCGAGCTGCCGGGTTTTTGGAAACCAGAGTGGGGTTAGTAGTCTGACCATCAACAAACCCTAAAAGTCTTTTAGTTTCTCTAGTTTCTTCCGGATCTGCTCCATCCACAAAAATTTTAGAAGAGAGATTTATTTTTGACATAAAATTATGCTTTTTTTGTTAAAACCCAGAAATCCACATGTAAAAGTTTCATAAATTTTTCGATATTAAAGCCAACTTTTTCCATTGCGGTTTCTACGTCTCTTTTCTCAATTTTACCATCGCCAATCTCCCAGCAATGATGAGGATCTATCCAGATTTTTCTCTTTATAACTTGATTATAAAAAGATTTTGGGCTGCTTTTGATAAAAAAAGGCAAAGTAAAAATTATCGGTTTTTGATAATTAAACGGGGTGATAATCATAAACCTTGCTCTTCTGTGGGGAATGGTAATCAACAATTTCCCTGATTGAATTAAATACCGGCGGATGTTGTCCAAATTTTTTTCCAAATCCCTAAAAGGCATGTGCTCAAGAACTTCGGCGCAAACCAAACAATCGAATTTTTCTTTCAGTTCCGGCCGGAAATCTCTCAAATCGGACAAAATATCCGGTTTCAATTTCTCGTTAATATCCATTACCCGGTAATCCTCAACCAAGTTTTTGACGCAATTTTTCACTATCTCGCTCCCCGCCCCAATTTCCAAAATGGTCTTTGGTTTAATCCTGATTATTTCTTTTATAATAAAATAGT
>PCWD01000030.1:3712-5074 GCA_002787255.1 Parcubacteria group bacterium CG11_big_fil_rev_8_21_14_0_20_39_14 | reverse complement strand
CATTAAAAACTGAGAATTAAAATTTTCCTGATTGGGCATGTTTTTAAAAAATTCTACTTTTCAGCGTAAACTATGAATCCGCAGGGAAACCTGGTTTTTCGGGAACTTATCCTGGCGATCAACGGGTTGAAAATATTCAAAAAAATCTTCAACTTTCCGTCTGCAAGAATCTGCCAAAGAGATTGAATTTTGTTCCCATGATGAAAAACTTCCACTTTTTGAAAATCTCTGAAAAGATAATTCAAAGAATCCCAGGTAAACCTGTAATAGTCTTTCGGGCCGGGATGGTAGGGATGAATAAACCTGGTTGACAAAAGGCAAACTCCTCCCGGTTTGAGAATCCGCCGCATTTCATCAATCGCTTTCTGGGGATTATAGAGATGCTCCAAAACTTCAATAGCAACAACCGCATCAAAATAGTCAGATTCCCATTTTATATCGTGCAAATCGCAGCAAATATCCGGTTTGCTTTTTTTATCAATATCTAGGGTCAGATATTTTGTATGGGGAATATATTTTTTATAAGGTAAACGTCCAGAACACCCAGAACCTGCTTCTAAAACAATTCCTGGTTTTAATCTCTTAAATTGACGAGCTAACTCAATATCCAGACCAATCCTACTTACCGAAGGAATTTTTAGGGTTGGCAGAAAATCTTCTTTATTATAACGTACTTTTCTATATATTTTATAAAGAAGAGGGAGGAATATTAAGGTTCTAAATATTAAATATCTTAAACTAATTTTTAAGTAAGAACTTAAAAAATAAATATGAGGAAAATCTTTACGATGTCGCCAAATAACTTTTTTATGAAAAAATGCATCGAGAAGATGTTTTTTAATAATAATATCCTCTTCTGGTACTATTTCGCGATACTTTATAAAACATTCTGGTAGAAATCCAAATTTCCCAAGTTTAACAAGTTTTATATACAAGTCAATATCTTTAGCTCGGGGTAAATCTTCGCTATATCCCCCTACTGAAATCATAGCATTTCGCCGGCATAAAATTGACGAGTGCGCAAACGGAACTTTTGTAAGAATAAATTTTTCTATATTTTTAAGGTTAAACCCTCCAGTATATCTTGTGATTTCCTTATTAGTTTTGCGATCTATATGTATAGAACTGGTTCCCACAATAATATATTCTGGATTTTTCTCCAAAAAATTGATCTGTTTTTCCAATTTATCCTTACTAATCCAAGCATCGTCGTCATCTAAAATGGCAATATACTCACCCTTTGCAGCTCTTAACCCAATATTCAAACTTTTAGCTCCCTTAAGGTTTTTCTCATTTTTAATATAAACAATTCTTGGGTCATTATAAGATAAAACGATTTTTTCTGTTTCTTGCCCAAGAGGA
>PCWD01000030.1:0-3700 GCA_002787255.1 Parcubacteria group bacterium CG11_big_fil_rev_8_21_14_0_20_39_14 | reverse complement strand
AAAGTCTGCGTTAAGATACTTTCTATCGCTTCGGATAAAAAATCAGGTTGCTGATAAGTTGTTATAATAACGCTAACTTTCATATTATTATATTCTAATTTCAATAATATTTCCGTATTCTCCCCAATCGCCTCCCCATAATCCAGAATCAATTTTGGTAAATTTTATGTTATCTTCGGATATAAACTTATTAAATAATAATTTATAATTATGTATCCAATGATTTTTATAAAAAGATCTGGGAAAGCTCCGTGCCATTGTTTTTTCTTTAAAATCAGCAGGGAATACTAACTGGCTGCGGGGATCTTCCGTTGTTGGTACCGTCAGAATTGTCGGCTCCCAGCCAAAATCAGAAAGATATTTAGCTAAAATGGGTATTCTCGGAGAAGCATGAAATAAGTTGGCGATTATTAAAACTTTTTTTACTTCCATTTTTTTAACAAATATGATATATAAAATTATATAATGAAAGCTATACTTATTATACCCGACAGGCCCTATCTTTTGAATCAGAAATCATTACCTCATCTTGGATGTCTCTATCTTGTTTATGTCTTGAAAGAAAATGGCTATGAAGTTGAAATTTTAGACTTTGCTGATGGATGGAGATTTGTAGAGGCAGATTTTTATGGGATTTCTATCGTAACTCCCGACTTTCTAAGGGCAAAAGAAATATTAAAATGGCTAAAAGAAAAAGGTGCCGAAAGGGTGACAGCTGGCGGCCCCCATGTCAGTATTTGTCCGCAGGAATCTCTTGACGCTGGATTTGATAAAGTTTCAATAGGAGATGGCGAATTGACTATTCAAAAACTTGCTATTGCTAAAGGAGAAAAAGTGATAGAGGGCTGGGCAAAAAACATTGATGATTTTTATCCTGACAGAAAAGCAATAGACCTATGGCAATATGAATTCTACATTAATAATGTCAGGGCTACACCCATGATGACAGCACGGGGCTGCATCTGGGGAAAATGTGCTTTTTGCTGCCGGTGGGATAAAGGTATAAGATTCTGCTCTATCCAACACATAAAAAGAGAAATTCAAGAAATAGCCGATATCGGGTTCAGGGCTATTATGATATACGACGATGAATTTTTTGCTTTTCCGAAAAGAGATTTACAAATTGCCCGGTTGCTTAAAAAATACGGAATGACCTGGCGCTGTTTTTCACGCTCCGATCTTATTTTAAGAAATAAAGAACTAATCAAATTCGCCGCTAAAAATGGGCTCAGAGAAGTTCTGATAGGTGTTGAAAGCGCAAATGATGAAATCCTAAAAAGCATAGAGAAGGGAACAAGCGTAGAAATGAATAAAGAAGCAATTAAGTTTTTGCATTCATCGGGCATAAATGTTAAATGCGCAATGATAGTCGGGTTGCCGGGCGAAAATGAAAAAAGTCTAGAAAAAATGTGGCAGTTCTGTGAAGAGGTTGAACCCTACACATATGATTTTGATTTCACTATATATGCTCCGCTCCCGGAAAGTAAAATCTGGAAAAACCCCGAAAATTATGATATCTCTTTTGATAAAAATTATCTCCCTTATAAAACTAAACCAAATGAATATAAGTGCATGGTAAGGACAAAAAATCTCTCCGGAGAAGAATTGCTATTATGGAGAAAAAATCTTGAAAAAAGGTTCAAAAAAATACTACGATAATAACAATACGAAAAACTATGGAAGAAAAAGCAAGCCCAAAGACTAGCATTATTATTACTACCTATAATCGTTCTCAGATATTAGCCAAACGCTCTTTGCCTAGCTGCTTAGAACAAACTTATCCAAACTTTGAATGTATCGTGGTAGATGATTGCTCCACTGATAATACCCAAAAAGTAGTTGAAGGGTTTAAAAACAGAGAGGGAAAGATCAAATATTATAAATTGTCTAAAAATAGCGGGGTCTCGGCTGCCAGAAATTACGGAGTAAAAAAGGCAAGGGGGGAATTTATCGCTTTTTTGGACGATGACGATGCCTACTTGCCGAATTTCCTTGAAGTTACTGTCCCCAAATTAAATGAACTTCCCGAAAGTTTTGGAGCGGTTACCGGCGGCAGGATTATTATTCATAAAAATAGTCGAGAATACGGCCTACCATCCATATCAAATTCCTTCTATTGTGCGATAGATGACAATTGGCTTTTGAGAAAAGAAGTTTTTTCTAAAATTTCTTACGACGAAGAAATCGACCATGATGACGATATTGATTTTGGCATTCAGTTTTTCCGTCTTTATAAAGCCTATGCCATTAATCAACCATTATTGTTAAAACATGTTTTCCGACGCAAAAGTAAAAAAGTTTATCTCCATCAACCTAGAGAAAGAAGAATTGCCGGTTTAAATAAATTTTTAGAAAAAAATCTTTCCGCTTTCAAAGAAAGAGGAAGTAAAAACGATCTGGCCTTTATTTATCGTTTTGCAGGAAGGAACTACTGCTGTGCCGGGAAAATGAAAAAAGGAATCATTTGTTTCTGGCGATCATTTTTGGTAAAACCAACTCCTAGGATATTTTTCAATCTTGCCGCAGCTAGTTTAGGTCCTGTCATTTACCGGCTTTATTGGGATTCAGAAAGAACTCTGGCTCAACTAGTACGATGTTATGTAACCAGAAAAGTTAAAAAGAGCCTTATGTCTTCAAGCGGTTCTGACAGAATTTTAGAGGCGTCGTCTTAAAGTTATATTAAATTTTGATAAATTTTTTCCATTTTCTCCATTTCTCGGTAGTAATCATTCTTCTCCATAACAGTTTCCCTTGCCTCTGCGCCGAATTTCTCCCTTAAAATGCGGTTTCTTAACAAAACAACCATTTTCTCTGCCAGAGCTCTTGGATTTTTAGCTCCGACCAGAAAGCCGTTTTCTCCATCGTCGATCCATTTATCATTTTCTCCGGTATTTGTGATCACCACCGGCAAACCACAAGCCATGGCTTCGGTCGTAGAGGAAGCGATTCCGGCGTCAGACAAAGAGGTAGAAACATAAATATCGACTGTTCTTAAATATGCTGGCAACTCTTCGTTTGAAATCCAACCAACAAATCTAATGCTTTCTAAAACTTTTAAATTTTTAGCGAAATTTTTTAATTTTTCTTCTTCCGGACCCCTGCCGGCAATTATAAATTTTGCTTCGGGAACCTCTTTTAAAACCAGAGGAATAGATTTAATGAGGGTTTCAAGATTATAAATTGGGTCAAAATTTCTTAAACTGATTATTGCGGGGCAATTTTGAATTTTTAATTTTTCAATCAGTTTTTCATCTCTAAGGCCGGGACTAAATTTTCTGATATCAACCCCAAAATAAACAATTTTGATTTTTGAAGAATCTGCCCCTAATTCTATCATAGCTTCTTTCATATGTTCTGCGTCGCAGGTTATTAAATCGGCTTTTTTTAGAGCAAATTTTATGAAGAGTTTAACCAACCTATTTTTGGAAACAATCAAAATGTCAGAACCCCAGGCAGTTAAAACAAATGGATGAAATCCGCTTAGGGCTCCCAAAACCCCGTTTACCCCGGCATAGTGAGCATGTAAAATATCGGGGTTGATCTTTCTTATCAACTTCCTGACCGGAATCGCGTTAAACAGTATATCTAACGGCTTTGCCGGGAATTCTCTGAACCGATAAAATTCTACGCCCTTAATGTTTCCGAAAATATTGGGAACTAAAGATATCCAATGGACTTCATAACCCTTATCGGCAAAGAA
>PCWD01000065.1 GCA_002787255.1 Parcubacteria group bacterium CG11_big_fil_rev_8_21_14_0_20_39_14 | reverse complement strand
AATAAATGAAATGAGTTATCGTATATTCGCATAGATTCGTTATTCGCTGATTACTTTATTCTTTATACCACCAATCAAACAATTTGACAAATAACTTATTGGGATATAGGCTTTATTAGATAAAAAGTTATTTGATAATTAAAATGGGAGGGTGAAATGAAAAAGAAAAAAATATTTCTTATTTGTCCGGTCAGGGGAGTCAAACCTGAAATTACCGAGAAAATTAAAAAATATGCGGAAAAACTGGAAAAAAGAGGTTATCAGGTTCACTTGCCGATAAGGGACACGAAGCAGGATGATCCCAGCGGAGGCATAAATATTTGCGACACAAACCTGGAAAAAATTTTTGAAGCCGATGAAATCCAGGTCTGGTATCAAAAGGAAAGCAAGGGCATCCACTTTGATTTGGGCGCTGCCTATATGCTGATAAGAATTCTTGGCTACAAAAAGAGAGTCGTCTTTGTAAACAAAGATGAATTTGCCCAAGAAATTGCCGAGAAAAACGGTAAGGCATTTTTCCAGGTTCTTAATTTCTTAGATGAAAATAGCTAAGGAGGTGAAAAATGAAAGGAGTGTTTTATCTTTTTTTAAGTGGGCCAATAACCGATGTTTCATATGGAAATTCAACTGATTGGCGAAAATATGTCGCCCAAAAAATGCCGCCGCAAATTAAGGTCATCTCGCCGATGAGGGGAAAAGACTACTTGAAAAATGAAAAACAAATTAAAGCCTCTTACGAAGATATACCGCTTTCGTCTGGCAGGGGTATTACCTGCCGGGATCGATTTGATACAATGCGCTGTGATGCTATGCTAATAAATCTTATTGGCGCAAAAAAGGTTTCCATTGGAACAATTCTTGAAGCCGGCTGGGCGGACAGCAAAAGAAAACCAATTATTTTAGTTATTGAAAAAGAGGGAAATCCTCACGACCATCCAATGCTAAAAGAAATATCCGGATTTATCGTAGATAATCTTGATGAAGCAATAGAATTGGCAAAAAAAATTCTTCTACCAGGTGTGTAAAAATAAAATCCCGATTTATTCGGGATTTTCTATTTTATATCGCATTCCATTGCTCAATATTTTTATATCGCCCAAAAGATCGGTCCTTAAAATTTTTATGTTTTGCTGATTCAGGTCATCCAAAACTTCCCGGTGCGGATGGCCGAATTTATTGTCTCTGCCAACCTGAATGACGGCGATTGCCGGCGAAACTGCTTCTAAAAAATAATTAGTGGTTGAAGTCTTAGAACCATGATGGGCAACTTTTAATATATCGGAGTCAAGGTTAACTTGTTTTGCCAATAATTGATATTCTGCAGATTTTGGAGCGTCGCCAGTCAGCAAAAAAGATATTTTTCCGTAAACCAGACGGCAAACAATTGATGTTTGATTAAAATCGCTGAATTTTTGACCGGTAATATCTTCAAACGGATATAAAATATCAATGTAAACCTGCTCCGTTAGATGCTTGCTGTCTAATGGGGTCTGACCCAAATCAACCCTTTGGCCGGCTTTGACAATTATTTTTTCCGCTTTGCTTTTTTCAATAATATCAACTCCTTTTTGTTTTAAATCTTCGGGCACAACTCCGGTATAAACAATTTTTTTGATTTTATATCGTTTAAAAACTTCAATTATTCCGTTTAAGTGGTCGGGGTCAGGATGGGTCAAAATTACCAAATCCAGGGTCCGGTCGTAAAAAGGCATTTCTTTCCCTAATTTTTCCAAAATTTTTGCGTCCGGTCCGCCATCAACCAAAATTTGAATCTTTTCAGGCGTTTCAATAAAAATCGCGTCGCCCTGTCCAATATCAAAAAAATTAACTTCCAAAAGCCCGCTCCCCTGGCCGGTAAAAACAGTAATCCAAACCAAAACTGCGATAACCAACAAACTTCCCAAAATATAAAATTTTAAATATTTAATTTTCATTTTGAGATTTGCATTTTAAATTTTAAATTTATTTTGTATATTATCCAACCCAAAATCAAATACAAAATTATCGGCCAGGTCCAATGAATATTTTCCAAAGTCAAGCTGGCAAATTTTAAACTGGAAATAAAATCAATGATTTTTGTAAAAAGGGCTAAAATCAACCAAGCGGGCCAGGATAAAATTTGGCTGAGAGGCAAAAAGAATATACCCAAAAAAACAATAATAAATCCATAAACAGTAATTAAAGGAAGCCAGGGAACAATCAAAATATTGGCCGGGATTGAAAAAAGAGAAATCCGGCCGAAATTATAAATCAAAATCGGCAAAGTAAAAATCTGGGCCGAAATGGTTGAAGTTAAAGCCAATCTGATTCCAAAATTTTCCGGCACTTTTTTAAATTTTTCATAAAAATACGGCCCAAGATAAATCATCCCCATCACTGCCAGAAACGACAGCTGGAAACCGACATCAAATCGTAAAAGCAAAGGGTTAATCGCCAGCATAAAAACCGAAGCAAAAACTATTGCCCGCGAAGCGCTGTTTAACCTTCCAAGGTGCTGGGCTAGAAGCAAAAGCCCAGCCATAATTCCGGCCCTGACCGCCGAAGCCGGCGCGCCAATCATTAAAATATAAAAAATTAAAACAACTATTGCAAAGTAAAAAGCGTGTTTGCGCCAAAAGCCGATTGAAATTAAAAATCCCATCAAGATATTGGCGATAATCGTGATGTTCATTCCCGAAACCGCGGTTATATGCCGCGTGCCGGTAATATTTAATTTATCCTTCCAGTCTTTGGAAAAATTTTTCTCATCTCCAAAAAGCAAGGCCTCCAAAATCGCGGACTCGGGCGGCGACATTATTTTATTCAAACTTTCTTCCAATTTATTTTTCAAAGAAAAAAGAATTCGCTTCAGGAAATTTCCAAAGCCCGAACCAATTAACTCAATTTTTGGCCAACTCATCACTGAATAAATCCCCTCTTTTTTTAAATAATCCTGGTAGTTAAATCCTTCCCGCCCCGAAGGGGCGGGGCTCGCCTCTTTTGAGGCGGCTAAAACCGGCGGCGTTTCCAGTTTTCCAATAATTTTCAATTTGTCGCCGTATTTATATTCCGGATAACGATAGGTTGTCAGCAAAACTTTTCCGGAAACACCAATCGATTCATTATTGATTTTTAGTTCTTTACTCTTTATTCTTAATTTTATTGTATTTGCTCCAATGTCTGGCTCATCATCAACAATTCCAACCAAAGTAATTTTCCGGTCAAAATCATTAAATTTTTTCAATTCATCGTTCATAATTATTGATTCTGCTTGATGATAGCGCCAAATTCCCAAAACCAAAAACAAAATGCAAAAACCGGCAATAACTATCTTTTTTCTGGGCCAGAAAACCGAAATTAATAAAATTCCCAAAATTAACCCCCCTAGATAGTAAACATCTAACGGGGCGGGAAATCCCCAAAAAGAATCAATAAAAATTCCGGCAATAAAAGACAGGCAAAAGTATAAAAATATCCTTGACTTTGTCATAAGCAAATTTTAGATGGAAAATAAAAAAGTGTCAAAATGACACTTTAATTTACTAACCTTCTTTTATTAATTTTATTCTTCTCCGATGTCCAACTCTTCAAGAGTTTTAAGAATGGCTTTTTTCGTTCTGGGAAGGGTGGTCATCATTCGCTCTGACATTGCTGGTCTTGTTTTAGGATTACTTAAATTACCCTCGAAACATTCTCCAAAATATGCTTTAAATGCTGCCCCTGCCAGCTTTGTCGCCAGTTGCTCTCGTTCCATTTTTCACCTTCTTGTATGATTTTTTAAAGTAGTACTGCTTCTCCCGCTACCTTAAAAGAGAAAAATCTTTCGTTAATCTTTCTTAAAATTTTCGCTTTTTCTTCCTCAGTTATTTCTTGCTCTAAGTATATATTAAAGATGATGCGTAATAAGGAATAGCAGGTTCTTTGCGCGAAACTAACCCCGATAGTACAAATCCTGACGGATTTG
>PCWD01000011.1 GCA_002787255.1 Parcubacteria group bacterium CG11_big_fil_rev_8_21_14_0_20_39_14 | reverse complement strand
TTGGGCTCGGAAAATTCCGGCTGGGAAAATAAATTAGAAATGCCGGTGTAATAAAGATTATTTTTGTGGAAAGCCCAAAAAATCGCATTGCCCGAAATCTTCGCCATCTCTTTAGCCGTTTGCTTAAAACTGGCTTCGTCATTTCCTTTTAAAGCCCGTCTTAAAACTTCCGCTTCTTTTTCCGCCAGTTGCTTTTCTTTTAAACTGGCCAGATATAAATTATAGGCCTTTTCCGTAGGGATGCGGCCGGCTGAAGTATGGGGCTGGATTATAAAATTTTCTTCTTCCAGCTCCGCCATTTCGTTCCTGACCGTTGCCGGAGAAATATCTAAGCGGTATTTATCAACCAAAACGCCTGACCCCACCGGCGCGCCAGTTTTAATATGTTCTTTTATGATTGTATTTAGAATTATTAGCTTTCTCTCATCCATATTTTGATATTATCATTCTTAGCACTCCCCTGTCAAGAGTGCTAATTCTAGTGCCTGCCCCGCCTCTCGCGAGAGGCGGGGTCAAGAGAGTGCTAATTTGATAATAGAAAAGCACTCGTGCCTGCCCTGCCTCTCGCGAGAGGCGGGGTCAAGAGAGTGCTAATAAGATGTGGGGCTTGCCTCGCAAGTCCGTAAGGGGGTTCGACCCCTTTAGCGAGGGGTCGAACCCCCACAAACCGAGGTGTTAAAAGCAAAAAAAGGGACTACGTTAAGCGCAATCCCTTGTTTGATTGTTTATGTTTTGTTACTCCAACTGAGAACCAATTTGTCTTTGCCCAGCTGCGGTAAAAACCGTAAAAGCCATGGGCCATTTGGCAAACTCACGTGCCTCGGCGATGTTTCTCGCTCCGATATGGGACAGCTCCCCCTGGATTAATTCCGTATCTTCTGCTATCCAGGTTGTTAAAGGTCCGCGGTATGGGACATAACCTTCTTCCCCTTCAGAAGCTTTTTTCTCTTTGCCGTATCGGCTAGAGGAAGCACGCGCATTTATCGCGGGTTTTGAAGCCATGCCCCGGTAATATACCATACCTTCCCGGGTTACTCCTCTCTCAACGCAAGAGAGTGACTCTTGGGCACCGACCAGATATTTTCCAACCATGCAGGCATCACCGCCACCTGCCAAAGCCACAGCGATAGCTCCTGGTCCATCAATTCCGCCGTCAGGAATCACGGCCGGAGCATTCTCGCCCTTACTTAATAACACCTGACGCATGAAATCAATTTCTCGCAAAAGAGTAAAGGTCGGCACACCAACGCCAGTACCTTCAGAAGTCGTACAAGCCGACCCGGAGCCAATATTACACTTAACTGCATCGACACCGACTTGAGCCAGGTGATGATAACCGCCGATATCAGCTATGTTGCCGGCCATAACCGCGGCCCGGCCATTAACGATTTTGACAATCGCCTCTGCCTGTTTAATTACGCCCAAGCCATCGCCATGGCTGCTGTCAACGCAGAAAACGCCTACGCCGAGTTCTAAACCGAGGCGGACTCTCTCCAAATCTTCCGGAGAAACTCCGACGCCCATCCCGACCAACGGTTTCCCGTTGTGGTAAGATGGTTCAGCGGCTAAGGCATCTTTCATAAAATAGATGCCTTTAAACCTGCCCCCCCTGCCCAAAACCGGCAGAACCGAACATTCGTCCTCATGAAACAACCTGTGTCTTACTTTTTCAAAAGGAACGTTAATGTTGACGAACTTAAGTCTTGCCAGCGGCGTCATCCGCTCTGTCACCGGCTCCGAGAGGCGATGTTTCTTAAAAGCGACTCCGCCGGTAAATAATATACCCTGTAAAACTCCACTTTTGGAAACAATCGGGATAGTGCTGAAATGAAATTTTGTTAAAATCTCATTGGCATCCGCCAAAGTTGCTTCTGGCCGCAAGCACTTGGGATCAGCCACCAGACATGGCTTATGCTTCAAAACTTCTTCTGCCCAGCCAAGTTGGACTTCAGCTTTCGGATGGCGCCAAAGAACGCAACAACCGCCGACATCAGAAAGAGCTTTACCCATATCAGGCCCGGAAACCGTATCCATGATGGCGCTGAAAACAGGAAGTCTCAATCTCACCGGTCCGATTTGATTTGATAAATCGACTTCATGCGGGGCAATTTCCGTATATATCGGACGAGTCCGAGCTTCTCCATACGTATACCCCATCAAGGGCATAACCAACCCTTGTTGGTTGAACATCCCGGGGTACATCCGTTCGTAGACACTTTGGACGAAAGGATCGTCGTATTTTCCGTCTTTGATTATCACAGCTTCCCTCCAGTTTTTTATCCTTCAGTTAGAATTTTGTTGTCGAAAGAACGTTTTTTGTGTTAAACCCCAATCTAACACATTTTTTAAAAAAAATCAAGCAGCGAGTCAACCGGATTGACAATTTCTAGCGTAGTTAAAAAATCCCCTAAATCATTAAGACGTAGGGGATAAACTGTCGGCATCGTTTTTATAAGCCGGAAACGGCCGGGAACATAGTACCAATTTGTTGCCCGGAAAGGATATCACAAATAACATTAGGACGGTCGCCGTTGGCAATATGAGCCGTAATGCCGGCCTTCATGGCTTTGCCGGCAGCGTCAATCTTTAAACCCATCCCTGTCGGCCGATCCGAATCAATCCGTTGAGCCATTGCCTTAATTTCGTCGTCAATAACCGAAACGACAGGAATCGGAAGCAAGCCCGGATTGGTTTTGGGGTTATCGGCAAAAAATCCGTCAACGTCAGTAAGCATTATTAACCGATCGGCTTTGACGCCAATGGCGACGCCCACTGCCAAAGCATCGTTGTCTCCATGTTCCTTAAGGGCACGGATCTCTTCGTCGGCAACCGAATCATTTTCATTAATGATCGGAATGATTCTTAATTTTAAAGTCCGGCGCAAAACCGCTAATACCGTCTTATGACGTAAATCAAGATGAGTGCAAAGTATTTGAGAAACTTCCAGGCCGTGATCATCAAAAGCTTGGCCCCAATGGCTCATTAGTTTTCGCTGACCGATACTGGCCGCCACCTGTTTGTCAATAACAGTTTTGGCCCAAGCCAACGAATTGCCGCAGGCAATGGCGCCGGAAGTAACGATTAGAGGAATACCGCCCGATTGATGAACTTTACTGATCTGTTTGGCCAGTGACCTTAAAACCTTCAACCGAATTTTGCCCAACTCGGAAACAAGGACCTTGGATCCAATTTTAATCACAACCACTTCTTTATCTTTCAAGGTACACCTCCCTTTAGATAACTTAAATTAAATGATTTTATAATTCAATCTATCACATTTTTTAAAAAAGTCAAGAATTGACAAAATCCCTAAAACCCAAAACCTAACACCTAACACCTACCTATTAAAATACCACTGCATCACTTCCCGGGCAATCGGCACGGCCACCTCGCTGCCCTCTCCGCCCTGCTCTACTAAAATCGTAATCACGATTTCCGGCTTTTCATAAGGGGCAAAACCGGTAAACCAGGCATGAGTTTTTTCTTTGGTTGACCATTGGGCGCTGCCGGTTTTGCCAGCCACGGCCACGGGCAAAGACCCTAAGCTGGCCGCGCTGCCGGAAGTTATGGTTTGGCGCAGACCCTGGCGCACAACTTCAATATTATATTTATCAATAAAATCGCTTTTTATAGGCGCGGTTTCAACTTCCCTGACTAATTTATCATCTCTGGTAAGTATTTCTTTTACCAGATGCGGGCGGTAAAGACGGCCGCCGTTGGCAAAAACCGAAGTGTAGATGGCTACCTGTAAAGGCGTAACCAAGAGGTCGCCCTGGCCAATGGCCAGATGATAAGTGTCGCCAATATACCAGCGCTCGCCTTTGGTTTTTTCTTTCCATTCTTCCGTGGGTAAAAACCCGGCCGCTTCCCCGGCTAAATCCACTCCGGTTTGAGAACCCAAGCCAAACCGTTTGGCATAGTTAACAATCTTCTCCACCCCTAAACCGAAAAAATCTTCATAGCCGCCGCCGATATAATAGAAAAAAGTATTGACTGACTGGGCAATGGCTTTGCGCACGTCGGT
>PCWD01000043.1 GCA_002787255.1 Parcubacteria group bacterium CG11_big_fil_rev_8_21_14_0_20_39_14 | reverse complement strand
CTTATCAGTTTTAAAATGCTCAAATTTTTTAAAAACACCAATAATGTTTAAGCATACTTTTTAATTTTGATTATGACGAAATTGTAAAAATAAGAACCGCAGACCAGCAAAGCAATTTGGAGTATTTTATATCTGAAATTTTACACATTCCTGCAATTAAAAATATGATTGTGGGATTTCTCAATAAATTTCGCAATTAGTGTTTAGTTATACATAATTCCCTTAAAAATTTGCTGTCTCTGAGAAGCAAAAAAAATGAAGTTGAAATAAGGGTGGTTATTCATAAATTAACCCTTCCCCACCTAAATGATGTTTATGATTTTGTTTTTGGCGATTTTTTCCAACCATATTCTAAGAAGTCAATTTCCGGAATTGAAAGATTAATTTTTATTTTTATGGAAATGGAAGGTAGGGCAGGGGATAATATTAAAGAAGTGGGAATTACCCACACCCAGGCAAAACCCTATCTTGAAGAGCTTTTCAGCAAAATAAAGAATGCTCCTTTTGAAATTCGGCTTTACCATTTTCCTTTATGCGCCCTTTCTCCCAAACTCTGGTCATTTATTTGGCGGACCTTGCCGGAGCGGGAAATTACCTTTCTTCCCCAATGCCAAACCTGCAGTTTTCAGAAGCACTGCCTTGGAATTCACAAAGATTATCTTAAATATATTGGGGATAAGGAATTTCAGCCAATAAAGGAGCAAATAAAAATTAAAGAAACAAATAACTTTTATCATCCCATTGCCAAAGCTATTTGAAAACTATCAAGACAGGGTCTTTATAGTTAAAGTCTGTTGAAGTCTGATTTCAACAGCAGCAACTTATTCTATTTTCTAAATCTTCTTAAATCGCAAGCCCAGTAAGACAACTTCCAGTAAGGCGCGTTTTAGACAAACGCCCTGGCATAATTTCTGGGGATGTAAATATAAAATTACTCGCATTAATTGACAGACAAAAGGCAAAACGCGCCTAACGGCGTTTGTCACTGGAAGTTGCTCTACTGGGCAAGCGGCTGCTTGCGATTTAAGAAGATTTATTTGTTGGCTTGTTGACTTATCGGCTTGTTGGCCTGTTGGCCCATTGGTTTATTGACAAGAGTTTTCAAGGGCCTAAAATAAAAATAGAAAGATGTCAAAGAAAAAGAAAAATAAAAGTAAAGAAATTTCGCTTGATGACTTAGCCGGAATGGTTCAGCGCGGTTTTGTGGATACCGAAAAAAGGATTAGGGGAGATATTGCGGAAGTCAGAAAGGAATTAAAAGGCGATATTGTAGGATTAGATGGAAAAATTGAGGGATTGGATGGGAAAATTGAAGGATTAAGAAAAGAATTAAAAGAAGATATTAAAGAGCTCTGGTATAAACTTGATAGTTTGGAAAGAAGAGTTGCCTTTATTGAAGAAGTAATTACCGGGCACAGCAAACAAATCAGCCAAATCCAGAAAGAATTAAAGGAAATTAAGGCATTGCTCCAAAAATATCAAAAGGACCGAGAAACCGACAAGGAAAAAATACTTTCCCTGGAAAAAAGAGTGGAGAGCCTTGAGTTGAGAGTCGGGATTTAAGGTTCAAGGTTCAGGGTTCAAGGCTTAAGGTTTAAGGTTTAAGGTTTAAGGTTCAAGGTTTTCTTATGCCCCCTATCAACTTTAATAAAAATTTATATAAATTATCGGCGATAAAATCAGCCATAGCCGCTTACAAGCATTTGGCGGATTTTGAATTAAAGCAGGATAAAAAATATATAAAGGTTTTTTTAAAAAATATTGATAAAGAAATAGAGTTTCTGATAGGGGATGAATTTTGCAACTATGCGCTTTGGGCAATGAGGGAATAGAATAAAAGAAGTTTATGAAGTCGGACTTCGTAAAAAATGAATAAACTAAATAACAAAATTTTATTTGTCATAATTTTGGTTCTGGTTCTGGCGCTTGCCGGTTTAATTTTGAGGCAGAAATTTTTGAGCAGTTCCTTTAGTTCCGAGAGATATTCAGCGGTTTATCTAACCTCCGGCGATTTATATTTTGGAAAATTAAGCCATTTTTCAAAATATACCCTTTCGGATGTTTGGTTGCTTCAGCGCAATCCTCAGGATGAAAAAAATCCCCTTAGCATTAATAGTTTTGAAAGGGTCTTCTGGGAGCCGGAAGGAAAAATCAAAATAAATCCGGATAATGTGCTCTGGGTTGCCAAATTAAAAAAAGACAGCCAAATTGTTCAATTTATTTTAGGCCAGAAAAATAGAGTTGGTCAGGAATCGTCTGTTCCGGCACCGGATATCGTCACTTCGCCAACTCCCGAAGCTTTCCTTCCAACCCCCTTAGATTAGCCATAAAGATGGCATCCGCCGATAATAGAGTAGGAGGAGGACTGTCTCCTCCACTATATAATTGGTTCGCTCGCTTGTCCCATTAGATAGCGAGCTTGCGAGCTCTATCTAACGGGGCTCGCTCGCTGCCAATTATTAAAAACCCGCGAGCTCTACCGCGGATTTTTTCATCATCCAATATCCAATATCCAATATCCAATATCTAATATCTAATATACAAGGTATGGCAACAGGTTTTTTCCGGTCATTTCTTCTGGCACGGGAATTTTTAGCAAATTAAGAACGGTTGGGGCAATATCAGTCAAAAAACCAATGGGTTCGTGCTGCTCGCGGGAAATCTCTTCGGCCATTTTTTCTCGAAAAAATTCAGCTCCTATTAGATAAAAAGGAACCGGATTACTGGTATGTTCGGTTAAGACCTCGCCGGTATAAGGATTGAGCATCTCCTCGCAGTTTCCATGGTCTGAAGTAACCATTAGAATTCCGTTCATCTCCAGGACAACGTTTTTTATATCACCGAGGCAGGTATCAACCGCTTCAAGCCCCTTGATGCAGGCTCCAATGTTTCCAGTATGGCCCAGCATATCAGGGTTGGCAATGTTTATTAAAATAAAATCATAATACCCGCTTCCTATTGCCTCCTGGGCTCGCTTGCTGACTTCCTGAACTGACATTTCTGGATATTTTTCAAATTGGGTTTCGGTAATTGAAGGAACTAAAGTTCTGTCTTCTCCCAAAAATGGTTTTTCCCGCAGCCCATTAAAAAAGAAGGTTACATGAGCGTATTTTTCGGTTTCGGCAATTCTCAATTGTCTTTTCTGGGTTTCGGCCAAAACCAGTCCCAGAGGATGTTTCATTTCAAGCGGTTCAAAAGCAACTTGAGCCGGCAATCCTTCAAGGTATCTGGTCATTGTGCAAAAATAAAGATTTTTTAGGGACTTTCTTTCAAATTGATAGAATTGGGGGTCAACAAAGGCCAGGGAAAGCTGGCGAGTTGAATCTTCCCGGTAGTTAAAAAATATAACCGCATCATCGTCTTTAATTAAGCTTTCTTTTTCTGAATTTTGCGAAAGCAAAACCTGGACAGGTTCAAGATGTTCATCAAAAACTCCTTTTTTATAGGAACTTTCAATATAGGAAATCGGGTCTTTTGTTTTTTCCCCAGCGCCTTCGGTCAGAAGTTTATATGCTTTTTCTGTTTTTTCCCAATTATTGTTTCGGTCCATTGAAAAAGTTCTGCCCATAATTGTAGAAATTTCTCCCACTCCTGTTTTTTCCAACCTTTCAATTATTGCTCTTAAAAATTTAGCCGCTTCATTTGGCGGAGCGTCTCTTCCGTCGGTGAAAACATGGACTTTTGCTTTTATCCCCTCTCTTTTACAAAGCTCCAGCAGAGCGTAAAAATGGTCAATATAAGCATGGACCCCGCCCGAGGAAAGAAGACCCATTAAATGAAGGGTTGAATTATTTTTTTTTGTATGTTCAATTGCTCCGAGCAGAGCCGGGTTTTTAAAAAAGGATTCATCCCTGATGGCAAAAATAATCCTGGGAAGGTATTGATAGACAATTTTCCCCATTCCCATTGTAAGATGACCGGCTTCAGAATTCCCCTGTTCCCCCCAGGTTAAACCAACCGAAATTCCACTTGCCTGAAGAGCGCAGCCCGGATAATGATTTTTTATTTCTTCAAAATTGAGCATTTGGGCTCTGGAAACAGCGTTTCCGTCATGAGAGGGGCCGATTCCAAAGCCGTCAAGCACAGTTAATACTACCATATACCTACGAATCGAATTACGAATTTCCCCGAATTACGAATGGTTCAACAAGTTCACCATCCTGAGTTGACTGAAGGATTCGTAATTAGTTTAGATTCGTAATTCGAGAGGGAAGTTATATTGGGTTTATCAGAAAAGCGAAGTTAAAATAAGGGAATGAGAATGAAAATTTGACTGCCAAAATATTGAATTTATTCGCGTTTATTC
>PCWD01000058.1:4947-8051 GCA_002787255.1 Parcubacteria group bacterium CG11_big_fil_rev_8_21_14_0_20_39_14 | reverse complement strand
TTTTACCTCTGGATGTTCCTTTCTCCTTCGAAGCGAGCCCTATCAGCGTTTAATCAGCGTGAAGTAGGATGTTACCGATGTATCTCATTTTCTTCACAATGATCAGTAATTGCTAGTCGAGTATATAAGATGATTTATTAGTACTGCTCGGCTAAACCCCTTACGGGGCTTACACCTGCAGCCTATCAAGGTCGTAGTCTTCAACCAATCTATGAGTCTTAATCTTGAAGGAGGCTTCGCACTTATATGCTTTCAGTGCTTATCCTTTCCCAACTTAGCTACCCAGCAATGCCACTGGCGTGACAACTGGTAGACCAGAGGTTAGTTCCTGGGGGTCCTCTCGTACTACCCAGAACTCTCCTCAAGACTCGGCGCCTACGGCAGATAGGAGTCCAACCTGTCTCACGACGGTTTGAACCCAGCTCGCGTAACGCTTTAATGGGCGAACAGCCCAACCCTTGGAAGCTTCTCCACCTCCAGGATGCGCTGAGCCGACCACTGAATCTATTATTACTAATAGAATAGACTATACCTTTACCCAGATTATCCAATCTAGATATCGACGTTTTATAACATTATAAAATGTTATCTTCATCCCGTATTTTTGGCAAATAGCGGGAATCCAGTCGTTACGGGGTTGCGAAAGCCTATTTTATACATCATTGAAGGAATGGTGTATGGATGAATTACCTTAATTAATTTCCTGGTATCTTCTTGATTAAAATACATTCTGAATCCTTTGTCGCGGTCTCGATAATAATTTGCCCTAATACCGAGAACATTCTTAATAGGTTCCTGCAATGTATTTATTTCTTTTAACGAAAATGAATAAGTGCTAATATCAATTCTGCCTTTTGAGTATGATCCATCATCCATTATCCACACAGCTAATACAAAAGGATTTATTTCTTCCTTTATTTCTGATGGAACTATCTTCCTTCCATTCCTGTGTTTTTCTCCTTTGTAGAATTTTTTATAAATCTGCGTAAATATGGGGTGTCTTATCGTTCTAAACCACCAGGATTTTGCATATCTGTCGCCGTTTTCGTTGTACCTATAACTTATCTTTGGTTCAGTAAATACAAATGGTTTAAGTATCTGATACTTCCACTTAACATAATCTTTTTGCATTAATCCGTGTTCTGCTTTAAAGTTAACATTCCTTGCGCCTTTACCTAAGCGCATTGTTCCATCACCAAGAAGAGACCCAATAATTAACGCTTTTTGCTTTAAATTTAACGCAAGCGCTTTTTTAATTGGGATCCATTTCTTATTCCAATATTTATTTTCGCAACTTCCCACGGTGTTGACCATATATAAATTATATCAAATTATTGCTGGGGTTTATATATGGCTTTCTCCGTTATGAGTCGATTTAACCTCGACAATCGGCTAACTGATCGAGGTGCCGAACAGGGCCGTCGATAAGGACTCTCGGGCCCTACTAGCCTGTTATCCCCGGGGTAACTTTTGTCTGATGATCTTCGGATTTTCTATTAAAATCCGTCGGTTCACTAAGTTCGAGTTTCCTCTCTGCGCGGCATATACGCCTTGCAGTCAAGCCGGCTTATAGCTTTACCCTATCACTCCGATTTCCATCCGGAGTTAGCCGACCTTATAAACGCCTCCGCTACTCTTTAGGAGGCAAGCGCCCCACTTAAACTACCCGCCATCCACTGTCCCGAGCACTCAGTTATGCGCTATCACAATCAATTATTTTTGCCAAAACTTCTTCTTGTCATTTTTCTTGTTAGATAGTGCATATCTGAGTGCTCGGTTAGTCATAGCATTTTGAAAGGATGGTGTTTCATTGGCGGCTCCACCCCGCCCGAAAGCGAGGATTCATCGCCTCCCATCTACACTACGCATCCAAAACACTAAAACAATAAAAAGCTATAGTAAAGCTCCCGGGGTCTTTTCGTCTAGCCGCAGGAAGGGGGCATCTTCACCCCCATTGCATTTTCATCGGGCTCCTCGTTGAGACAGTTCCTCAGTCGTTATGCCTTTCATGCGGGCCGTAACTTACACGGCAAGGGATTACGCTACTTTAACACGGTTCATTTTGTTATTTCAGCTTTTGCTGATACTCACAATCGCTCGTGAGATCGGACTATCTCATATCCTGAAATTCATCAGGGTTCTAACGTATAGTCTCTGAGGATTTTCCTTAAGTTAGATTAACGTCTTTTAAATTGTATTTTTGTTTTCTTCCTCGTCCTTCATTTAACTTTTCTCGAAGTTCAAGAATTTCCTTTAATCCTTCGGATGTTAAATGTTTCTTTTCGTCCATCAATTTTACAATTTTTGTAAAAATTGAGAAATTTGTCTTTGTCCGAGAAGAAAGAAAATTAAACCTTTTGAAGAAAGGAATTACTCGTCCTTTCAGCGAGTTGAAGTTTTCAACGACGAAAGAATGTACTCCATCTTTTCTTGTTTTCAGCCTCCCGCATCCCAAATATCTTTTCAGGAGAAAGAGATTCGTATTATCCCTTTGGGATACGTTGAAGCTCAATCCAAGCTGCCATCCATATCTGTATCCTTCGCCTTTGCGTACGGAGAGATTAAAACTCCCCTCGCCATCTACGAAACCGGATAGGTAATAACCAATTTCGGACGGCACTTGTTTAAGCCATTGTTCCATAGTTTTAGGAAACTTAAGGAATCTTTCCTGCGGATAATCTGCACTAGTGTATTTTTACTATACTCCGACGTTTAAGGAGTTGAGTAACACTAGATACTTACCAGATTTCCCCGCATATAGTTAGATTTTACAACTACAATCCGTGTGCTTATAGTTACCGCGGTCGTTCACTGGCCCTTCGCTCGGTTAGCACGCTCCGCTGTCGCTCCGCGACTAACCTCAAAATTTTAAATTCTAATGTCTAAATTCCAAACAAATTCCAGATTCTAAATTCAAATGTTCCAAACTCGTGTTTGGAATTTGGAAAATTGTGATTTAAATATTGTTTAGGATTTAGGATTTCGAATTTAGGATTTATGAGGCGGTCGTGACGCGAAAGCGGAACGCACCGCCGAGGTTAAGGTTCCAGCACTGGACAGGCGTCAGCCCCTATACATCCTCTTACGAGTTAGCAGGGACCTGT
>PCWD01000058.1:4132-4922 GCA_002787255.1 Parcubacteria group bacterium CG11_big_fil_rev_8_21_14_0_20_39_14 | reverse complement strand
TGTTAAAAACTTAAAAAATTAAAAATCTAAAAATATTTGTTTTAAATTTTTATATTTTTAAATTTTTAGATTTTTATCAAGTGAGTGCCAAACAATAGTGAAGCGCGAACGACAGGGAAGGCATATTGCGAACTTACGCCTAGCTTTTTTGCCGAGTTCCTTAACGAGGAATCACCCGTTCACCTTAGGCTACTCGCCTCACCCACCTGTGTCGGTTTGCGGTACGGAACCCATTAGATAGTATAATCAAAACTTTTCTAGGAAGAATGCTCCTTTGAATTTCTTCTCCCGAAGGAAAAAATCTTCACAACACTTGAAAAAATCTTATGTTGCAAACGTAAATCCAATAATACGCTCAAAGTACTACTCTTCGTCATTTTGAAAATTATCTAACGGGTGGGTCGGAATATTAACCGACTGTCCATTTCCCGCCAGTTTTCACTGACAAGATTAGGCCCGCCTAACCCTTGACTGATATCCATTGCCAAGGAAACCTTGGGTTTACGGTGTCCCGATATCGCATCGGGATTGCGATTACTCATGCCAACATCTTCACTCCTTATCACTCCACCAAATCTTACGATTTGACTTCACGGCAATAAGGACGCTCCCCTACCAGCGCGCCTCGCTACCGCTCGGCGCTAAAATAAAAAATTAAAAATAAAATATAAAATATTTCCTATCAAAATTTTCTGAAAGAAAATTTTGAATTGTTTTTTATTTTTTATATTTTATATTTGATATTAGCGCTGAACGAAAGTGAAGCGCGCTTCGTATCTTCGGTACTAAG
>PCWD01000058.1:0-4098 GCA_002787255.1 Parcubacteria group bacterium CG11_big_fil_rev_8_21_14_0_20_39_14 | reverse complement strand
GTTAAAAACTTAAAAAATTAAAAATCTAAAAATATTTGTTTTAAATTTTTATATTTTTAAATTTTTAGATTTTTATCAAGTGAGTGCCGAACATTAGTGAGGCACGAACGATAGAACAGTGAGTTGTTACACACTCTTTAAATGATGGCTACCTCTAAGCCAACATCCTGTCTGTCAAAGTCGAAGCACCTCCTTTACCACTTAACTTAGATTTAGGGACCTTAGATGACGATCTGGGCTGTTTCCCTTTTGACCATGGAGCTTAGCCCCCACAGTCTGACTGCTCCGTTAGATACTCTGGTATTCGGAGTTTAGTTGGATTATCTAAGCAAAGCTCAAAATAATCCATCCAGTGCTCTACCCCCAGGTATCTTAATTTATTGGAGCGCTAGCCCTAAAGCTATTTCGGGGAGAACCAGCTATTACCAAGCTCGATTAGCTTTTCACTTCTTGCCACAGTTCATCCCCCAGTATTGCACGGCTGGTGGGTACGGACCTCCTCCCGCCTTTCGACGAGATTCATCCTGACCATGGTAAGCTCGCTTGGCTTCGGGTCCCGAGCACTCAACATACGGCAAAAGCCGCACGCGCTATTAACACTCGGTTTCCCTATATCTTCATCCTAAAAAGACTTAGATAAGTTGAGTGCTCGGACTCGTTGGCTCGTTCTGCAAAAAGCACCCCGTCAGTCCCGCCTACGGCGGGACCACTGATTACCACCGATTAAAAACTGATTTTCACTGATTTTATCAGCGAAAATCGGCTATTTATCAGCGTAAATCCGTAGTCCTGTCGTAGACAGGACCTCCGAGTCTTTGTGGGTATATGATTTCAGGTACTATTTCACCGCCCTCACCGGGCTACTTTTCACCTTTCCCTCACGGTACTTGTTCACTATCGGTGAGATTGAGTATTTAGCCTTGGCCAATAGTCCGGCCTGCTTCCTGCGGGGCTTTCATTTCCCGCAGTACTCAAGAATAGAAGCTCAATCCCTGAAACCAGAAATTGAACTTCCTAAAGCAGCCATCGCTCCTCGCTTCCGCTCGTTGCTCCAGCATAATGCAAATCTACAAATCTAATGCTCACCCCGTTAGAGAAATCAATGTGTAATCCAAAATCAATAATGATGTTAAAAAAATTGAGCTCTATCAGAATAATAAACGCTCTCAATTCTCTAACGGGGCAAATCTACAGACTGCGAATATATTATCAGCAGTTCGCATCATTCGCATAAAATTCGCATATTTGCATCATGATGTTTCCGAACGAAAGTGAGGAGCGATTTGGAGCATGGAACCGTTTTCGCCTACGGGACTATTACCCCCTATGGTTATTCTTTCCAGTAATATTCGGCTAACGAAGTTCCATCTTTTTATTCTCCCCCATGCGCTCGCGCCTCGCTATCGCTCGCCACTCGCTGTTAAAAACTTAAAAAATTAAAAATATTTGTTTTAAATTTTTATATTTTTAAATTTTTAGATTTTTATCAAGTGAGTGCCGAACAATAGTGAGGCACGAACGATTTGGATGCTACTCTCTTACAACCCCGAGCACTCAATTTGCACTGTCTTCAAGAATTTCGCGCGAAGCGCGGTGCAAATTGAGTGCTCGGTTTAGGCTTTTCCCTTTTCGCTCGCCGCTACTAAGGGAATACGCTCGCTCCGCTCGCTATATCGATACTAATATACTAATTGATGCTAATTATACTAATGACTACGGATTTTTATTATTCGTATCATTGGTATGCATTCGTATATTGGCATCGCTACAATGAGCGAAGCGAAGCATTTTTTTCTTTTCCTCCGCTTACTGAGATGTTTCACTTCAGCGGGTTCGCTCCCGCCCAAATTTTTAAAAGCTCTTGACAAAGCTCTTTGCTCTTTGAACATGCTATTATAATAATAAGCTGAATTACCAAATTCGGCGGTGCTGTCAGGTAAAGACCTGATGACGGAAGGGGCACAGTAAGCTGCGCTCTTTTTCTTTTATTTATTGTCCAGGAAAGTAAAGAAATCAAAAGCTTAAAAATTTGGGCGGGTGAACTGGCTTGTCGCCAGAACGCGTTGACGCATTCGGAAATCCCCGGATCAAAGGTTGCTACGCACCTCCCCGAGGCTTATCGCAGCTACGCCACGTCCTTCATCGCCTCAATCTCCCAAGGCATCCACCATATACCCTTAAATTTTTATTCCTCGACTAGCAATTACTAATCACTGTTTCATGAAGCATATAATATGCGGCATGAAACATTTTTCCATTATTCGTTTTTCAATGTGCTTTCTGTTCCGTCTCCATTCAATCAAAAATCGCTTCCTCAGAAGCGATTTTTCCAAGACATAAAAAATCTCAGAAATTAACCGCTTCCTTTATTAAAGTATTTTCTTGAACTTCTCATATCAACTCCTATATTAGCAAAGCTAAAAGGTTTGTCAACCCCCCCCCAGAACTTATTAGCAAAAAGCGGCCTTTTAATATGCCGCTTTAGTTAAAATTTGAAATATAGATACCCTTAAAAGATTTCCCGGTTTTTTTAAGATATTTTCCATACAACTGATAAGTGGTTTTTCTGATTGACTTCTTTTTCTTTAATTTCAAGAAATGAACCATTTCTTTAACCTTTTCTTCCTCTCCCTCAATTTCCAAAAAATATCCCAGTTCAGATACCCCGTCAACAGAAACTTTAACTTTTTCAACTTTTAAGCCCAGCCAGTTTTCTCTTTCTTTTTCGTAAATTAAAACGCAGTGATAACCCAATCGGTATAAAAAAGAAATTAAATCAGAGGAGTTTCGAAAATCGGTTATTTGAATTTCAATTTCTTCTCTATTATTAAAATTAAAATCTTTACTCAAAGAATCATCCTTAAAGACCAAAAGGGCTGTGTTGTTAAACAGGATGTCATTTCCTCGAGGATTTATTAAATGAACCGTTCTTATCCTTATGGTTTTTCCTTTTTTAAGGAAGCTGTAATTTTTATCATCAAAAATGGCTGTAAGCTCGGTTTGTCTTTTTGGCCAACAACCCATTTTCCCCAATTTCTTTTGAATTCTTTCTGCTTCTTTCTCGGAAATCTTAAATTTCAGCTCCTTTTCTATCATCACCCGCCCTCCTTACAACAAGATACAAGGTATTGGGCTTTCTGATTTTTGGTTTGCCCAATTCTACCCCGCGCTTATCCCCCCGAGCATTTATTTTTGATTCAAAAACACTGCCCGCTGAATCGCCTTCGGCTTTGTGAAGCGTAAAGTTTGAATTTGGCCCAAAGATAAGTGCGGGGTTTAAGTACTTCTAACCAAATTTTCTTCGCCTTTTGGCTTGATAAATTTGGGGAAGTACTAAAACATTATATCTTCCTCGGCTCTTTTGTAATCAAAAATATCCTCGGTGGCAAACCACATGCCAATTTCATGCTCGGCTTCATGGACATTTTCAGAAGCGTGAACAATATTATGAACCGCCCTTTTGTCGCGATTGGCGGCAGTGGCATCATCAACGGAAAAATCTCCCCTGACTGTTCCCATCTCTGCTTGAGAGGGCAAGGATTTTCCGACAATTTTTCTAACCATATCAATAGCGTGAATTCCCCCAATCACCATTTTAACAATGGGGCCGGAGGTCATAAAATCAATCAACCAGCCTCGCACATATTTTCCGATTTTATAAACATCATCCGTTCCCAGCTCCTTTATCGGGGCAATGCCGTATTGTTGATAATTATTCAAAGTTTTTTCGCCAAGCCGCGAAATCCATTTTTTATCCTTCGGATAATGGCCGTCAATCTGTTTTTTATTCGCCCAAATCATTTCCAGAGAAATGATTTTCAATCCCCTCTTCTCAAAACGGCCAATAATTTCGCCAATTAGCCCTCTTTTGACGCCGTCGGGCTTGATTATAACCACGGTTTTTTCTTCTTTTGGATGCATAATCCATCAGCGAATTTACGAATCAATTTCGAATTTACATAACCATCAACGAATTTACGAATCGGTTACGAATTTACGAATGGATTCGGCAAGCTCACCATCTCAAACTCGCTGAAGGATTCATATACCCGCCCCGTTAGATAGTAAACATCTAACGGGGTGAATATAAGATTCGTT
>PCWD01000002.1 GCA_002787255.1 Parcubacteria group bacterium CG11_big_fil_rev_8_21_14_0_20_39_14 | reverse complement strand
GGCGCGAAACAAGGCGGCTGCAAAGCTTTGTGGCAATATAAAGTTCGGCGAAGCCGCCTACGTAAAACCCACGCGAAAATTATTACGCACTAACTTTATTATAGCACGGAAGGGCTAAATGAAAAGACCCCATCAGATTTTATATCTAATGGGGGCTTATTGGCCAGATTCTCTGTTGGGGATTTTGCCACTAATAACTTTTTAATTTAACTCTTTATCTTCTTTCTCTTTTTCTCTCGCTTCTTCGGCCCGGCGATAGAGTTTCCAGGTTTCTGCCCAGAGAGCTCTATTTAGCGAAGAATTCTGAAACAAACCCACGGGTGGAGAATACCACTGCTTTTTGTAAGCCAAAGGATAGGGGAGAATCTCACCTTCCTGGCGATTTTTGATAAGCTCTTTTAGCTCTCTTGCCGCTTCCGGAGTAATCATCTCTACCTGGCGAATTCTTCTCCCGCGTCCCAGTGTTACGGCCAAATCGCCAAAATGTTGACCATTAACAGCAAAGGTAATTAGCTCCTTTACGGATAACCGGCGATACGTTCCCCGAACTTCCGGCTCGCTAAGCAGTTCCTTAATATTTTCAGAAAGCTCATTGAGCCGCTCTCTGAGCTCTCTTTTTCTCTGGATTAACCCCTGTACCTGAACAACTTTTTCATCTACGGAATTCATCTATTTTGTTCCTCCTGCTGATTTAATAATAGACAACTGGCCATTTCAAATACCCCAACTTAATATATTATACACCCATATTAAATTTTTGTCAATAGCGTATGCTTAAAAAATCGTTATCCATTTTTACTTTTTTTGGCAAAAGCCAGGGCAGATTAAAGCCTAAAAAGCGTACTAATTTATTGGCTGTTTTGGAAAAGAAAATTTGGGGCAGGAAGAATTTTCGGACAGCTTTTCTGTAAGCCAAAAGGTCGGGAAAATGTTTTATCAAAAGCTCGGCGGCAATCAGTCCCCAGATTACTCCGCCGCCGGTCCAGGGTTTGCAAAGCCCAGCCGCATCGCCGCAAAGGGTAATTTTAGGATTTTTTGGCAAGATAAGGCCTTGCGGTATTAAAGCCGACTTTAAATTATCGGACCCAATGTCTTTTTCCTGTAAAAATTCTTCAAAAATTCTCTCAGCTTTTAGCGGAGGGGCTATTATGCCGTATTCAATTATGTCTTTTCTTGGAATTTTCCACAAAAACCCCTCACCACTTTTTGAAAAAAAGTGGTGAGGGGCAAGCCCATCTTCAATTGGCCACGTATCAAGTGTTTCACGTGAAACTTTTTCGGAAAAAGTTTCACGTGAAACAATGGGGGATTGGATAAATTTCTGAATTCCCAAATAAAATAGGGGGTTGGCCAAATTTAGTTTTCTTCGAACAAAAGATAGGGGGCCGTCGCAGCCGATAATTCTGTCAAAGTTAGGAGGAAGTTCATCCAAATTTTGGTTAAGCAAAATTTCCGCGCCGACGTTTTTGGCAAGCTCGGCAACCAAATTATCCAATTTATAATGCTCGATAAAAAGAACCTGTCTTTTGAACTTAACTTCAAATGTCTTCTTGGGAAAATGAATATGGCAGGTATTAAATTCTTTTTCAATTAAAGATTTAGCCTGGGGTATAAATCCCAAAATTCGCTCTGAAAAAAGTCCGGAACAGCATTCTTTTCCGATTTTTTCCCGTTTTTCAAAAAGTGTAATTTTGTGGCCTTTTTCCGAAAGTTTCCAGGCGAGGTACAGACCTGCGATTCCAGCTCCTATAATTGCAATTTTTTTTGATTCCCGTTCTGACATATAATTTTTTTATTGATGTTTTGTTCCACAGTTCTATTTTTTATCATATAGGCAAAAAAACAAAAAGCCAACCCTTATTGAAGTTGGCTGGCTTTTTCGATTTATTTTTTGACTCCTTTGCGTTTGTACGGGCAAAGTTTTTTGGCATCAGCTTCCCGTTTTATTGCAAGCATGAGAGCTGCTTTTTTCATCGAGATATTCCTTCTTTGGCTGAATTCCAATACTTTTTTGAAGGTTTCTCTCATAATTTTTTCCAATCTTTGGTTAACATCTTCCAATTCCCATTTTTCACCGCCTAAGTTTTGAGACCATTCGCACCAAGAAACTACTACGCCTCCGCCACTGGCTAAAGTATCTGGCAAAATAAAGATATTTTTATCAAGCAGGATTTTTTCTGCCACTGGGGTTATTGGTCCATTCGCCCCGCAATCTATAATTTTAGCTTTGATTCGGGGAGCATTTTCTTCGATAATTACATTTTCTTTTGCCATAAGTCCCAGAATATCACATTCCAGTTCAAGAAGCTCCTGATTTGTAATATTTTCGCATCCCTCAAAATCCTTTAAGGCCCCGGTTTTTTCTTTGTGCTTTAGGGCTTCTAAGACATTAATTCCTCGGGGATTAAAAATACCTCCATTTGAGTCACTAAAACCCATTATTTTAATTCCCCTAGAATACCAGTATTTAGCAGCCTCAGAGCCAACATTTCCAGCGCCCTGAACAACACAAGCCGCTCCTTCGGATTCAATATTCAAATATTTTAAAACCTCTTCTCCTAATATGGCTGCTCCTCTGCCGGTTGCTTCTTTTCTGCCAGGTATGCCTCCAAGCTTCAATGGCTTGCCCGTAACTACCGCATAAAGAGCTTCGCCCGTCTCTTCTTTGTAAACATCATATATTGTGGCCATGGTTTCTTCATTTGTTCCTACATCAGGAGCCGGAACATCAATATGGGGTCCAATGACTCTATGGGAAGAACCGCGAACTTTTTTGCTTAATTTTTTAGCATATTCTATGCTCAGTTTTTCTCTTTCTGCTTTTGATAATTTTTTAGGGTCGCAAGCCACTCCGCCCTTTGCTCCGCCAAATTCCAAATCAAATAAAGCTGTTTTCCAAGTCATCAGGGTAGCCAGGGCCTTTACCTCGTCAAGAGTTACGTCCGGAGCAAATCTGATGCCGCCCTTTCCCGCTCCGCGAGTTTTGCTATGAACTACTCTAAAAGCTGGAAATCTTTTTATGCTTCCACTGTCCATTTTTACGGAAAGAGTCCAAGGATAGACACAACGCGGCGATTTTAATCGAGCAATAATTTCTGGCCCTAATTTTAATTCTGGATCAGATTCAAACTCCTTGATGATTTCATCCAAGTCATCAAGAACCATTTGGTAAAAACTTTTTTTCTCCATTTTACCTCCCTTGGCTTTTTAGAGTTTTAATTTCAACTCAATTGATTTATTCAGACAAGTCCATTCCGCACTGTTGGCATTGCTTGGCAAGATGGGTATTTTCCTGGCCGCATTTTTCGCAGATTTTTGGCGGCTCCGTAAGGTTTGTTCCGCAGCTTGGGCAAAACGAATGTTTTTCACGGGAAAGCATTTTGCATTTCGGACAATAATTTTGCATTTCTTCATCCCCTTTCTTTTTCAAGGTGCGAATTTTTTAATCTCATTCCAAATTATCATTTTAAAAATTTGTGTCAAGACAGTGTGCGAAATGAGGTACGAGAAATTATCCCCTTTTTGATTCTCTCAAACTTTCAACAAAAACCTCGCGCGATTTTTCCATCAGAGCCGAAATAATATCTCCCTTTTCCAATCCTTTTAATTCCGCGTCATTAACGCAATTATTAATCCATCTCTTAAATTCCAGGGCAGGCAGTTCTTTCTGACTTTCTTGACCAATTTTTAGCTCCCCGGTTTTTTCCAGCTTTGCCAATTTTGCCGCCAAAATTTCTTTCGTTTTTTCCACAATAATAAGGGTAATTTCCTCTTTTTCCAATCCTTGCAATTTTAATTCAGCGTCGTCCACGCAATTATCAAGCCATTTTTCGAATTCAAAAATGGTTATTTTATTTTCAATTGTTGGTTCTTTTTCCATTTATTGTTTAATTTGTTTTTTGGCTGCTCGACCTTTTTCAATATAATGGTGTTTGCTGAAGAAAGTTAGAACTCATTTTGAACCCCGTTAGAAAATAGTGGGGCAATTTTGAATAATAGAAAGTGATTTATCAAAAAACGTTGTAAGAATAAAAAACATAACAATTCTCTAACGGGGTGAACAAAATCCCTAAAAATGGGCCGGGGGGCTTTCTTTTAATAAGAATTTATCATAAAATAAAGATAGTGCGTAATAATTTTCGCGTGGTTTCGCCTAGGCGGCTTCGCCGAACTTTATATTGCCACAAAGCTTT
>PCWD01000071.1:4224-6495 GCA_002787255.1 Parcubacteria group bacterium CG11_big_fil_rev_8_21_14_0_20_39_14 | reverse complement strand
GGGTGCCCGAAGGACAAGCAGATACGGCTTGAGTATGAGTAATATGAACAATGGGAGCACCATCAGCGGTAGAGACAACCTTGCTTGAATCCTGGGCAACGTCTCGCCAGTCAAGACCAAGTCCGGAATCGGCAGGAGCGTTGCAGGCAGTGGCGGTATCACCCACTCCATCTCCGGTACAGTCATACTTCGCCTCATATTTCATTACGCAAAAATCATTGGTACCAAACAAGTGGTCTCCAGGAACCCAAACCCAGCCCGAAGGGCAAGCAAGTTCAGCGTTGGCTGGCTCTAAAGATTTTAATCTACCAAGCCGAATTGCACCGCCATTTACATCAACATAAATTTCAAACAAAGTCCGGTTGTAAGGATAAATCAAAAGGTTGTCCATTTTACCGGCAAAGTAATTAGGAGTGGAACCGGCTTTGCCAACAAAAACTCCGCCGGTTGAAACCGACCAAAGAGAGAGAGGCAAAGAAGAAATTATTCTCCCGTCTTTGTAAAAATAAGCTGTGGAACCGTCATAAGAAACAGCAATATGAGTCCAGCTCAAAGTAGAAATTCCGGCTCCCGAAGATGTGACGGTAGTTCCTCCCAAAGCGCCAAAAGTCATTTCACCGGCTGAAGTTATGGCAAAAGTATAGCCATTGGTGTGGGGTTGGGAAACAATGGTGTAGTTGCCCAAAGAAGAAAGATAAATCCAGGTAGAAATGGTAATAGCTTTTCCTAATTGGAGAGAATTGGCACTTCCCAAATCTACATAATCGTCGGTTCCGTCAAATTGGAGAGCGTAATTGTCATAACCTGGTACCCATTGACTGTTATTGGTCGGAAAATTCACCAAAGCTCCCCGATTGTTAAAAGGAGAACCATCAATAGCCTGAACCCCACTGCCGTCATTAAAAGAAATCTTTGCTGCCGGTTGTCCCCTTCTCATTGAATAAGCAAAAGAGCCCTCGCTTCTGGTCCCTGAAAGCAGCCGGACTTCATCAAGGGAACCGTTGAGAAAATTAGCGTAAGTAGAAGAACCAGTTTTAGTTGTAGCTAAATAAAAATTGGATGGCTCATCGGTTATGGAAGCACCAACCGAACCTGTTGAAGCTTCTCTAACGCCATTAACATAAATATAAATTGTGCCAGTGCCACCGGCATCATAATAGCCCTGAAGCAAATACCATTTCTTGGCAATTATCTGGGTTTTCCCGGTTACGGTCTTGATATTGGCCGCTGTTCCGTCGGTAGAGATTTGAAATTTTGGAAAAGCTCTGCCAGTAGAATCGGTTTGGATAATAAGACGATAACTTCTATCATCGCTTGTTTCGTCCCATTTGGCCAAAACAGTTTGAATAGTATTTTCGCTGGAAGAAACTCTAATAAATTCTACCCAAGCCTCAACTGAAAAACTGCCGGTTTGAGAAAATTGAGAAGAATCATCAGCCACTCCATACTGGCCGTAGCCAGCCGGAAAGAAAGCCCTACTTCCTTCTTTTCCTCCGGCCTCAATATAAGGAGAGCTTCCGGAAGTAGCAGTTAAAGTTAAGTCGTTACTCCCCATTCTATCTTTAACATAAGTAGAACCAGGGCTATGTTCAAAATCATAATAAACCTTAGCCGGTTCCCAAATAGTCCAATCGCTGGCTAAGGCCTTTAATGGAAGACTCATAGAAAGAGAGAGAAGAATTACAAAGAAACCTATAATGCTAAAATTAGAAAAAGAAATTTTTGCTAACCAAGTTTTTGTCATTATTTTATTTTATCTCTTTGGTTGATTTACTGTCAAGCCTGTTAGAATCAGCTTACCGCACGAAGTACCAGTCTAATACCTCTTTAGCTACAGGGAGGGCAGCAGTCTGCTCGCCTTTGACGTTTTCAATCATTACCGTCAAAACTATTTCCGGGTCTTCGTATGGAGCAAAAACCGTTACCCAGTTGTGATATCGGTTTCCACCCAATTCGGCTGTTCCGGTTTTGGCGGCAGCTGAAACCGGCAAAGAATTTAATAAAGTGGCTGAGGCAAAAGGACTATTTTTGCCAGTTACCGCTTGTCTCATTCCTTCTCTGACAATTTGGAGATTTTGGGAATCAATAAAGTCTTCTCTAATAATTTTGGGCTCCATCTCTTTGACTATTGTTGGGGAACCGGCGGAAGTGTCAATTATTTCTTTAACCACTTGAGGTTGGAGTAATCTACCGCCATTAGCAATAGCTGCAAAACTATTAACTATCTCCAAGGGAGTAATTTGAAGATATTGTTGGCCGATGGATAGATAA
>PCWD01000071.1:0-4212 GCA_002787255.1 Parcubacteria group bacterium CG11_big_fil_rev_8_21_14_0_20_39_14 | reverse complement strand
AGTATTACCATCCCACCAACCAGGATCTTCAGGAAAAGCTTTCCTTTTCCATTCTTTGTCTGGAATAAACCCTTCGGCTTCTCCAGGAAGATCAATGCCGGTTTTTTCGTCCCAGCCGAAAAGCTCCAGATATTCTTTAATTTTGGTAGGACCCAGGCCTTCTTGTTCGCCGAATCCTCCGCCTACAGTATAAAAATAGACATTACAAGATTCAGCAATGGCCTTCCTTAAATCTGTCCAGCTATGAATTCTCCAGTCGTGAAATTTAGTGGTTTCTGGTTCATAGGTGTGTTCAACTTCTATCAGCCCTTGGCAATTAATTTTTTTATCAGGATCAATAATTTTTTCTTCCAAAACGGCAGAAGCAATCAAAGGTTTGATGGTGGAACCAGTCAGATATTTTCCGGCAATTGTCCTGTTAAAAAGAGGGCTTTGGGGATCTCGATTAAGCTCTTCCCATTGTTCTTCTGTCATTCCTTGACTAAAGAGGTTGTTATCAAAACTGGGTAAAGAAACTAAAGCTAGCACCCCTCCGGTTTTAGGGTCTAAGGCTATTACTGCTCCCCCTTTTCCTATTGTTTTTAGAGTGTTTTCAAGGGCTTTGGCGATTTTTTCTTGTAAGCCGGAATCCAACCACAAAACCAAGCTTTTACCAGATTCAGGTAAAGATATTATTTCTTGAGAAATGACATTCCCCCGAGCGTCCCTTTCGGTTTTAATCTCGCCTGGGATTTCGTTCAGCGCTTTATCATAGGATTGCTCTAAACCCGCTTTCTCGCCAGTCTTTCTTTTGTAACCAATCAAGTGGGCGAAATAAAGACCTTGAGGATAATCTCTAACGGCATTGTTTTTAATTTGAAAGCCTGGTAGCTCTCCGATTTTGGTCTCCAAAATTATTAAAGTTTGTCGGTCAAGGTTCTCTGAAACCAAAACCTCAAGAGTCTTGGCGTTTTCAATTTTCTTTTCCAAATCTTCTGGATTTATTTTTAAGATTTGGGTAACTTCGCCAAAAATTCTTTTCCTTTCGTTTTCTTCTTGAGGGAGATCGCCTTTTTGGCAGACCAAATCAAAACTCATGCTATTAAAAGCCAATTGTTTCATTTGGCTATCATAAATCACCCCTCTTTCAGCTTGAATTTTGTGGATGATGAATTTATTTCCTTCGGCCAGGGCCAAAAGTTTTCCTTTCTCAAAGATTTGGAGCTGAGAAGTTTTAGCAAATAATAAAAGAAATAATATAACAGAAAAAAAGAAAAGCCCTTCTAGAATTTTTTTAAGAAGGGGGACTTCAAATTTTTTTTCTGAAATACCAAGGTCAACTTCTCTTTTCTGGGCCAACTTGTCCAAAAGAACTTCCTGGGGCTCTATGTCCTCTTTAAAATGCATCTTTACCTTGCGTTTTTCTAACTTATTGGGCCAGGGGAAAACGAACATATCTTCTCAAGAAAAATTTAATAAAAATAGCTATGATAGCTAAAATAAATGTCCAGAATCCTAAAAAATCAATGCCGAGGAAATTACCAGAAAATATATCCAAAAAAAACCCAGCAAATAAGGCCGAAATGATTCCTGAATTTTTTTCTGGCCTTTCAGAAAAACAAAGATAAAAAATCAAAAAGATAATGATAAAAGCGAGGTTGGAAATACTGCTCCAGGAAAATAAAAAAAAGTGGGGCAGAAAACTGACCTGGAGCAGAATTAAAATATAGAAAAGCAAAAGCGAAATTAATAGTTTTCGCATTTAGAATTTTGTGATAATAAAGAGGTTGCTTAGTTCTTTGAGGCTAGTGGCTAGCCTGATTTCGGCTGTTTGAAAAGGTTTCACGTCCGATTTTTTTACATTTTTAATCGAACCTACCAAAATGCCTCCGGGGAAAACCCCGCCCAAAGAAGAAGTAATAACTTGCTCCCCTTCTTTGATCTCTGTCTCCCAAGGCAAAAGGTCTAAAATCAGGCCAAGCCCTCCCTTACCCTTGGCTACGCCGGAAATCTCTCTGTCGGCTATTTTAACATCAAAGGAACTTTCTTTATCAGAAACCAAAATAACTTTTGAGAAATTTTCATAAACCTCGCCGATTTTCCCGACTAAAATTTTTTGCTGGGTAATCACCGGCAGGCCCGAAGAAAGGCCGTCTTCTTTGCCCTTGTTGATTGTAAAGGAGTCTTGAAAAAGGTCTTTTCCAATCACTTTAGCGAAAGAGAGTTCAAAATCTTTTTCTAAACCAATTTCTAAGGCTTGCCTTAAGATTTCGTTCTCTTTTTTCAGTTCCTGCAAAGAAGTGTTCTCCGCTACTAACTGCTGGATTTTTAACTGGAGATTCTCATTCTCTTCTTTGATTTTTTCCCCTTGAAAAACTGACTCTAGAAAGTCGGAAAAGCTATCCCCTGCCGCCCAAAATGTTTTTTGAATCGGCGAAGAAATTGAATAAAAGAAGTTTTTAACCCCCTTATGGGCTGGAGTAAGATTTAAAATAACAAAAAAGGCAAGCAGTAAAACTACGATAAGACCGATTTTAAGCTTAGGAGGTAGCCCCATTAGGCTAATTTTAACATAAAAAGTGAGGGCTTGACAGAGGTTTTTGGGTGGATATAATGATGTTTGATAAGGGAAAAGGTCGATGAAATAAAGAGAAAATTTAACTTCATCCTTTATGACTTACGATAAATTTCCTACTTTAGTTTCTGAGTTTGAGGAAAGCTTGGACGAAACAGAGGAAGAGGAAACAACAGAACCAGAAAAAGAAGGAGCAGATTCAGATAAAGACCTAGAAGAAGATTCAGACGAAGAAATCTAATAAAAAAAATCACCCACCGGGTGATTTTTTTTTATTGAAAGGCGCTAAGAGTAAAATACAAAGGTGGGGACTACCTACTTTCGCGATAGAATCACTATCATCGGCCTTGAGGGATTTCACTATCCTGTTCGGTATGGAAAGGAGTGGGACACCCTCAGTATAGTCCCCACCTTTGTATTTAAATAGCTATGCGGAATCTTAGTCATTAATCACTAGCCAAGATATTGCTTGTCGATTTATTAGTACTGCTCGGCTTAACCCATTACTGGGCTTCCACCTACAGCCTATCAATCCCGTAGTCTGCGGGAAATCTTAAAGAGTCCTAATCTTGGGGCCTGCTTCGCGCTTATATGCTTTCAGCACTTATCAGTTCCCGACTTAGCTACCCAGCAATGCTCCGGGCGGAACAGCTGGTACACCAGAGGTCAGTTCACTCGGGTCCTCTCGTCAAGTTTATCTTATATTTCTATAAGCTTAGACTATATCTTCACCGAGCACACAACACTTTATGTGCTCGGGCCAACATGTTATGGTAGCTTGTTTAATTCCTACCATCCTATCCCGTTCTTTCAGAAAGCGGGATAAAGTCGTTACGGGGACAAATTAAAGCGCCATAATTACTTTCAAATCAGCTTTTAATTTTTTAGGGTTTTTCTTCCCTGACTGATATGTTTGTTTTCTTGCAGCAATAAGAGCGTTTACTATCTCTTTTTTTTCTTTTTTGGTTAATTTATCAATTTTTCTTTTGTTCAAGATATTAATGGCACGAAAGAGATATCTAACTTGCTCTTTTTTAAATCGGAGATAGGGATATAAACTTTGCAAAATTTTTTGCACCTGTTTATGTCCATTAACTCTCAACTCTGTGATTCCATCGTTACGCCTTGAAATATATCCAATGCCTAACCGATTTTTTATCCAAAAGAGTGGTTTTTCGTGTCTTGTGTCTTGATAAAAGCAGATAGTAAACATTAAACGCTTTCCTCGTAAAGTATCTTTTCTTTTCTTAATCTGAAACATAATACTTCCGTCTCCATCTAAAAATCCAGCTATATAGGCAAAGTCAATTTGTTTTAGCTTTATTTGTCTTCCCACGGTATTGCCTTATTATTTATACGGTCCTCAAGTATCCGAGTCACAACAAAGATTGTATCATAAAATTTGAGGACTAACAAATTTTATGACCACTGCAACCGAATAAATGTCGAAGAGAATTTTATCCTCTTCTCCAACCTCACCTCCACGAATTGAAGGCTCGGTCAATGAAGGTTTCACCGTTATTAGTTGGGTTGTCATTATGGATTGCTCCATAAAGTAGCAATTTCTTACTACGAGCAACCCCCCTCAAGACTCAACGCCTGCGGTAGATAGGGACCAACCTGTCTCACGACGGTTTGAACCCAGCTCACGTACCTCT
>PCWD01000059.1 GCA_002787255.1 Parcubacteria group bacterium CG11_big_fil_rev_8_21_14_0_20_39_14 | reverse complement strand
TTCTTTAGATGCCTCTCTAACCGCCTTGGGCATTTCTTTTTGAGGAGACTTGGAAGAATTCATTCCAAGGTATGCGAGAAATTCTTTGAGGTGTTTGGAGTATACAACTATATCTCGGGCTTTATTCTTTGGATTGGAACCACTTCTTTTTTCAATGAACTGAATAATTCCAAAAAGTTCCTTGAGAGCTTTTTTGTAAAAAGTAAGCAAATGGGGATTAGCTTGAGTATAGATAACTCTGTGAATTTTCCTTTTTTTCCCTATTGATAGTCCACCATCAGCGGTTAAAAATCCCAAAAACTGAGCTAATTGAGGAGTCATTTTAGAAGGGAAAGAAATCTTCTTAGTACTACCCTTAATTCTGCTTGGTTTGAAATCTGAAATATCAGTTTTATTACCAAATAAAGCAGGCCCACGACTAATTGCTACGTAGTCGCTTTTTCTGATTGAAGAGGCCGCTTTCCAACCCGATGAACCATCTTCATTCATAACCCAAAGTGGATGTTCGGCTGTTGCTTCAATTTGATATCCGCGCCTTGTGGTTAATTTATAAAATTGACAGATGCCATTATTATAGTTTTTAGCTGTCTCTTCAATCCCGTCCCTGGTGACCAGTTTGAGTTTAAAATCAGTTTCACTATTTAAGGGCAAGGGGCAAAGCTCTTCAAAAGTCAACATCCCTCTTTCAGTAAATATAAAAGTATCTGCCCCAGAAGTCTTCCCTGTTCCCGTCGAGCCTGCCACCAACAGATGGGGCATTCTGCCTATGTCTGCGTAAATCGGCTTGCCGGAAACATTCCTGCCCAAACAAATAACTAAACTGGAAAGGGCGTGCTGAAATTGATAATCAGCAACTAAATCTTTCAACCTAACTTTGGCCCGCGCCCTGTTTGGCACCTCAATCCCCACTAAAGATTTTCCGGGTATTGGCGCTTCTATTCTAATAGGATGAGCCGCCAAAGCTAAAGATAAGTCATTGGACAGGGTAGTAATTTTAGAAAGCTTTATGCCTTCGGCAGGCTTTAAAGCATACTGGGTGACTGTTGGCCCGATATTAACCTCCGACATTTCCACCGGAATGCCAAAGTTTTCTAAGGTTTTTTTTATGACTGCCGAATTTATTCTAGTATCGCCGGCAGTAGGTTTTTCTTGATCTGCCGATAATAAATCTAAGGGCGGAGGCTGATATTGAATAAATGGAGTTTTCTTAGGGACCGCTTTGGTTTTCAGCTCTAACATTGGGGCCTCGTCCTCCACTTCGGGCTCTAATTTTATTGGAGTTGTAATTTTAGGCTCAATCTCTTTAACCTTAAAATGCGGAGTAAAGATTTTTTTTATTAAAGACGGCCTCTTTTCCTCTTTTACTTCTTTTACTTCCGACTTGGGTTGTTTAAGTAAATACCAAAAGATTAAACATCCTATTACAATTATCCCGCCCAAAATTATCTGGGTAACCCAGAGGCCAAAAAGTTTTAAAAGCGGCAGAGTTATCAGGTGCCCAAGCCAGCCCCCGGCTTTTAAAACAGCGACGTCTTGGCCATTCAGGGTGCTTAAAACTCCCGAAGCTCCTAAAGCTAAAAGAATGATCCCCAAAAGCACGCCGCCTAAAAATTTTTGATAGCGAGTAGTAAAAAAAGCTAACCCAGCTAATACTAAAATCAAGGGCATAGCAAAAGCCGCTTTACCAATTAAAAAAGTAAGGGCTTGCATTATCGCTTTCCCTGCTATCCCCGCTTTTTCAAAAAAACTTAGGGCTATAATAATAGCCAATACAAGAGTTACTACCCCTAAGATTTGTTTTTTAGTAGTCCGAGGTAATGAAAAACGAGAAGATTTCTTTTCTTGTAAGAGAGATTTTTTAGAAGAGTTCCTATTTTTTTTCTTTTTCTTTTTCATGCCTCAGGCCGGTACCTGCTGGTATCAGTTTACCAATTATTACGTTTTCCTTCAATCCTCTCAATTTATCTTCTTTGCCTTCTACCGCAGCTTTAATCAAAACTCTGGAAGTTTCTTGAAAAGAAGCAGCTGACAAGAAGGAGTCGGTAGTTAGAGCCACCCTGGAAATTCCCAGCAGAATCGGAACACCCTTTGCTGGTTCCTTTTTTTCCTTCTTCATCCTGGCATCTTCCTCAATAAACTTGGCCCTCTCCACAATCTCATTAGTTGTAAAAAGACTCGCTCCTGGATTTTTAATCCTTATCCTGGAGAACATCTGGCGAATGATTACCTCGAGGTGCTTGTCGTGGATTAAGGCGCCTTGAGAAGCGTAAATCTTTTGAATTTCTTTTATTATGTAGCGCTGGACCATGCCTTGGTCAGAAGACTTAAACAACTCTTTTAGGTCTAAGCTTCCTTCCCAGAGTTGCTGCCCTGGTTTTACAACTTGGCCCGGCTCAACCCAAATTGCCACTCTTGGCGGCGCCTGATACTCCATCACCTCTGATTTTTTACTTTTTGTTTTGGAGGTGGGAGCTTTGATCCTTATTTTTATTTTTCTCTCCGGAGTAATCTCCAAAACTTTTCCTTGGGCCCCGGCAATTTCGGCTTTGCCGGCTGGCGTCCGCGCCTCAAAAATTTCCTGCACTCTCGGCAAACCCATGGTAATATCGCCTCCGCCAGCCACGCCTCCGGTATGAAATGTTCTCATTGTTAATTGAGTACCGGGTTCCCCTATTGCCTGAGCAGCTACAACCCCCACCGCCTCGCCAATTTTAACTAACTCGTTATTCCCCAAATCCCAACCATAACACTTCTGACAAGCTCCTCTGGCCGTTTTGCAACTTAAAGGAGAACGTACTCTTATTTTTTCAATGCCTAATTTAGCTATTTTTTCAGCTTTCTCCCAACTAATGATTTCTCCTTCTTTACAAACGCCTCTAATTTTGTCTAAGGAGATTCGTCCTACAATTTTTAACAGGAGACTCTGGCCGATTTCGTCTGCGTCTCGGCGATAAATTTCAATCCCTTCCTTGTCTTTACAATCTTCTTCGGAAATCACCACCTCGTGGGCAACATCAACTAACCGACGAGTTAAGTAACCTGCGGTTGATGTTCTAAGAGCGGTGTCGGCTGTCCCCTTCCTGGCTCCGTGAGTGGAAATGAAGTATTCCAAAACGTCAAACCCTTCTTTGAAAGAATTTTTTACCGGTAATTCTATAATTTGACCGGCTGGATTAATCACTAGACCTTTCATTCCGGCCATTTGAACCGGCTGCCCCCAAGAGCCTCTTGCTCCCGCATCCACTAATTGGAACACGGGGCCTTGAGGCGGCAAAGATTGGGGTACTAATTTTTCAATTGCCGTTTTCGTCCGAGTCCAAACCTCAATTACTTTTGCTGTTTTTTCTTCTTTAGTCAGCAAACCTTTTTTAAAATGCTCTTCAATCTGCTCCACTTCTTTTTCAGCAGCTTCCAATATTTTTGGTTTTTCCGGAGGAACAACTAAATCATCTATCCCCCAAGTGATGCCGGCTCTGGTCGAGTATTCAAATCCTAAATCTTTAATTTTATCTAAGGTTTCGCCAATAGTCTGATAGTCGTATTTTGCCAACACCTCGCCGACTATCCTCTCTAAATCCCTTACTTTAATTATATGATTTTGGTAAGGAAAATCTTTAGGCAGGGCTTCGTTAAACAAAATTCTTCCTACGCTCGTCTCTACAAAATCTTTGCCCATTTTTACCTTAATTTTGGCTTGTAAAGCAACTTGGTCAAATTCGCAAGTTAAAATTGCTTCTTCCGGCGTGCCGAATGCCTTGCCCTCGCCCTTCAAGCCTGTCTGGTCTTTAGTCAGCCAATAACATCCCAGAACAATATCCTGATAAAGAGTAACAATTGGAGTGCCGGTAGCCGGCTTCAACAAATTGAGCCCGGAAAGCATTCTTTCCTTTGCCTCTTTTTGAGCCATATCGGATAAGGGCACGTGGACCGCCATTTGGTCGCCATCAAAGTCAGCATTAAAGGACTTACAAACCATTGGATGAATACGAATTGCCTCTCCTTCAATAAGTATCGGATAGAAGGCTTGAATGCCTAATCTATGTAAAGTTGGCGCTCGGTTTAACAAAACCAGCTTGTCTTTTACCACCTCTTCCAAGCAAGCCCAAACCTCATCAGTCTCTTCTTCAATTAGCCGAGAAGCTCCCCTGACATTATAA
>PCWD01000064.1:1481-4301 GCA_002787255.1 Parcubacteria group bacterium CG11_big_fil_rev_8_21_14_0_20_39_14 | reverse complement strand
CGGTAACTGAGAGGCTGGCGTTATCAGATTTCAAAATATAATCGTTTGAGCCATCGAATTGTAACGCGCCGGCGACTTTACCGGTAGCCCAATTAGAATCGTCGTCGAAATCAAAATTGGTCAGAGTGCCATTATTGGCGTTGCCCGAAGCGTCGTAGGCAACGGTGCCCGCGCCCTCGTCAAATTTCCAGTAACCGACAGGTCCTGCTTTCTCCGTGGTTTTAGTCAAAGCATAAATCAAAGCGCCGCCACCGGCAAAAAGGGCGATAATTATGGCAATGGCAATCGGTATGGGAATTTTCCAAAGCTTCTTCCGAATCATTGATTACTAATTATTAATTAGTGATGATTGATTATTGTGGTCTCGGGGCTGAATTCATCTGCGGGCGAGCAGGATGGATTCAGCCCACAAACTACAAACAGAATTAATAATTACTAATTATTAATTAGTGATTATTGATTATTGATTATTGATTATTAATACTTTGGTCTTCCTTTCCATTTATAGGCCTCGGATTTTACGACTTTGATCACTTTGTTAATTTCAATTGGCAGTTTATCAAATTTTTCTTTTAATTCTCTGTATAAATAATCATTAATTAATAATCGCTTGTGGGCTTTCTCCAGCCAAAACATTGATTCATATAAAGAGCCTCGAGCGTAGTACAAAAAGACAATGTATTCGCCGAAGAAATACCTACCGTAGCCTTCTGTAATATTAGCGGCGATGGAATCGGTTGCTCTCACCCATTGTTCGCCAATTGTCTTTTTGGCAAAATAATCCCATTTAGAAACAATATCCCAAACAGAGTCCGATAACTGATCACTGATTCTAAAAATTGACAATTCTTCTAACGATTTAGCTTCTTTCTGTTTTGATGATTGATAATTGATTGCTGATAATTGGTCGGTGGCGTATTTGCCCCAGTCGATGGTGCCGTCGGGTTTTTTGTATTTCTCTAATTCTTCGTCGGTTGGCATAAAGAATTAATAATTACTAATTATTGATTATTGATTACTGATTATTGATTAATGATTATTGATTAATGATTTAACAAAAAATCCATCCTGCTCGCCCCGTTTACTTTGTTAATTTTACCCTTAATTTTTCTGACAGATTTTTGCGTAGCCGCCAGGAACTGCCGTGTTTGGCGTAAGCTATCCAGGACTGCAGTGAATTATTAAATTTTTCCTCAACCGGCAATCCCTTGCTCAACTTTTTTTGATCCGCTTTTGTTCTTTTTATAAATCTTTTGACAGTAATTTTTCTCAACAATCTATAATTTCCGAAGCTCCGATAGCCGAGAAAATCAACTCCTTCATCTACGGGAAAAATGTTGACTTTCTTTGGGTGCAATTCTAATTTCAGTTTGTCCTGTAAAAAATCTTGAATCTTTTCTTTAATTTGATGTAACTCTTTCTTTTCGAAGTCTAAAATTAAAAAATCGTCCATATAGCGAATATAATACCTTATTCGCAATTTATGCTTCACAAACTGATCTAATTCATTCAGATAAACATTGGCGAAAAGTTGGCTGGTTAGGTTGCCGATAGGAATTCCGGTTCCGGATTTTTCTTCACTTGAATTTAAAATTTCTTCTATTAGCCAAAGCGCCTTTTTATCCGCAATTTCCCTTTTAATTATTTCTAAAAGAACTGTATGGTTTATGCTATCAAAATATTTTGAAATATCGCATTTAAGGCAGTAAATTCGCGCGGCGAATTTACTCTCTCTCTCTCTCTCGTAATGTGCTATTGGCTGACTTTATAAACCTTTCAAGTCTTTTAACGGCTTTGTGAGTTCCTTTTTCTTTCCGGCAAGCGTAGCTATCGTAAATAAATCCTTTGTCAAAAATCGGTTCAATAAAATTGCATAAAGCATGGTGGATCACCCTGTCCCGGAAGGGAGCTGCTTTGATGCGGCGCTTTTTTAAATCGCGAACAATAAACTCTCTATAACCGCCGTGCTGATAAGCTTGACCCAGTAATTCCTCTTGTAATTTTAATAAATTCTCTTCCAAGTAATAACTGAATTTTAAAATCTCGTTTCTGTATCTTTTGCACTTTTTTGCTTTTCTGTAAGCTAGGTATAAATTTTCAAATGAGCAGATTTTGTTAAACATAATCGCCTATTTACCCCGAGCAGATGAGAAGGTTGGCTCAACTGCTCGGGGATACGGGCTTAATATTTTCCCTTTTATCGGGAAGGAATTAAATCCGTAGTCTTTTTGGCACAGATTAATATCCGTGGATATTTTATTCGGGCCAAGGATTCTTATTAAAGAGCACCGAGAGCAACGGAAGCCAATGTTGCTGTTCGTGTTCGTGGGAGCATTGTTCAAATTCAGTGTGAAAGCACCAGCGTAGGCACCATTGTTCCAATTGCCGCCGCGTTTGAAAGCGCGTTCTTTGATTTAATCCCTTCTACGCTTGTAAAGCGCAGAACTAAAACCATCTAACGACCTTAATTCTGTGCTCTACTGCTTTTGAGCCATCCGCCGAGCATTTTGCCGATATTATTTATTTTTTCAGCAACAAAACTGTATTGACGGACGCTGATAAACTTTAAATCTTTGCTTAAACGAATCAGAATTCTTAATTTGTCCAATTCTACGCTTATCTTTTTTAAATATGGTAATTTATTTCTCTCCTGGTTTGCTTCAATTATCCCCTCTAAAATTTCTAAAACTGTATTTTCAATGTGCTGACCTAAAACAAATCTTTGGGATTTGGGAAATTTATTTACTGTCGGGTATAACCATAAAATCAGTTCATAAGTTTTCTCAAAGATTGCTAAGTTTTGAAACATTGTTTTTTAAA
>PCWD01000064.1:0-1273 GCA_002787255.1 Parcubacteria group bacterium CG11_big_fil_rev_8_21_14_0_20_39_14 | reverse complement strand
CCAATCTTTATGAGGCGGTTTAATATAATCCATACCTTTGTAGCGAATAACCGAAGTGTATTCCAGCCATTCAGAAGTTGGAGTCCAGGCAAGCCAAGACCAAGTCAAAGCGGCTCCGTCAATCGCTCCGGCAGTGGTATTTAATAAAGAAACGGTGATGGAACCGGAACCAGCCGTAGCCCCTTCCAAAACTAAACCATCTTCTAAGGCTGTTGGCGGAGTTAAATAAACATGAGCGGCCGAAGTGATACCGGAAGCAGTGCAGGCAGCAGTGCCAACCGTGCCAGCAGCAATTGAAGCTGGGTCAACGGCACAGGTGCCGGTCCTCAAAGAATTGGTGCCTTCTGGCATATCGTCAACAGTCATAATTTTATCGGTCCATTCCCAGACATTGCCAGAAATATCCCAAATGGTTTCGCCATTACTTAAAGTGAAAGTTCTTCGGTAAAGATGGGTGCCAGTAGTGTCGCAAGCGTCAGCAGCGGTATTATATAGACAACTGCTTCCAGTTGAAGGAGCAACAGCCGTATTAGTCCAAGTATCACCGTAAGCAGTATTAGCTGCCCAGCCCCTGGCTAAATTGCCTGAGCCAACAGAAGTTGACCAGTTAGAGTCAACATAAACTGCGTCATAAGCAATGGTCATCCATTCCATTTCAGTTATCAGGTGGGTGCCCTGACCAAGAGAACGGCATTCAGTAATGGCGGCCTCCTGGCTGATATTAATCCAGGGATTGCCAGCGGCTTTACTGACCGGCACGCTGTTTTCTGATTTTGCCTCGTATTTCATTACGCAAAAGCCAGGTTCTGTGCCGAATTTCTCGGAGCCTGGCACCCAGACCCAATCAGCAGGACAATTGTATTTAATTTCACCACCAGTGGTGTCAGCAATTGGAAAAGTGGCGGAAGCGTTATCTCCTGAACAATCGTCAGTTACCGAGGTGGTGGGAGCTGAAATAGTGCCGGAATCAACAAGAGTAACGGTAGCTCCGGCCTGAATAGAAGAACCGGCATTGCGATAGAGTTTATAGCCGGTAGCGCCGGAAACCGGATTCCAGGAAACAGTAACTTGCTCGTCATTACCCGAATCGCCGGTGGCTTGGGATGCTTCAGCTGAACCAAATGTCTCGCCGTTTTCATTAAGAGCGGTAACCCGGTAATAATATGTGGTAAGGCTCAAACAGGAACCGCCGCTGGTAGTGACGCTGGTTACGGGCGTACCTGTAGCCGAACCGCTGGTAGTGACGCTGGTTACGGGCGTACCTGTAGCCGAA
>PCWD01000039.1:28666-30986 GCA_002787255.1 Parcubacteria group bacterium CG11_big_fil_rev_8_21_14_0_20_39_14 | reverse complement strand
ACAAACTTTTATGGGTTTGCTTGCCCCGTACTCAAATTCCGAAGGAATTTGTAGTACCGGGGCGCGAAACAAGGCGGCTGCAAAACTTTGTGGCAACACAAAGCTCGACCAAAGCCGCCTACGTAAAACCCACGCGAAAATTATTACGCGCTAACTTTTATGTAGCAGTAGTATTTGAGACATTCTATATTGCGATAATGGCGCGCTATATTAAAGATAGTTCGAACCCCAGCAGTAAAGCAAAGCTTACTACGGGGCACGGCATTTTTTCTTGCCGCTTTTCTAAAATTTCAGTTTTGGACGCCTGTATTCCATCTTTATTTTTAATTTTTGATTTTTAACATTTGATTTTATTACGGTGCCCGGGGTGGGAGTCGAACCCACACGACCTTGCGGTCATACGATTTTGAGTCGTACGCGTAAGCCAGTTCCGCCACCCGGGCGCTTTGTTAGATTTAATAAATTGGCGCGGGATGCATTTAGCAGTTCCACCACTCCGTCCGTTATTATAATTTAGCAGAAATTTGCCTTCTTGTAAATTTTTTCATTTATGCTAAATTGGTTTAATGTCCGGTAATACAAAGATAATTTCCATTTGCAATAGAAAAGGAGGGGTGGGGAAATCAACCACGGCCATAAATTTGGGCGCCTATCTTGCCGGAATGGGGAGAAAAGTTCTTTTAGTTGACCTTGACCCTCAGGCTAACGCCACTTCGGCCTTGGGGATAAAGCCCAAGGAGTTAAGGCACAGTCTTTATCACAGCTTAATTGATAATTTTTCTCCCGACGATGTTGTAAAAGATGCCGGAATTTTTGGTTATAAGATTATTCCCGCTTCCAGCGATTTGGCCGGGGCAACGGTGGAGCTGGTCAATTTCCAGGAACGGGAATTCAAGTTAAAAGAGGTCCTTTCCAAACTTCAAACTAACTTTGATTATATTTTGATTGACTGTCCTCCCAGTCTTTGTCTTTTAACAATCAATGGCTTGGTTGCTTCCAAAAGCGTAATAATACCGGTTCAGTGCGAATATTTTGCCCTAAACGGTCTCTCTCAACTTTTAGATACCATATCTTTAGTTGCCAAATCTTTAAATCCATCATTGAAAATTATGGGAGCGCTGCTGACAATGCATGACAGGAGATTAAAACTTTCCTGGGAAGTTATGAAAGAAGTTAGGCAAAAATTTCCCGGTTATGTATTTGATGCTGTCATTCCAAAATCCGTGAGTTTAGCTGAAGCTCCCGGTCGCAACAAAACTATTTTGCAATATGCTCCGGATTCCCCGGGAGCAATGGCATATAGGCAGCTTGCCAAGGAAATACTACAACTTGAGACAACTAACAACTAATATCCAATATCCAATATCCAATATCTAATATCTAATATCTAATCTATGCCAGGCAAGGGTCTTGAAGCTTTAATTCCCAAAAAGGGAACAAAGCCAATAAAATTTACTCCGGAAAAAGAGGCGATTTTTTTAATTGAAATTGAAAAAATAAAGCCAAACCCCCATCAACCAAGAAAAGAGTTTAATAAAGCCGAGCTCAAAAGTTTATCAGAGTCAATAAAAGAACATGGAATTTTGCAGCCCTTAATTGTTACTAAAATTGAAAAAGAGGCGGATGATGGCAGGAAATTAGAGGTGGGGTATGAGTTAATTGCCGGAGAAAGAAGGCTTCAGGCCGCTAAAATGGCCGGTTTTCCCCAGGTGCCGGTAATTATTCGAAAGCCGACAAACCAGCAAAAATTAGAGCTGTCCCTGGTTGAAAATGTTCAGAGAGAAGATTTAAATCCCATGGAGAAGGCCCAAGCTTTTAAGAGACTAACCGGGGAGTTCAATCTTTCCCAGGGAGAGATTGCTCGGAAAATTGGAAAAAGTCGGGAATCGGTAGCTAACACCTTGAGACTTCTTAATTTGTCAAAAGAAATTCAAGAGGGGATTATTACAAAAAAGATTACCGAGGGTCATGCCCGGGCAATTTTGCTGCTTCATGACGCAAAAAAACAAAAAAACCTCTTTGAGAGGATATTAAGGGAAAATTTTTCAGTAAGAAGAGCCGAGGAAACCGCTCACAACATTGTCCAGCCGTCCAGAAAAAGAGTGAGCAAAGAAATTTCTCAAGCTCTAAAAAATTTAGAAGAGAGGTTAAGAAAAATTTTGAATATAGAGGGTTTAATTTTGAGAATTAAAGAAGGCAAACCAAGATTAACCATTGAGTTTGAATCAGAAAAAGAATTAAGAAGTTTTGAGGAGAAACTTTCCAGAGATTACAAATAACCAGGTATAAATTTCTAATGTCTAAACCCCGTTAGAAGTCG
>PCWD01000039.1:23042-28653 GCA_002787255.1 Parcubacteria group bacterium CG11_big_fil_rev_8_21_14_0_20_39_14 | reverse complement strand
CTAAAAGAAAATGGAATATAGGTAATGGGAAGTTAATCAGAATTTGAAAAAAAAATTATTAATAATTTTTTTCTTCCAGACTTCTAACGGGGTAAAACAGCTTAGACATTTGTCATTTGACATTTAGATTTTTGTTAGAAATTAGGATTTAGGAATTAGTCATTTCGTTTCTACTCTCTTTTTACTTCAATAACCCCCTTGACATTCCTTAAACCTAAAAAGAGTTTTTCTGCTTCATCAATATTGGAAACCTCCACCTTTATCAAGAAAGAATCTAGTCCTTCTTTTGGAGTTTCGCCAGTAAATTTTACTATATTGAATCCCATATTGGAAATGGCGGAGCTTATATCTCTTAGCATTCCCAATCTCTCCTGGGTTACTACTTTAAGGGGAAAGATAAAGCCGCTTTTAGTTGAATCTTCCCAGAGAGCGTCAGTTAATCTTTTTGGGGATTTTTCCCGGATTGCCCTTACGGCATTACAAGAATTCCGATGGACAATGGCTCCTCGGTTTTTTGTTATGTAGGCGCAAATTTTCTCTCCGGGAATCGGCGAGCAGCATTTAGCCAATTTAATTAAAAGATTTCGCTCCCCCCCAACCCTTATTGGAATTTCCGCTATTTTTATTTTGGTTTCTTTTTTAACTTCAGGAATTTCAAAAATTTCTTCTTCCTTAAAAAGATTTTTTATTATTTGCTGGGGACTGATTTCTCCCTGTCCGACGGAGATAATCAGTTCTTCTATAGTTTTCCGGGAAAACTTTTTCAACAATCCTTCTTTTTTATCCCGGGAGAGCTTATCCAAAGTTATGTTTTTAAATTGGGATAGGGACTGGTTTAAAATTTCTGTTCCCTGTTTAAAACTCTCTGTTTTATTTTGATTTTTTAGCCAATTTTTTATCCTTGAACGAGCATTGCCGGTTTTTACAAAATAAAGCCAGTTTCTCTTCGGGTTTACCTCCTTTCCGGGAATTATCTCCACCACATCCCAGTTTTGCAAGACCTTATTCAGGGCAACTATTTTTCCATTTATTTTAGCTGCCTGACATTTATGTCCCAAATCAGTATGAATTTGATAAGCAAAATCCACCGGGCAGGAGCCCTCCGGGAGATCAATTACATCTCCTTTGGGAGTTAAAACGAAGACCCGATTTTTAAAAAAATTAATTTTCAGGTTTTCTAAAAATTCTTCAGAATTTCTGTTTTCTTTTTGCCAGTTTCTTATTTCTTTCACCCAGCCGAATTTTTTCTTGTCAATTTTTACACCATTCTTTGGTTTTTGCATTTCAACATAGGCCCAATGAGCGGCTATCCCATACTCGGCTTCTTTATGCATCATTGGCGTTCTAATTTGAAATTCGGTAATTTTTCCGTCAAGACATAAAACAGTGGTATGCAAGGACCTATAACCGTTGGGTTTGGGAAGGGCAATATAGTCTTTAATTAAGCCTGGCAGAGGTTTCCAGAGTTTGTGAATAACCCCCAAAACTTCATAACACTTTTCAATATCTTCGGAATTGGTAATTATTCTAAGGGCAACCAAATCATAAATTTTGTCAAAATCCATATCCTGCCTTAACAGCTTTTGGTAAAGCGAAAAATAATGTTTTGCTCGAGTATGAATATCAAGAGGAGCGATTTTTTCTTTTTTCAGTTCTTTTAGAACAATCGGTCGGACTTTTTTTAAATATTTTTCTCCTTGTTCGCGCCTTTCTTTTATATTTTCCATAAGCCAGTTGTATTCTTTGGGACGGGCATAAGGAAATGCCAAATCTTCAAGTTGTCCCTTCAACTCTCCGATGCCAAGTCTGTGGGATAGGGGGCCATAGATATCCAGAGTTTCTTCGGCAATCCTCTTTTGTTTTCTTTCAGGAAGCGCGTCAAGGGTTTCTAAATTATTTAACCTATCAAATAGTTTAATTAAAACAACTCTGATATCTTCAGCCATAGCCAAAAACATTTTTCTTAAATTTTCAACATATCTTTCCATTCCCTGGTATTTTATTTTTCCTAATTTTGTTACACCCTGGACCAAAAAAGCAACTTCCTTTCCAAACCCCTTTTCTATGGTTTTTTCCGGTATATTGGCATCTTCTATTGAGTCATGAAGCAAGGCGGCGGCAATGGTCGGGCTGTCAAAATTCAATTTAACTAAATTTTTAGCGACTGCTATTGGATGGACAATATAGGGCTGGGAACTTCCCAGCCTTTTTTGGTCATTGTGAGTAAGTTTTGCAAATTCAAGAGCTCGTTCAATTAATTTTTGATCCTCTGGATTGTATTTTGATTTAATTGTTTTGAGAAAATCCTCCATATCCCTTAGTATCCCATATTTTAGATGGCTTGTAAAGACCTTGATACAGACCCCTCAAGACTCGGGGTTGACTTTTGCCCCCAAACTCCTTAAGTTGAAAAGAGTTATTTAATAAGTTAATAGGGTGAAAGGTAATGAACAATCCTTATCTGAAAAGCCTTGAACCGATTTGGGAAGCTCCAAAATTTGTTTTTGTTGACGGGGAAAGATTAAAAGAAGCAGCTAAAGATTTTGCCAGAGAAGAATTAAAAACCCCGAATTGGCGGGAATTGGTTTTGCCCAAAAAAGATGATAAAGTTTTTGTTGATTTTCTCGGGCTAAACAGCGCTGTTAATTTTTGCTTTACCGATCCCTGGACGAAAAAGAAATTTCAGACCGAATATAAAGGAAAGCTCTTATCAGGCACTTTCGCAATGTCAGCTTGTCTGATGCGAGTCCTTGAAGAAGGAATTCCTATTTTGGATTATGGATGGCTTAAAAGCGCAAGTTTAGATGATATGCAATCTATTTTTCGCGGTTTGACACCCATGCCTCTTTTACCCGAACGATTGGAGATTTTTCATGAAGTCGGTGAAGTTTTAGAAAGAAAATACGGCGGCCATTTTTATAATCTTTTTGAAAAAGCCAGGTATAGGGCATTTACCGCCGAGCGAAGCGGAATTGTGGACAGATTAATCAGAGATTTTCCGTCATTTTGGGATGTTAGCTGGCATGAGCCATCACGGGATTTTTTGCAGTTTCATAAAAGGGCACAGCTATATGTTTTAATGTATCAAGGAAGGGCCCTGGATTCAAAAGGGAAATTGTCACTGATTGTAGATGCCGAGAACCTTGGTCCGCCGGCGGATTATAGAATCCCCCAGGCTTTGAAGAAATTAGGAATTCTTCGGTACGAGAGTTCTTTGGAAAAAAGAATAATGGCTCAAAAGATTATTCAAAAGGATAGTTTAGAAGAGCAAGAAATTCGAGCTCAAATGACATATGCCATGGTGAAACTTTGCGAATTATTAAATACCTGGATTGGCCCTGTTGATTATAAAGTTTGGTCTGCCGGCGCTAAGATGAAAAAAGGGGTTCATCATTTAACACCAACCACGGCATACTGAATGAAAAAGCGTTTCCTTAAAGAAGCGCTTTTTATATTAGAAATTCTAAATAAAAAATTTATACATGGAATTTGATGCCACCCTTCTTAAAAGTTATTTTTATTGCGAGATTTGTTTTTATCGATGGGTATAATATTTCTACATTTGGGATATTTTGAACAACCCCAGAATTTACCATACCGGCTTTTTCTTAAAACCATTGAGGCGCCGCATTTGTCGCAAGTCATCTCGCCCTCGGCTGGTTGTATTTCTGAATCCGACTTTTCTACATTGCGAGTATATTTACACTGGGGATACCCGGTGCAGGCGTAAAATTTCCCAAATCTTCCCAATCTGATTATTAAGGATTTGCCGCAATCGGGACATTTTTCCTTTGTTTCCTCGGTGGTCAGTTCTTTTTTAGAAACTTCTTTGTATTTTTCTCTTAAATTTTGAGCAAAGGGTTCATAAAAATCTTTAATTACCGGCACCCAGGGAGTTTTGGCTTCGGCAATTTTGTCAAGGTTCTCCTCCATTTTAGCGGTAAAATTTATATCAACAATTTGGGAAAAATGCTTGCACAAAACATCATTAACCAGGGTTCCGATTTCGGTCGGATGAAACCTTTTATCCTCTCTCCATTTTTTGACATATCCTCTTTGCTGAATAGTATCAATAATTGGGGCGTAGGTTGAGGGTCGGCCAATGCCGAAAGACTCTAAAGCTTTTACTAAAGAAGCGTCGTTATATCTTGGCGGCGGCTGAGTAAAGTGCTGGTTGCCCTCAAGTTTTAAAAGTTTTAGTATTTCTTCCCTGGTCAGGGGAGGAAGAATTACTTCTTCAGATGAGATTTCATAAACTTTTGTAAACCCGTCAAATTTTATTATTGAGCCGGTTGCTCGAAAAGTATAGCTCTTAGCCAGAACATCAACTATAGTTTGGTCAATAATCGCCGGAACCATCTGACTGGCAGTAAATCTCCGCCAGATTAAGTTATAAAGTTTGTATTGCTCCTCGCTTAAATAATTTTTGATAGAATCAGGTTCCCGGAACGGGTCGGTTGGTCTTATCGCTTCATGGGCTTCCTGAGCTCCCTTAGCCTTGGTTTTATATTTTACAGGGGAGGGAGGCGCGTAATTTTTTCCAAATTTTTCTATAATATACTTTTGGGCTCCTTTTAACGATTCTTCGGAAAGATTTAGAGAGTCGGTTCTCATATAGGTAATTAAACCAATTGAGTCTTCTTTAATATTTATTCCCTCATAAAGTTGTTGGGCAACGAGCATTGTTTTTTTTGCCGTGAAATGGAGTTTCTGGAAGGATGTTTGCTGCAATGACGAGGTTGTAAACGGGGCGTAGGGATTTTTTCTGACTTCTTTTTTTTCAATATTTGAAACTTTATATTGGGCGCCATCCAGAGCTTTTAAAATCTTATCCGCCTCCTCTTTATTTTTTATTCCCATTTTTGGAATTGTTTTTGCCCCCCCTTTAATTAAAGTAGCTTGAAATTCACTATTTTCCTTTTTGCTCTTTGCTCCTCGCTCTTTGATTTTGAGGAGCGAGGCGATGATTGTCCAATATTCTTCCTTTTTGAATTTTTCAATTTCTCTTTCCCGCTCAACAATTAATCTGACCGCCACTGATTGAACTCGGCCAGCCGAAAGACCCTTCATAACTTTCCACCACAAAAAAGGTGAAAGTTTAAAGCCGACCAATCTGTCCAAAATTCTTCTTGCCTGTTGAGCGTCAACCAGGTTTTGGTCAATTTGGCGAGGATTTTTTAACGCTTCTTCAATCGCATTTTTGGTAATTTCGTGAAAAACTATTCTTTTGGTTTTTGATTTTGGAAGCGAGAGCGCATAAGTTAAATGCCAGGCGATAGCTTCACCTTCCCTGTCTTCGTCCGTGGCTAATATTACATCCTTAGCCCCTGGGCTGTATTTTTTAAGCTCCCTTATCTTGTCCTTGGCTTTTGACAAAATAACATAGGTCGGTTTGAAATCACTTTTGACATCTATTCCTATTTTTCTTTCAGGCAAATCTCTAATATGCCCAAAAGAAGACAAGACTTTGTAGTCCCGGCTTAAAAACTGGGATATAGTGCGCGCCTTGGCAGGGCTTTCCACTATTATGAGAATCATAATTAATGAAATGACTAAATCCTAAATCTTAATGTCTAATAAAATATCAAATTCCTAAATTTCCAATGTCTAA
>PCWD01000039.1:3900-23012 GCA_002787255.1 Parcubacteria group bacterium CG11_big_fil_rev_8_21_14_0_20_39_14 | reverse complement strand
ATAGGTAATGGGAAGTTAATCAGAATTTGAAAAAAAAATTATTAATAATTTTTTTCTTCCAGACTTCTAACGGGGTAAAACGGGTTAGATATTTGGATTTTGACATTTAGATTTTTATTAGGAATTAGGATTTAGAAATTAGAAATTTGTTTTGCGATAATGTATGTGTTTCCGCCTAAATTTTTTACTTTTCCCCTGACCTCCATCACCAAAAGGGCGCTTGAAACAACACCGGCATTTAGTTTGGTTTTTTCAATAATTTTGTCAATGTGGAGCGTCTCCTCTTTTAGAATTTTTAGAATTTTTTCCTCCTCCGGAGTTTCGCCTCTGACTTCCTGATTTTTGATTTCAGTTAAGGGTTTTATATCAAATTCTTCTAAAATATCCCGGGCTTCAGTAACTAATTTTGCTCCCTGTTTAATAAGATAATTAGTTCCCTCGGATGTCGGGATGTTTATGTGCCCGGGAACAGCAAAAACTTCCCTTCCTTGATCCGATGCCCAGGAAGCTGTAAGCATCGCCCCGCTTTTCATTTTTGCCTCAACCACCAGCACCCCAAGAGACATCCCCGAAACTATCCTATTTCTTTGAGGAAAGTGATGGGGAAGGCCGACACTGCCAACAGGAAACTCTGAAATCACCGCTCCGCCGGTTTTAACAATTTCTCTTGCCAATTTTACATTCTCCTGGGGATAGAGGCTTTTTTCGTCAATTCCCGAACCCAAAACAGCAATTGTTCTCTTATTTCTCAAGATAGCGGTTTTGTGGGCAACTGTATCAATTCCTCTGGCCATGCCGCTAACAATAGTCAGTCCGGCATCAGTTAGGTCGGCCGTCAATTCCTCGGCAACCATTTTTCCGTATCCCGAGCATCTCCTTGGTCCGACAATGGCAAAGCAAGATTCTTCGGGATTTATCTCTCCTTTAACATACAAAAGAAAAGGGGGCAGGGAAATTTCTTTTAAAAGCTTTGGATAATTTGCGTCCTTTATAGTTAAAATTTCAATTTTCTCTTTTTCTAATTTTTCAAATTCTTTTTCCGGATCGAACAAAGATTTTTTGTTAAAAAATTCCAACAGAATTTCGTTTTCCAGTCCGGTATTTTTGAAAGCAGAAATATCAGCAAACCAGGCTTCCCTGAATGAGAAAAAATTTTTGGCAATTATTTCCAATCTTTGGCATCCAAATTTTTCAAACAAATTAAAGGCATTGAGGTAAATTAATTCTTCTTTTTCTTCCTTGTCCATATTTTGCCCCTTTTTAGTTCCTTGAATTTAGTTTACTCAAAACATCTTTTATAAATTTATCTAATTTTACTTCGCCAATATCCCCTCCCTTTGTTCTGACTCTGACCGATTTGTTTTTTTCCTCTTTATCTCCAACCACCAGCAGATAGGGAATTTTTTGAGTTTCGCCTTCCCTTATTTTTTTAGATACCGTTTCATTTTCGTCTTTAACTTTTACTCTTAAACTATTTGCGCAAAGCCTTTTGCCGATCTCTTTGGCGTATTTTTTATGTCGAGAGCCAACCGGCACGAGCCAGATTTGTTCGGGTGAGAGCCACAAAGGCAAAGCGCCGCCGTAATGTTCAAGCAAAACCCCGATAAACCTTTCAAAAGAGCCGATTAATGCCCGATGAATCATAATTACCCGTTGCTTCCTTCCTTTTTGGTCAATATAATTTATGTCAAACCGTTCGGGAAGATTGAAATCAAATTGAATAGTGATGCATTGCCATTCTCGGCCTAAACTATCTTTAACCTTAACATCAATTTTGGGGCCATAGAAAACTCCGCCCCCCGGGTCAAGCTGGTATTTTAATTTTGATTTTTCCAGGACATATTTTAGAGAACTGGTAGCTTTTTGCCATCCCTTTTCAGCGCCAGCATATTTTTCTGGTCGGGTAGCAAGATAAATATTAAAATTTTTAAAACCAAAAGCTTTAAGATTCTTTAAACCGTATTCTAAAAGTTTGGTTAATTCTTGTGATACCTGTTCAGGAGCGCAGAATATATGAGCGTCATCTTGGGTAAAGCCTCTCACCCGAGTTAATCCGTGCAAAACCCCTGACCTTTCATAACGGTAAACCGTTCCAAATTCGGCATATTTTAAAGGTAATTCTTTGTAAGAATGAATTTTTGTTTGATAGATTTTTACATGGAAAGGACAGTTCATCGGCTTTAATTCATATTTTTCTCCCTCGATATCAATGGGGGAGTACATATCTTCTCGATAAAGTTCCCAATGGCCTGAACTTTTCCATAAATCTAATTTTCCAATATGAGGAGAAATAATCCACTGATAACCCTGTTCTGTTAATTCCTGATATAAATAATTTTCGATTACTTTTCTCAAAATCACTCCCTTCGGCATCCATAAAGGTAATCCTGCCCCAATCTCCTCATTAAACATAAACAATTCTAATTTTTGCCCCAAAACCCGATGGTCTCTTTTTTCAGCCTCTTTTTGCCGGGAAATATATTCGTTAAGTTCTTCTTTGGTCAAAAATCCCAAGCCGTAAATACGGGTTAACATAGGATTGTTTTCGTCTCCCTTCCAATAAGCTCCAGCAATTTTTGTTAATTTGAAGGAATCAATTATTTCTTTGGCTTGCCCTGAATGTAGTTGAAGGGTTGATTCAACATGGGGCCCCCGGCACAAATCTATAAAGTTTCCTGATTGATAAATTGTTGCCTTTTTTCCGGGTAGTTCCTTGATAAGCTCCAATTTATAAGGTTGATTCTTAAATATTTTCTCTGCCTCTTTTTTAGAAACTATTTTCTTCTTGAATTTAATATTATTTTTGATCAACTCTTTCATTTTCTTTTCAATTCTCGGCAAATCTTCAAGTTTTGGAATTTGGAATTTAGAATTTTGAATTTGTTTAGGATTTAGGATTTTGGATTTTGGATTTACGATTTTGATTTCCGAGAATTCAAAATCGTAATAAAACCCATTTTCAATTGCCGGACCAATGCCAAATTTAGTCCCGGGATATAATTCCTGAACCGCAGCCGCCAATATATGAGCCAATGAATGGCGAATTGTTTCCATCTTTAGATTATTATGTTTCATGATTTATGTTTCATGATTGATGAGCTCTTCAATTCTTTCGCAAAGCAATTTTGGAACCCCATCTTTATCCGAGACTGTGCCTTCACAAAAGACAATTTTATTTATTTGAAATAAAGTTGGGTTTTCTTCCAAAATTCTTGGGAAAATAAGAGTTTCTATTCTGTCGGTTAAATCTTCCAATTCGGCAAAAAGCATTGGCTTTCCCGATTTGGTTATGATTTTTTGGATTTTTGTTATAACACCGGCAATTCTTATTCTTTTTCCGGAAAAACTTTCGTCAATTTCTCTAATTTTGAGGACGATTTTCTCAAGAACTTTTTCATAGTCCCGAAGAGGATGGTCAGACACATAAAGTCCCAAAAGCTCTCTTTCCCAGGTTAATTTTTCTTCCTTTGTTATTTTAAAAGAGGACTCTTCTATTTTCAGGGTAAAGAGAGGCTCAATAGAACTTCCCTGAAAAAGGCTGCGCTGCCTGTTTTGCCGATTGTTTTTGATTTCTTTAGAGTAGTTAAGAATTTTATCAAGATTAGCCAGAAGTTTGGTTCTTTCCTCCAACTTATCAAGGGCTCCGGCTTTTATTAAGCTTTCCAAAGATTTTTTGTTTAAATCATGGGAATCAACCCTTTTTAGGATATCGGTTATTGAGCCAAACAATCTGTTTTCTTCCCGCTCCTTTATAATTGCCCTAACAACATTATGACCGACATTTTTAATTGAGGCTAAGCCGAAACGAATACTATTTTTTCCAACCGGGGTGAAGCTTTCATCGCTTTCGTTAATATCCGGGGGCAAAACTTCAATTTCCATTCTTTTACATTCATCCACCAAAACAGCTATTCGTTCAATGTCTTTTCCCTCGGCTGACATCAAGGCGGCCATAAATTCTACTGGCCAGTGAGCTTTTAAGAAACCGGTTTGATACCCGATAAGAGCATAACAGGAAGCATGACTCAAATTGAAGGCGTACCCGGCAAAAGGTTCAATAAATTGGAATATTCTCTCAGCCGTTGCTTTATGGACCCCGTTTTTAATCGCTCCCTGAATGAATTTTTCATGTTGTTCATCCAACAAAGCTTTAATTTTTTTCCCAATGGCTTTTCTTAAAATATCAGCTTCGCCCAAAGTAAAGCCGGCGATTTCTCTGGCAATTTTTAAAATTTGTTCCTGAAAAACAGCTATTCCGTAAGTTTCTTTCAGGATTGGTTCAAGTTTCGGATGCAAGTATTCAATTTTCTTTTTTCCATATTTTCTGGCAATAAAATCGGGAATAAGCTCCATGGGCCCGGGCCGGTAAAGAGCAACCATAGTGATTAAATCATTAAATTCGGTTGGCTTTAGCTCCCTTAGATATCTTTTCATGCCCGAGCTTTCGTATTGAAAAAGACCGGTAGTCTGGGCTTTTTGAAAAATCTTCAGGGTTTTTTGGTCATTCAGCGGAAAATTATCAATACTAAGATTAATGTTATTGGTTTTGTTTATTAAATTCAGGGCATTTTCTATTATGGTCAGGTTTCTTAAACCCAAAAAATCCATTTTTAAAAGACCCAAATCTTCAATTGAGTGCATCTCATACTGGGTAATAATAGTTTGGTCGTCTCTGGAAGCTCTTTGCAACGGCAAATATTCCTCCAGGGGATTTTTGGTAATCACCACTCCGCAGGCATGGGTTGAGGCGTGCCTGGCCACTCCTTCTAATTTTTTTGACAGGTCAATAAGTCTTTGGGCATTTTTGTCAGTTTGGTAGGCTTGTTTGAACTCATCAACTTTTTCAAGAGCTTCATTAAGAGAGTAAAACATTGGAATCGTCTTGGCAATTTGGTCGCAATAGCTGTAAGTATAATTTAGGGCTCGTCCGACATCTCTAATTACCTGTCTGGCGGCCATTGTTCCGAAAGTAATAATTCGAGAAACTTTATCCTGTCCGTATTTTTGCGACACATAATTTACAACCTCATCTCTTCTGGTATCGGCAAAATCCAAATCAATATCAGGCAGACCGCCGGCTCTTTCCGGGTTTAAAAATCTTTCAAAAAGCAAACCGTATTTCAGGGGATTAATATTGGTGATATTTAAAAGATAAGAAACCAAGGAGCCGGCCGCGCTCCCCCGGCCCGGACCCACAACAATGTTGTTTTCTTTTGCCTTTGCCCAGTTGACAAAGTCTTGAACTATTAAAAAATAGGAAGCAAAACCGGTTTGTTTAATGACACTCAACTCATAATTCAGACGTTCCGTTATCTCCTCGGTTTGTTCCATATTTCTTTTTTTCAATCCCTCGGCGCAGAGTTTTTCGAGGTAGGTATTTATATCATAACCCTGGGGCACTTTGAAAAAGGGCAGATGAATTTCCCCGAGAGGAATTTCTAAATTACACATTTCCTTTATTTTTTGAGTGTTTTCAATTGCTTCGGGACTATCCCTGAAAAATTCAAGCATTTTTTCCGGCGGGTGCATTGAAAAATCATCATTTTTCATTGTTAGTCTTTCCGGGTCGTCTTTTTGGGTATCTGTGTTTATAGCCATTAAAACATCCTGAGCCTCGGCATCCTCATAATTTAGATAATGGCAGTCATTGGTGGCAACAATCGGGATATTTAATTTTTCGGAAAGCTCAAGCAATCCTTCATTAACCTTTTTTTGTTCGGGTAAATTTGGATGAAATTGAATTTCCAAATAGAACTCATCTTTGCCAAAAAGCTCCTGATAAAATTTAGCTAACCTCTCGGCTTCCTCAAAATTTTTTGCCAGAATTAATCTTGGAATTCTTCCTTGCAGGCATCCGGATAAAGCAATGAGACCCGAACAGTATTTTGAAAGCAGTTCATTGTCAATTCTCGGTTTATAATAAAAGCCCTCAAGATGGGCTCTGGTTGTCAACTTTATTAGATTTTTATAACCTTCTAAATTTTTAGCCAAAAGAACCAGATGGTATCTTTTATCGTCAAGATGGGGGCGTCTGTCAGTCATTTTTTCAAATGCAATATAGAATTCCTCTCCGATAATTGGCTTAATTCCGGCCACCTTTGCCTTTTTATAAAATTCAATTGCTCCATACATTACGCCGTGGTCAGTTAAAGCAACCGAATCCATATTCCCTTTTTTCACATATTTTAGAATAGCGTCAATTTTTGGCAGACCATCTAATAAAGAATAATGGGAATGGACATGTAAATGAGTGAATTTCATACAATAATTTGAATTTATAGAATTTATTGAAAATAAAATTATTAAGGTATTATATCACCCCGTATCGTTAAGGCAAGCTTCGTTAGGAGTTTTGAATTTTAAAAAAGTAAAATCGCGGCAAGCCGCGATTTTTTTAAATGATTACCAAATTCCTTGGAGATTTTGTCAGGACCTCACAACCATCTTTGGTTGCTAAAACATCATCTTCAATTCTCATTCCGCCCCAGCCAGGGATATAAATGCCCGGTTCAATAGTGAAAACCTGATTGAGTTTTAGAACATCCTTGCTTTCATCTCCCAGGCGGGGAATAGTATGAATTTTAATTCCAATACCATGACCCAAACCGTGGACGAATTTATAGCCATTTTCTTCAATAAAATCTCGAGCGATTTTGTCTAATTCTTCCCACTTCATTCCCGGTTTAACTGTCTCAATCGCTCTTTTTTGGGCTTCAAACACAATCTTGTGGATTTTCTTTTGTTCTTCTGTTGGTTTCCCCAGAACAAGAACCCGGGAAAAGTCAGAGCAGTATCCCTGATAAAAATAACCAAAGTCAAGTTGGATAATGTCGCCTTTCCTAAGTTTTCTAATCCTGGCCGGATCGCCGTGGGGTAGTGAAGAATTTGGCCCAAAAAGAACAACCAGTCCAAAGGCGTCATCTTCAGCTCCGTGTTTTTTGCCGAGGTAAGAAATTTCAGCCGCCAGTTCAGTTTCCCTTATTCCCGGTTTGAGTAAATCCAAAATGTGTTCCTGAAAAATATGGTCGGTTATTTCAACCACCCTTCTTATTTTTTTGATTTCTTCCCGAGTTTTTATGCTGGAAATATTTTCAATCAAATTCTCAACAGGGGAGAGAAATTCTCTGTAAAGAATGTCCGGCACCACTGAATTGGAAAGTTCTTTTTTGAGTCTCCGGAGTTCGGCAAATGTTAAATCTTCCGCTTCAAAACCCGTTTTTCCACCCAGATTTTTTATTAGCTCGGCAAGTTTTTTATATTGTTCTTTTGAACCCCCGATAATTGCTTCAGCATTTTCCTTTAGAGCTTGTTCTTCATATCGGGCATCGGTGATTAAATAATGATTATCTTTGGTTATTAAAAGTTTAGCATCTCCTTTTTCAGTCAGCTTTAGACCGGTTAGATACCTGATGTGGACAATGTCGCTTACCAAAAAAGCCGCAATTCCAAAATCCTTAAATCTTTTTCGAACTTCGTTGATTCTTCTTTCCATTTTTCATTCCTCCAAATTGAATTTTTCAAGGTTCAATCCTTTTTCACAGCCCCCTTTTGGCAACGATTACCAGATGAGTATCAGGATAGGGAATTTCAATGGCGCCGGGCCTTCGCCTCCCCGAAGTGGCTTCGGCCAGGCAGGCGGGGCCGTCTTGCCATTCAAAAAGCCTGAAGTCGCAAGAAAACATTTTGGCAAAATAAGGAAGAAGATAGGATTTCAGATGAATGACATTAAATCCGATTTCTTCAAGCATTACTCTTGCTTCTTCTTTAGTCCAGAAACCAAATTTTTCTTTCATTTCCACCGGCCAGTTAATCTCTAAATACTGATACTTTACGATAAGTTCGTAAACGTTTTCTCTAGACAAAGCCATAAGCAATTTTGTTTTTTTGGGATTATGATAAGCGTATATTTTTAACCACGAAGTTTTGGTGTGGTTGAGAATTTTTTGAAATCTTCCAAATAATTCTGGTTTGAGTGGTTGGAGAAAAACTATATCATCTGTTGGAGCTGGTTTTAGCCCGTCCCTAATTATCAGGACTCCTTTGGGCAAAAGGTGCTCATAGATGTTTTTTAGAATCAATTTTACATCTTCAACATTTTTTCTTTCAGAAAAGATTTCATGCAAAATTGAGGAGCAAACAACAGCGGAGAATTTTTTTCCAAGTTTGAAATTTTTGACATCGGCTTTGACGATTTTTATTTTTGACTGACCCTCGAATTTCTCTTTTAATATTTTTATCATTCGCCGGTCCTTATCCAGGGCAAAAACTTTAAGATTAAATTCTTCAGCCATCAAGAGAAAGGCTCGGGTTAGCTCGCCTCCGCCGGCGCCCAAGTCCAGAATATCCCCGGGATTATTTTCTAAAGCCGTCCGCAGCAGAGAAAGAATCCTTTCCGCCTTGTCTTCAGAACTTTTTGCCATTGACTCAACATAAATTTTAAAGCCCTTGCTGTCTCTTTCCGGTTTGTTCACAATTTACTCCCTTCAGTTGTCAAAGAAATTATATTATATTATACTATAAAAATGAGAATTTTGCAACCCTTACCCCCATTAGAAGTCCCAACCCAAAAAACGATTGAAAGAATCGTTCGGTTTCTAAAAAGAGAATTTAAAAAAAGAAAGAAAACCAGGGCAATTCTGGGTATCTCCGGAGGCCTGGATTCAGCTGTTACGGCTATTTTTTGTAAAAAAGCAGGGCTGGATTTATATCCGGTCTTGCTTCCTTATGGCAAACATTTTTCCCGTGATTTAAGCGATGCCAAAAAACTGCTTAAATTTTTAAAAATTGATAAGAAAAAGATTATTAAAATAGATATATCTCCTTTAGTGAATTTTCAAATAAAAAGCATAGGAAGAAAGATAAAGTTGGATAAAATTGCCAGAGGAAATATCATTGCCCGTCAAAGAATGATAATCCTTTATGCCCTGTCAAATCAACTTGGCGGCTTGGTTGTCGGCACAGGAAATTTGAGCGAATATCTTTTGGGATATTTTACTTTGCATGGAGATGGCGCCTGGGATATAAATCCGCTTGCCAGACTTTTTAAAACCCAGATTTTTGAACTGGCAAAATTTTTGGGCGTCCCAAAGGAAATCATTAGCAAAAAATCCACAGCCGGCCTTTGGCCCGGCCAGACAGATGAGGGGGAGCTGGGATTTTCTTATCAAGATGCCGACCCGATACTTTATTTTTCAATTATCAAAAAAATTCCAAAAGAAAAATTAGCCAGGATTTATCATTTAAATAAAAATCTAATGGAAAAGGTTTTAAAAAGAGTAAAAGAAACCGAATACAAACGGCAGGCAATAAAAACAATAGACAAACAACATACACGAAGCCATAAGTGAAGCAAAAAATGAAGACCACCTATTCTTGCTGAATAGGTGGTTGAGTTGGGGGCCTATAGCTACCCATAGTGAATCCCCTAGATAAGGCAGTATGGGATGTGAGGAGGATTACGGTCTATCTCAACGGTGATAACGCCATCCTCCCATCGAGCCCGCAATACGAAGAAATGAGTATCGGGCCCTTTATCTATCCGGACAAAAACCGGACCAAAGGGATTATCCCTGTGAGGATACAGCCGCAGAATCACATAGCGATTCTCTTCTGTGGGCCAAAATGGCATTTCCTCTTCCTCTCGTCCAAAGAGCGCTTGCGCTCCTGCCCGATTGTTGTTAAGGAGAATTTCCCCCCAGGGCGCCCCCCATAGGATTTCGGGAACGGGTATCTCAAATTTCTCTGGATATATTCCCATGTGTTCCAGATCGAGATATACTTTTTGGGAATTCCTTCCAGCGTAGGGACGAATTTCTGCCACTCCCGGAGTATCAGGGGTAACATTCGGCAACTCGTTGAACTCCAATCCAATTGCAATCCTTAGGTATTGGTCAACTCTACAAAACTTTTTTGGCATTTTGCCACCTCCTTTTAAAGTTTTTAAGTAACCTGGGAATCTGTAGCCCAGGGGTCCCCACGCCTTCATAGTAATTATAGCACACTTTTAAAAATTTGTCAATGGGGGGTGAGAAGATAAAAACAGACAGAAAGACAACACCAAAGTTTAACAAAATATCAAACTGGCGTAAAATATAATAGTAACTTGATTAAATAAATAACGGCACCCCCCACTTATTCCGCAATGGTTCATTGTTATTCTAACCGATTGTCCGCTGAATCGCCTGCGGCTTTGGTAGTTGAAAATTCCGAGCCTTGATAAAGAATAAGTGGGGGGCGTAAGTCCCGCAACTGTCTGCGAATGAAAATGAGCAGCAACAGTTGCGAGGATCCCGCCTATTCTCTACCTAAATTCTGTTGTGGAGCCATGACAGTATGGGATCCACGCCCATTCAACTGCTCGCTTTTGAAGCTCGCAGGAATGGGCGGGAATTTTCTAATTGTTCATTCGCCATTCGGCGAATTCAGAAAAAAAATCTAACGGAGGTGAAAAATGAACAGTAGCTTAATGAGAGTGATTTATCAGAATGTTACCGAAGAGGATTTGGAAGAGGCCCAAAAACATTATTATCCTCCCGGTCGAAGATGCGCCAATCCCGGTTGTATTACTATTCTTAACCGATACAATCCCGGTCCCCTTTGCTTGAAGTGCGAGGAAGAACAGAAAGAACGGAGAAGAAATAATCGTTTCCTGTTCCAGTAGCAAGAGGACGGCTTATATTTGATTTTTAAGGAGCAGAAGTCGTGGAAGACCAGGATATAGATTACAAAATCAGAAAAGAAAATAGACAAAGAAAACTTGAGGCAGAGAAGAAGCGGATATTAAAAGACGGCATCAAAGATTTGGCAAATTGTTCGTCTTTAAAAAGAAAGAGCAGATAAGCTCAAAAAAGAAGGAGCCGGGAAATAAATTCCCGGCTCTTTAAATTGATTTGGTTTCTGGGCAAACACTAAAAAAATATGGTATAATATAAGTAGAATATGCCTGATTTTTATCACGAGCCAGTTGAAGAGGGCGCGAATGAATTGGCCGGGGCTGCGGAAATGCCTCGTCCAAAGTCCATTGAAAGAGGCGAAAAAAAGCTTCCGATTGAGGAAGAAATTTTGGAATTGGAAAAAAAACTTGCCCAAAAGCGGGAAGAGATGGAAAAAGTTAAAAGACTGGAAGGCGCGGTTGAGGAAATCGGAAAAGCGCCCCCGGCTCCATCTGCCCCCGTTATTCCAAGGGAAGAAGAATTAACCGAGGAGGAAAAACTCTCGGTAAAAAAAATAAAAATGCTGTCAAAAGAAAGGCAGCTGGAAATCTTAAACGAAATTGCCCTCTGGAGAGGTTTGGCTTCGGCAGTTAAAATCGCCAAAGCCCTAAACAACGCTTATATTCTGGATGAATTCCACGATACTTTAATTGATAAACTCTATAAAGAATTGGTGGAAAGGGGGAAGATAAAAGAAACCTAAAACTGTACACGAATATTTTTGTAAATATTTAAGAGCGTTGATTAATTCGTGTAAATTCGTGTTCTTATTCGTGTGGATTCGTGTGATGAGCTCATTTTTACACGAAATAAACACGAAATTTCACCCCACAAGATATGGAATTATCTAACGGGGCGGGCACGAAACAACACAAAATATAATTATTCAACGGTCTAATATTTGCATATTTATTCGTGTGCTACCATGAAGTTTAATATCCAAAATCCATTTGAGAAAGTTTCGCGCGCTCTTTCAATGAGATTGTTTTTGGTTACCCTGCCCCAGGAAAAGAAAAAAGAAGGAGAGTTTCAAAAGAGCGAAAAAGAAATCATTTCGGTAATGGAGCAGTTTTTTGCCAGCCTTTCTAATCTGAAAGAGAAAAGTTTTTTTAAAGCTCTGACGGGAGAGAGGCCGACCATTGTTTTTGAAATTGCCATACCCTCGGTCGGCGAGGAAATAAATTTTTATATTGCTTGTCCCCGGAAGTTTGCCGGCGTTCTGGAAAAAACCGTTCTTGGGTTTTATCCGAAAGCCCAGATTGAACCGGTTGAAGATTATAATATTTTTAATGCCGAAGGAACGGCTGTCGGAAGTGTTTTGGTTCTGGCGAAAACGAGCGTTTTGCCGATAAAGACATATTTTGGTCTGGAGGTGGACCCCTTGAATGAAGTCAGCAATGCTTTAAGCAAGCTGGCGGAAATTGGCGAAGGCGCGGCGCTGCAGATTTTAATAAAACCAATTTCTCGGGATTGGGCAAAAAAGAGTTTAGAAATTGCAAAAGAAATGCAAAAGGGTGAGGTTTTTGAAACGGCTCGCTCCCGGGTTTCGGCTTGGGGCAAAATTTCCGCCTTCTTGTCCGCAAAACCAAAACAAAAACCAGGCGAACTGCCCCCCGGACCCAAACCGATAACTCCGATGATGCAGGAGGCGATTAAGGCGATTGAGGGCAAGGCCTATAAAATCGGTTTTGAAACAAATATCAGGATTTTATCTTCGGCGCCGACACAGGCTCGGGCCGAAGAAATTCAAGCTCATTTAGAAAACACTTTTTCCCAGTTTATTGCCCCCAATTTAAATGAGTTTAAGGTAAAAAGAATTTCCGGTCGGGGACTGCGAAAATTAATTTACAATTTCTCTTTCAGAATTTTTGATTCGGGGCAGAAAATGATTTTAAATACCGAGGAGTTGGCAGGCATTTATCATTTTCCAGCCATTCCTCTGGGAACTCCCAAAGTTAAATTTTTAAAAGCCAAGCAGGCGTCTCCTCCGGCAAACTTGCCAAAAGAAGGGTTATGCTTGGGGAAAAATATTTACCGGGGCGAAGAGGCCCTGGTTAAAATTTTGGATGATGACAGGCGCCGCCATCTTTATATTGTCGGTCAGACCGGCACGGGAAAAAGCGTCTTCTTGCAGGAAATGATTCGTCAGGATATTGAAGACGGAAAAGGAGTGGGAATAATTGATCCGCACGGCGATTTGATTGAGGCGATTATGGGTCTTGTTCCAAAAGAGAGGGTTAACGATGTGATAGTTTGCGACCCGTCGGATTTGGAAAGGCCCCTGGGATTTAATATGCTTGAATACGATTCTAAACATCCGGAACAGAAAACTTTTATTATCAATGAATTGATAAACATTTTTGACAAGCTTTATGATTTGCATCTAACCGGCGGCCCGATTTTTGAACAATATACCCGAAATGCTTTGCTTTTATTGATGGATGACCCGGAAGAGCAAGCAACTTTGATGGAGGTGCCTAAAGTTATGGCCGACTCAGAGTTTCGAGGTCGGCTTCTCTCAAAGTGCAAAAATATTGTGGTTAAAGATTTTTGGGAAAAAGAAGCCGAAAAAGCCGGAGGCGAGGCTGCGCTTCAAAATTTGACCCCCTATATTACTTCCAAATTCAATACCTTTATTGCCAACGATTATATGCGGCCGATGATTGGTCAGGCAAGGACAACGATTAATTTTCGGGAAATTATAGATTCCGGGAAAATTCTTTTGGTGAATTTGTCAAAAGGTCGGCTGGGCGATATTAACTCTTCGCTTCTGGGTTTGATTATTGTCGGAAAAATCGTGATGGCCTCTTTCTCGCGTGTTGATATGCCGCAAGAGCAAAGAAGGGACTTTTATCTTTATATTGACGAGTTCCATAATTTTACAACCGAAAGCATCTACACAATTTTATCCGAGGCAAGAAAATACCGACTTTGCCTGACAATCGCTCATCAGTTTATCGGCCAGCTTCAGGAAAAAATAAGGGACGCGGTTTTCGGCAATGTCGGGTCACTCGCGGTTTTTCGGGTCGGCGCCGATGACGCCAAATATCTGGTTATCCAGTTTGACCCGGTTTTTTCCGAGACCGATTTGGTGAATATTGATAACTTCAATGTTTATTTAAAATTGCTTGTCAGAGGACAGACCACAAAGCCATTTAATATTCAGACATTTCCCCCGACAAAAGGAAGCGAGGATATTGTTAAAATTTGCCGCGAGCTTTCCCGCTTGAAATACGGCCGCGAAAGAGAACAAGTTGAAGAAGAGATAGTCAAAAGATGGAAAAAGTGAAGATTTCGCTTAGTCCAAGCGAAAGGAGAGCCTGAGCTTGGAGAGCCTGAGCTTGAGCTTTACAAAAGTATAAATCTATGGTATAATTTAATGTCAGGGTCAAAAAATTAATTTAAAATATATATGTGCGGTATCCGACACCTCATATAAAAATTTATGAATTTTGAACAACCATTTATTCAAAAAATAGATAAAGAAGAAAAGATAGAGAAAGAGCGGGAAATTTTACCATTGCCGGAGTATGTTTATAATGCCCAAACCGCTTTGGAGAGTTTTTTAAAATTAAAGCCGGAAGAGAAAATTTTACTTTTGAAAGACAAAGAAACAAATAAGGAAACTCTTGCTATTTTTGAAAGAGCCATTGAGAATATTGGTTCTTTATATAAAGAGGTTGCTTTAGACAGCAAAACAAAAAAGCGAGAAATTGAAGATTTGCTTAAATCGGTTCAGGCGGTGATTGATTTATCAATAAAGTCTTGTAAAGCCACCAGAGATATTTATGAAGACATTGAAAAATTTGGCAATCGACTTCTCTCTTGCCTTGATTTGGAGCCGGAAGCTTTCAAAAACGGAGGTCCAATGACAGAAAGAGTGGAAGATTTGGAATATAGATTAAATAAATTGGAAGCAATTTTAAAAGAAGCGGCGGGTTTTAAAATCACTTCGGTTTATGGAACAAATCTTGAGCTCGGTTTGCGTCCTTTTAAAGAAAGAAGATGGTATAAAGATACAGGGGTTATTGAAAAACCGGGACAATGGGATAATTTTCCGCTTAGTTTCCATTACAGAAAAAGGCACAAGTTATTGAAAAACCGGGACAATGGGATAATTTTCCGGGCGGAGAGATTTTTACCACGCCCGATGAAAGAAATGTGAATGGAATTTTGGTTCTGCCGGCCGTTGACTCGGAGATTGTCAAAGAACAGGGAGTTGATGAACTGGTCTGGATTAAAATTAAAAATGGAAGAATAACTTCCATTCAGGGAGGAAAGTCAGCTGAAAAATTGCGGAAAAAATTAGATGAGGCGGCTCTAAAAGAATATAAAGAGCAAAAAGACCCACTAAATGTTTATCAGTGCGCCGAACTCGGTTTTGGAGCAAACAGTAAGGCCCGAAGCCGGGTAGCTGACCCCGAACAGCCATATAATTTTCCAGGTGTTTCAACTGTGGAAGCAGAGAAAAGATTGGGGACAATCCATATTGCTTTTGGCGACACCAAGCATGGTGAAGAAGGAGCAGAAGGATTTATTGAGGCGGGAGTTCACTATGATTTCGTTATCCCCAGAAACGGTTTAACAGTTGAGATGTTTGAGAACGAAGAAGATTTTGAAAAGAAGAAAAATGGCCGAAGGATAATTTCCGACGGCGGCTTGCTTTTTTAATTATAATTTTTGACTTTTGATATTTAAATTTATTTTTTATGCTAAACCCGGAAGAATTTGAACCCTTCCATTAGAGTGAACTTGGTGGGGAGCAGACAAAATTTGAAAAAGGCCGTGGAGGCGAAGAGTCAGAAATAGAAAAATTTTTTAAAAATAGAGAGATTTCCCCTGAAGATTTTGAGCTCGTAAAATCCATATCCCAATTTCCCAAAGAATGGATTAATGGTTTCCACAACTTTTTCAATCTTTCTCGAGAGAGAAGCGCTCAGGAGCTTCGAGGACAAATAGGATACACAAAAGATGAAAAGAAAAAAACGTTTCTTCAGCCGTTGTTAACCTTTGTTGAAAAATATGACTGGACAACAAGTTGGAATTTGGTAAGAGTTGTTGAGGAAAGAAATGCGAGAAAAAATAGGGAAGGAAAAAATTAGGTGGAAAGGACGGCTCTAAGTGGAAAGCATGGCTCCCGGACTTCCATAATTTTGATGTAAATTTTGATGTAACAATTAAACAACTATACCCTTTTTTCCACGGCCGTGGAAAAAGGGGTATAGTCTGCGATTATGTCATTTGAACAGCCGCAAAAAATTGAAGAAGGGGATAAGGAAATGGAAAAGTTAGACATTGAAATAGAAAAAGGAACGGAAAAGTTAGGGAGGTTTTTGGAATTAATGTCCCAACAATTAAGGGAAGAAGGGGTGCCGGTGGATAATGAATGCCGCATTAACATAGATGCTTTTGAAGAGACATACTCAAAAGGAATTGTAGAAAAGCACAAGCAGGAGTTGGTCAGACTTGAAAAGATCTGGTTTGGAGATTTGTCCGAAGAAGAGTTTAAGAAAAAGAAAAAAAGGGGAATTGGAGAGAAAATGGAAATGCTAAAAACCGCGATTTTTCAGAAAAATTTAAGCCCGGATTTCATTGTGGCAAGAAGTTCCCAGTATGATGACATAAAAAATAATGTAGATAATATAATTTTAGAAAAGAAGACAGGCAATTTGGTGTGCGCTCTTGATGAAGTAGCGGATGTTTTCAGTTCGAGATTTGAAGAAAAAAGAGATAAAGTTTTGCGGCGGAACATGAACAGGAATGGCGGAACATTAAGATATGGTTTAAAAATGGAAAAGGAAAATGGCAAAATGAAATTGAAATTGGGGAGGATAAAAAATATTCCAGTTTTTTATCTTAGCTTATCGCCCTGGCTGACGGAAGAAGGGGTAAGGAATTTTAAAGAAGAATTAGGAGAACAATCTGATTATGAAAAAATAATTTTTGATGATTTTATCAATTCTTTTAATGAACAAATTGAATTTATTAATTCAGAATTTAAGAATCTATCCCTTAAGAATCGATCCCCAAGAGTAAAAGTAAAAGAACGCCCTTTGCGTTTTAGAGAGTCCCTTGAAAGATTCTCGCCTCAAAATAAATAAAATTTTTGTATCGGAAAATTTCAATAATTCCGATACAAGCCCGTTTTAATTATGCCGTTTGAGCAAATTACAACCACAAAAGAAAAGTCAAAAGATGAGAAGGCAGAATGGGGCCAGGATGCAGAGAAAGAAATTTACATTCCGTTTTTTACGGAAACAATGGGAGATATTTTTGATTTGGCAATAAAAACTTCAAGGGAGGTTGACGAAGGGCCGCCAAAGATTGATATAATTGTTAGATTTAAAAAAGACGGCTCTCATTTGGCTGTTCAGGCAGCCTCTTTAGAACTTAATAAAAGAGGCCGGGAAAAATTAGAAGAAAAGAAAGAATGCAGGCGCTTTAATCCGTTTTGGAAAATGGAAAGAATCTCTAAAGATTGTCAGTATTATCCTCAAAACCCCGAGGAATATGCGCCAAAGGTTGTTCTTAATTTTGACCATAACGTTATATGCGATGCTCAGTTTGATTGGACAGGAGACGGCCGAAAGAGAAGATGGTTTGATTATTTTAAGGAGCGAGAGCAAAAAGAAAATAATAAATATAGAGATGATATTTTGAAGCAAATAATTGAGGAACTGGAAGATATAATTGAAGAAGACGAATTTAGAAAGAAGGTTAGCCAAAACTACAAACCAAAATACGATTGTAAAAGTTTAATTCAACCAAAGCTCGTTATTTTGAAGAAAGCCTTGGCAGAAAGTTCAAATTAAAAATCCTTCACCTTTCAAGACGGGAATTCTGAAAGGTGGGGAAAAGGTCGAATTCAAATTTATTTTTAACCTATCACACTATGGAGAAACAAGAAAAATTAAAAATTGAAAAAACAGAAAAGGAAAAAGAGAAAGAGAAAGAATTTGTTAGGAAGGGAATGGAGAAAGCCGAGGAATTTCTTGAAGAAAAAGAAGAGCCGGAATATAAAAAAGAATTTGAAATAAGTCAGGGTACCAGAGACATAGCAAAAGAGGAGCTTTACAGGGAAAATGTTGGGAAACAAAAAGAATATATTTTAAATGTTTGGTTCAATGACCCGGAAAATGTAGAAAAATTTGCCGGAATCCCAATAGAGGAAATGTCGGAGCAGAGGAAAATAAGTTTGGCAAAAGAGAAGGGAGCTTTGGAGGATTTGGCGGAAAAGGGATTGAGCGGCGAAGCAAAACATAAAGATTACAAAAGATATTTTGAGGAGCTCGAAAGTTTAACCTCCTTAACAGACGAGATGGGTAAAGATAAGATTCGGATTGAAAGTCAGTTTTTAATTTTGCATTTTTTGGACAGGAAAGCAGAAAATCTTCAAAAGGAAATAACAGCAATTTTGGAAAAAGGAGACGAGGGAGCGGTTTTGGTAAAAAATCAGGAATTAGATAGATTGTTTGGAGCAAGAAAAGAAATAGCTGAAAAAATTTCCGGTCGGGATTTGAGAAAGGAAGCCGAAGAAAAACTCGGTCCCCGAGAAGAAAAACTTGAGGAAAAAGAGAAATATATAGAAAGCAATCTTTTAGAATTGATTAAAAAGAAAGAAGAAAAGCTAAAGAAGGGAATTGAAAAAGCCAGAACCCCGGTTGGAGAGAAAGTTTCGGACAGGGCCACAGAAATTCATGGATTTACTCGAAATTTTTATCTTAGCGAGCTTGGCTATTCGGTAAAATATAAAGGACTTTTGAGGGGAAAAGCCTGGGTTTTGGACGAAAAAGGAGAAGTTATTAAGGATGAAAAAACCGGCAAGCCGATTGAATTTAAAACAAAGTTTAGACCTAAGGGCGAGACGCCAGTTATTAAATTTTTAAAGGAAGAGCTGAAAAACAAGAAAAGAACGGATTTGGAGGGAGTGTGGAGCGAGAAAAAAGAAAAGGAAATTAAAAACGAGGAAAAAAGAGAAAAGGAAATAGAAGAAAAAATAGAAGAAGCCGTTAAAAAAATAGACTCTCTTGAAGGCGGCGAGGGGGCTATTAAAAAATGGTTTTGGAAGTTAAGAAAAGATAAAATTGAAGAATATAAAAGGGAGTTGGGAAAAAAAGAAAAAGGAGTTAAAGTTGGAAAAAGGGAAAAAACAGGGGAAGAAGAAGTCAAAGATATGAAAGAAAGAATTAGGATGAACATTTCGCAGATATTGGAAGATTTTTCTGAAGGAACTGGAATATTTGATAAAAAGAAATTAGGGGAGATAACCATTGAAAAAAACGCAAAAGATGTTGTTGAGCTTTTAAAGCGCTATGGGGAGGGGATTGTTGATTGGCCGGAAGATTTTGAAGACAGAATCAGGGAATACGACAAAAAAAGACAAGAGAAATCTAAATTTGA
>PCWD01000039.1:0-3882 GCA_002787255.1 Parcubacteria group bacterium CG11_big_fil_rev_8_21_14_0_20_39_14 | reverse complement strand
TTAAATTTTTGTTTGAAAATCTAATATAGCTTTTATATCAAAATCGCTTAGGGCGTAGTCCCGTAGTGAACCGCAGTTCTACTACGGGGCAAAGTTAAATCAAAATAGCAATCAACTTGGAATTAAAGATGACTGGAATAATTCTAGCGCTTTATTCCGAAGTTGATATACTGGGTATGCTTAATTCATTAATTACCAACCAGGCCTTGGAAGATTTCATTAATTCAGTGGAGCTGTCTTTAGAGGACAGGGATTTTTTGTTGTCAAAGCTTCCCGAACTGGACAGGGAGGACAGAATAAAACTTTTTGACACCATAGGGGACATAGCTTTTTTGGACGGACAGGAAAGGGAAGCAATAAAAAAATTCAGGAAGTTTCAGGGGGAATAATTTTAATCCTCTAATTTACGGCGGTCTAAATCTATTGGAGTCGGACTCCCATTTGGATAATATAATTTCGGGCAACGCCTTTTTGGCGGGAGTGTCTCAATTTATGTTGTTTGAGCAAGGGAAAATTGAATCCAGAGAGCAGATACCCGAGAAACTTCAGGAGCTAACTCCGGAAGAATTAAATTTACTCAAAGAAAGATACGGCTTAAGCGAGGAAATGACGCAAAAGCTAATTATGGAGGGTTTAAGCCTTCTTGGTTCCACAAAAGTTTCCAGGGATACCGAACTCTTGCCCTCAGGCGGGCTTTCATTATTGTCAGAAAAAGATTTAATTAAAGAAACGCCCCAAAAACCAATGGCTTTAGATGTTGGAGACTTGGGGAATGATGATTTTGTAATTTTTGTAAAGAGTAAAAAACTCAGAGAGTTTTTGGGCAAAGAAAGACCTGGCGTGTATCCGATAAAATTAAAATATGAGAACATTGACGATGTATCAGTTTTAGCCGGGGGGATAATATTAAAAGGGCTTTCAAAATTACCCATTCCTAATGATAATTATCCAAGGACTACCCCTGTTTTTAGTTATGGTTTACATAACCCAGAAGACAAATTAGCAGGCATCCTTTGTTTTCGGACAAATGCTTTGGATAAAGAAGTTAAGTTTTCTTCCGAGGAGTTTAAAAATTTTGCTCAAATTTTTTACCGCCATTATTCCGCTCAAGATAGAGAGATTTTTGGACAATTTACCAAAGAAGCGGAAGAGGTTGTAGCCAGCGCGAATTCATTATTAAATTTACCGGACAAAGCCATTTCGCCCCTGGAACTAATTCTTTCAGGACGCAAGCAATTTATGACAAGAGCCGGTTCTTATTTCGGCTCAAAGGATATTTTGCATAGACTTATTTTGGTTTCAAGATGGCGATTGGAAGATGCGGGCAACAAAAAAAATCGAGCCAGAATTTTGCGTCATGAATACCTCCATCTTGTTGATGAGGCCCTGGGAAAAGGCAGAATAGCTTTTAGCGCCCTGCGCAAGAAAGAATTGGTGGAAATTGTTAACAGATATCTTTTTGACAGTAAGTTGAATGTTGAGAATGTTTGTCAGGGAGTCGGCGACCTTTTTTGCCGGTTTGATGACGATGTTGCTTACAAAATTAAAAAAAATTTTTCCGAACATTGGTTTCTGCCGGATTGTCCAATGGCCGGTCATGCCCAGGATAATATTCGGGAACTTTTAGCAAGTTCCCTAAACAATTATCTTGACCCGGATTTTGAAAAAGGAATTGAGCTGAAAGCCCTGGTGGAAAGAGAAAAAATAGCCGAAATGTATGAAGAGATTGTTGGGCTTGTAGGGGCCGGAATTAAGGAAAGATATTAGACAACCGGCTTTTAACCTGTTAAAATGAGAGCGTTGAATAATTTAGCGTGGTTTTGCGTAAAGCCTGCCCCGTAGGGTCGCGAAGCGTCTCCTTCGGGGTTTAGCGTAGTTTCGCGATTTAATCATTTTTATCGCTAAACCACGTGAAACAACACGCTAAACTACGCGAAAAAATATAATTGTTCAACAGTCTCATAATATAAAAAGTAGTTAGAAATGGAGCAAAAAGAAATTAAAATTAAGGCCAACGATGCTGAACTAAAAGGGGTTTATTCAAACCTTGTTCAGATAGGTCATACCCGGGAAGAATTTTGTCTTGATTTCTTGAATGTTTTTCCGCCCCAGGGCATGCTGGTATCAAGAATAATATTGAATCCCGGACATATTAAACGACTGATTAAAGCCCTTCAGGAAAATATGGCTAAATACGAAGGACAATTTGGCAGAGTTGAGCCGGCCAAAGAACCAGAAACAACTTTGGGATTTCAACCATAAAAATACACGAATATTTTTGCGAATATATACGAATAATTTGCGAAAAGTTAATTGGAATTTTCGCATACTATTCGCAAACATTCGCATATTGATTAGCGTGCTGTTATGCGCAAGTTTTTTCAAACAGTTTTCATCATTGGTTTTTTGGGGGTTTTAATTTTTCCCTTAACGGTTAAGGGAGACGGGGGATTTTTCCCGCCCCCGGATTTTTATTTGCGTCAAACCCAGCAAAAAGCGGTGATATTATATGATGAGGGTGTAGAAACTTTAATTATTTCCGTTATCTTTCAAGGCGACGCCAAAGATTTTGGCTGGGTTGTTCCAACACCGTCCCGGCCAGAGATAGACGAGGCGCCGGACGAGCTTTTTGTCTCGCTGGAAGAATTAACCGGAATAACAAGGTGGAAGGATTACGGAGGTCCGGTTCCGCTTGAGGAGTTCAAACAAGAAGTGGAGGTTTTAGAAACCAAAGAAGTAGGGATTTTTGAAGCAAAACTTCTTAAATCCGATGACCCAAAAGCACTGGCTAATTGGCTGGCGGAAAATAATTATCAATTTCCAAAAGAGGGAAGTTATGTTTTAGAAAGTTATGTAGAAAATAAATGGTATTTTGTGGCGGTCAAAGTTAGACCGGATTTGGTTTGGGGAGACGCAACAGCCAAGCTTCAAAGCGGACACGCCACGCCAATTAAACTTACTTTTGAGGCAGACAAAATTGTTTATCCCTTAAAAATTTCTTCTTTGAATAAATATTTTGAGCCGCCGGTGAAAATTTTTGAGGAATGGCAGGAAATTGAAAAATTTGGCGCCAGAATGATTATGCCGATTATGCCGCCCCTCGAAAGAAAGACCGGGATTCTTCTTTATGTTTTTGCCGACAAAGAAAAAAAGATACCGGGGTTTGACAAACAATATGCCCAAATACTCAAGCCCCCAAAAATAGAAAATTTGGCTTATGATGAAAAAGGAAATCCCTGGTTCAAAACAAATAAAGATTTTGTTTTAACAAGGCTGGAACGTTCAATGTCGTTTTCCGAGATGACCTATGATTTGGTTTTGCGGGATGCGGTTGGGGGGCTGGAAGTGGTTCCAGAGGAGGAGTTCAAACCTGAAGAGAAAACGGCAACCGGAGAGCCTTCTTTGGTTCCCTGGGCAAAGTGGTTAGAAAACGGCTTTTATTTTTTGATTGCTTTGTTTTTGTGGGTTGTTTCGCCGGTGGGTTTAATTTTTCTGTTCGCAACCGCTTTCCAGTTTTTAAGCAAGTTAAGGTTAATAAATATCGTAGCCTGGTTTTTTCAGGGTTTAAGTATTTTGCTCTGGATTTTGGCTATGGTTTTTTTGGCGATGCTCAAGTTTGCTGTTTTTACCTGGTATGATGTTGCTTTTTCCGAGAAGGCTTTAAATGCCGGAATTGTTGCCGGGGCTTTCCTGATGGTAGTAATGCTCGGAGTAATGATTTGGCAGATAATCTGGAGAAAGAAAAAACAGGGACGGTCCCCAGGAATGACCGCGTCGGAAGTCCCGTCAGACAAGGCTTAAAACCGCATTTTTTTGAAGTTTTGTTGAAGTCTGATTTCAATAGCAGTAAGCCCTCAAACTTGGCCAAAATGGCAAACGGCC
>PCWD01000037.1:25131-25874 GCA_002787255.1 Parcubacteria group bacterium CG11_big_fil_rev_8_21_14_0_20_39_14 | reverse complement strand
CCACACAGTGCACACACGGGTTGCTTTTTCTTTTGAAATTTTGTAAGATAGCCATAGCACCTTGAATCTAAAAATGGAGGCGGAGAAGATGACGAGAGAAGAATTTGATAGAATTTTAATTGAAGAGGGTATTCTGTCAAAGAAAATGAGAGATGATTTATGGCGGGATAGACCAGCGGTTGACCTTAGAGAGGAGAAGTTACGAAAGGCAGCTCAAAAATTTAAGCAAGCATACCCCTGGGCGTGTAAAGAAGATTTTTAATCAAAGATAAAAGGAGGCGAATATTCAATGGAACAGATTTTTAATCTTTTAGGATTTACTAATATAGCCAGTATTTTATGGAATCTTTTAGCTTATGCTGGGATGATATTGATAACGGTAGCTGTAGTATCTGCCAAGTGGAGAAATCAATTCTTTGTCTGGGGTCCATTAGCTCTCTTGCTCTATGCTTGGTTTTATCTCCATAATCCTATTCTTGCCGGCCTTCAACTTGTTGTTACCACATCAGGCGTACTAAACCTCCGGGATATTAAGAAACCCGCTCCTTTTGTTGTAATTACTTTAGCTGTTATGGTTTTTGCAGCACTTTTAGCTACAGGACAGATTTCTGGGTTATGGCCCTGGATTGGTGCTTTTGGGCTTCTGGGAATTGCTCTTGGTTTGACTCAGTTACCCCACAAACGAGGGTTTGGCATTATGGCATCAGGCGGTTTATTGATTGTAATTTACGCCCTCGCCTTGC
>PCWD01000037.1:24861-25101 GCA_002787255.1 Parcubacteria group bacterium CG11_big_fil_rev_8_21_14_0_20_39_14 | reverse complement strand
CGCTTTTTTTGTTTCTTGTTAAGTATTTCGCAGGGGGTTTTTCACAGCCTCCTCGCTGGGCTGTTTTTGTTTATAAAAGACTATATGTCTATTTATTCTACAAAGTTTGTTCTAATCTTTGCTTATATTTTCCTTCCTTTCCTTTGATGCCGTTTGCCATGATTCAAGAAAGACAGGAATACCCTCTTCGGGCTTTTTGGTTTTTTTAAGGCCTTTAAATTTTAAAATATACCTTATTAA
>PCWD01000037.1:0-24849 GCA_002787255.1 Parcubacteria group bacterium CG11_big_fil_rev_8_21_14_0_20_39_14 | reverse complement strand
ACTAAAAAATATTTCAAAATATAAACGGCACTCGTTCGCCGATCCTAATTTGTTGCTATCTACTAGGCTGATATCTTCAATTTCGTAACTTGCCTTAACCTTTGCTAAATCTATTGTTCCTTTTTGGGGCATATTTAATCTATTTTTTTAATTAAAGAATCCAAAAGTTTTTCCTTATCTTCATTGGGCATTTCTGGGGGAAGAGATTTTTTAACGATTTCTCTCGCCTCTTCAAACGTAAGATAGCCCTTTCTCATAAGGACATTCATAACTTCAAAAAGAAGCTGAAGTGGGTCAAATGGTCCAAATCTTATTCCCATAATTTTTTATTTTAAATTAAGTTTTTGTTTCCACTAAGACTTTAGCAGATTATTAAAACTTTGTCCATAATTTAGAATTTTCTAATAGAAACTCGCCATTAAAGCCTCATGGGGCTTGTAACCGAAAAGCCCGTCCCCGGGCAGTTTTGTTTTATTTAAAAAATTGCTATAATTGGCGATGAAGGGCGCTTGACAAGCTCTCTCAGTCTAATATAATAGACTTGAGTCTAATAAATTAAACTATTTCTATGAAGAACCATCTATTTTCATTTTTAATTGAAACTAGCACTCAAAAAGTTTTTGATTTTCTCGCCTTAAATCCAGGAAGGGAATTTATTGAGAAAGAAATTCAGAAGGGAACTGGAGTTAGCAAGCCTGGAGTAAACTTAGTATTGAAAAATTTAGTTAAGGCTGGGATTGTTTTTAAAAGTAAAAAAGGAAGAATGCATTTCTATAAAGTAGATTTTAAAAGTCCATTGGTAAAACAATGGAAAGTCCTTAGAAACGTTATTCTTCTAATGCCCTTGATAAAAAATCTAGAAAACGAGGTCCAAAAGATAATTCTTTTTGGAAGTTGGGATAGGGGAGAAAATACTCCAGATAGCGATCTTGATTTATTTGTTCTTACTAACGCCTCCAGGGAGAGCATAGAGAAAATTTTAAGAAAAATCTCTCTTGAAGAAAAGATTCAACTAATTGTTCGCAACCCTGTTTCTTTTTCTGAAATGGAAAAGAAGGAACCCATTTTTTTTGAAGAAATAAATCGGGGCTTGATTCTTTTTCAAAAAACAGATGAATCCCGAATTTGAAGATTGCCTAAAACGAAATAAAATAAAACCCTTTTCCAGAGGCAAGAATTTAGTTTCTAAAGAGTTAAAGTCGGCTAAGTCTGATTTAGAAATAGCAAAAGAAAGTTTTGAAAAAGCCCATTATAAATGGGCGACTATTCAATGTTATTATTCCATGTTCCACGCTACTAGAGCTTTAATCTACGCTGAAAACTATAGAGAAAAAAGCCATCACTGTCTTTTAGTCGCCCTCAGGGCTTTATATGTGGAAACCAGAAGGCTAAACTTCAAGTTTTTGGAAAATTTAGAGAGAGCCAAAACTCTTAGAGAAAATGCTGATTATTATGGAGATTTTTCTCAAATCGGGGCTAAGGATATATTGGATAAAGCCAAAGAATTTTTAGAGAAGACAAAGGGAATTTTATCAAGCCGTGAAAAAGAAAAATAAAATATAGAAATTTCATAACACAGCTATTATTATCATCATTTTCAGGTTTTGGCAAATTAGTTTAAATTAAGTTGTTTTCGGGCCTCAAAAATGACAGGGTGAAAGAAAGAAAAAATCGCTAAATGGATAAAAATTATGGTAAAAAATTATGACTAATCGCATTCCTAAATTGTTTATTTATTCTTTTGTTTTGATGGCTGTTTTAGGTATTGGGGTTTGGCTTGGCAGAAGCGGAATTAATAACCCGTCAATTAGCGAAAACAGACAACAAGTAACAGATATTAGCGGCAATGTTAATGCTAAGGATAGCATTGTAAATAAAAGCGAAGAGAAAAAGACCAACGATAATAATAAAACCAATGATATCCAATCAGTTGAACCGTCAAGTATTAATTCAATTCGTTCAGTTAAGGTAAAGCGAGTGTTAGACGGGGACACTATTGAAATTGAAGGTGGTGAGCGAGTCAGGTATCTTGGCATTAATGCTCCTGGATCAGGACAACCGTTTTTTACTGAAGCGACCCGCGAGAATGAGAGATTAGTAGTTGGTCGCACTGTTAATCTTGAATTTGATATTCAAACCCAAGACCGCTACGGCAGATTGCTTGCTCATCTTTGGGTAGGCGATGTTTTGGTCAATAAAGAAATTGTTAAAAATGGCTATGCGGTTAGCGAAACAATCCAGCCCAATGTAAAGTATCAGGATTTAATATTAAAAGCCCAACAAGAGGCGCGAACAGCTTGTCGCGGGTTATGGGCAGGTCTCTGTTCGCAGAAATCAGAAAGTTCCTGCATTAAAATTGTTAATATCAACGCCGACGCGCCTGGCAATGATAATGAAAATAAAAATGGTGAGTGGATTGAGATAAAAAATACCTGCTCCAAAGCAATTTCAATGGCGAGTTGGCTTCTTAGAGATAGTTCGGCAAGCAATAAATATAAATTTAAGAATTTTACGCTTGACGGCGCAAAAAGCGTAATTGTTTACTCTGGTTGCGGCCCTAGCGCCAAAGATAAACTTTATTGGCAATGTCCAGAGGGTAAATATGCTGTTTGGAATAATACAGGCGACCATGCTTTTCTTTATGATGCCAGCGACAATCTTGTTTCAGAATATCAATACTAAAACATGTCCCGTTATGCCATCGGAGGTTTAGTCTTTGAAACGTGTAAGGGCGTCTGACACCCCTTTGCTTGACCCCTTTGCTTGATTTCAAAAAAAACACGCAAGATGACTTGCGTGTTTTTTTTGAAGTGTTTTGCGAGGTTAACCCCCATAAAATTTGAAATCAAAAAGCCCAGAGTTTACCCTGAATTTATTGAGGGGCCGGGCTGTTGTTTATTTTGGCTTAAAATCTGTTAAAATAAAGTTGGATTTTAGTTATCCACAGCGCGCCTCTTGACAGGCATATAGCATATATGCTATGTAGTAATTGGTAGAGGCGGCTTTAATTAATGAATCTTTTTAACGAATACAAGGTTTATTATTATCAGAATAGCCGTACCAAGCGAGTTTCGGTTTTGGAATATCTTGAAAAAGTATCAGTAAAAGATAGGGCAAAAATCGCCGCCTATATTACCCTTCTTCGCAATTACGATGGACAGCTTAATGAGCCATATAGTCGTTATATTGCGGCAGGCATTCGCGAATTGCGAGTAGATTTCGCCAGCAACAGAAATCGCATTTTCTATGTGACGGTGGAAGGAAAGAAAATAATTCTCCTGCATGCATTTTTAAAAAAGACCCCAAAGACTCCGAAACAAGAAATTAAGAGAGCTTTAAACAACTTTAAGGATTATAAAATAAATAAAAATTCTATTGGATATGAAAAATAAAAAGAAAAATAAAAAAATTGTATACCTTTCTTTTGAACGTTATTTGGCTCAACAACTGAAAAATAAAAAATTTAGGGAGGCCTATGAGGAAGAAGGCCAACGTCTTGAAATTGCTTATCGGATTTTGCAATTACGAAAGCAGCGAAAACTTAGCCAGAAGGAATTAGCCTGTAAATTAAATACCACCCAAAGTGTTATTGCTCGAATGGAAGCGGGACGGCAAAACTTTACCACCGACACGCTTCAAAAAATCTCTTCGGTTTTTAATCGCAAACTGAAAATAGAATTTGTGAAATAGCAAAATTAATAGAATTTCAAAACCACCCAGCGCTGGGTGGTTTTGCTTTTTTTAAATAAAATTTTTAAAACAAAGGTTTTTGGTTGCCTTTGAATTTGTTTTTTAAATGCTTGTAGGCGCGGGGGGTTGCAACTCTGCCTTTCGGCGTTCTTTCAACAAATCCAATTTGCATAAGATAGGGTTCGTAAATATCCAAAATCGTATCTTCTTCTTCCGAAGCAGCTGCGGACAGCGCCTGAAGACCGACCGGACCGCCGTTAAATTTCTTAATAATTACTTCAAGCATTCGCCGGTCGGCCGGCTCAAGGCCTAAATTATCTACTTCCAAAAGCTCCAAAGCTTTTTTGGCAATATCACCGGTGATAATTCCCTTTCCCCTGACCTCGGCAAAGTCCCTGACTCTTTTTAAAAGGCGGTTGGCAACCCTGGGGGTAAATCTGGATGATTGAGCAATAAGCTCAACGGCTTTTGGCTCAATTTCAATATTCAGGATTTGGCCGGAACGCTGAATAATTTTTTTAATATCTTCAATTCCGTAGAAATCCAGCCTAAAAGTCGCTCCAAACCGCGACCTTAAAGGCGAAGTTAAAAGACCTATTCTGGTAGTTGCTCCGATTAAAGTGAAGCGGGGAAGCTTTAATTCCATTATTTTTGCCATTGGTCCTCTACCCAAAATTAAATCCAGCTTGAAATCTTCCATTGCCGGATATAACATTTCCTCAACGATGCTGTTGAGCCTATGACAATTATGTGTCAGGATTCCATTGGCAATAAATGTATGTCCGGTTGTAGAAAAATCATAAACAACCTTCTGTTTTTTAACCTGTTCAATTTTTCTGATTTTTTCGTATCTATAATTTAATCTGGTATTTAAGTTTGGATTTAAAGCTAAAATTTTTTCCAAATCCGGACGAGGTATTCTTGTAAAATTAAATTTATTATTTGCTATAAATTTAGGTAAAGGAATTAAATCCGGTAGGAATCGAGCTTCCTTACAAATCTTAGAGAGAATTTCTGCCTTCCTATCAAGGGCGAGCCCTATTTTTTTATTGAACAAAATTAAGTCTTTTCCTCGGATACCTATTCTATATATTTCTTTCTCCCTTTTTCTGATTAGAAAGGCGCTGTGAATGCCGAATTTTTTTAGTAAAAGTTGTAATTGTTGGACAAAGATTTTCGAATTCATATCTAATAGAAGCCGAGTATCTTTCCCTTCTTTACTAAAAATCGGCCAACCTTCGCAACAGAAACAAGTATTAATAAAGGCAGCGATGGTCTTTAGGGGGGCAGTAAACAGAAATTTAGGCGCCTCAACAATATCATGCTTGTTTCCAGAAGGAATTCCTAAAGAAATGAGTTTTTTGGCCAGCTTTCTTGAATATATCCGAAGTATTTGGGTTTCTCTTTTGGTTCGGTATGCGCTGTAAGTTGTTTTTAATTTTCTGGCGCGTCCCTCTTCATTTAAGGATTTTACAGTGACTCCGAAACTATATAGCCCGTCTTCAAACACTTTTTTGAAATAACCCTTGTCCTTTTTTGTTTCTATCTGAATAGTGGAAAGGTTTTTACTAATATGTCCATCGCATAAAATCAAAGCCAAAAAACTTGCTTGTTTGGGCGTCCAATTATTCTTGGCGGTATGAGGAAGGGATAGGGGACTTAAAAAATAATCAGAAAGTTTTAATTCTTTGGCCAGCAATGTTTTAATTCTTCCCTCTCTCATAATGACGCAGGGGTGATTTTCAGAACATTCTAAGGAGAAAAAAGAAGTGGTAATTTTTATAGTCCGTTTCACTTTTTTTTGAAAGAATTTGCTTACCTTTCCACCAACTACTTTCTCATTGTTTTTGATATCCTTTATTTTTTTAAAAGTTCCATCCGAAAGAGCAATTAATGAATTTTCTTCCAAGCATTCGTCAATAAAAAGAATGTCGCCGTCGGAAAGGTTTGTCAGAATAGACGCCAAATCGCCGCCCTTTTCTACTGCCGGACCAGAGGTAATTTTAATTTTTGCTCCCATTTCTTTGGCAATAATATGCGCTAAGCTCGTTTTTCCAAGTCCCGGACCTCCATAAACAAGCAGATGTTCTGTTGGCTCCCCTCTTTTTTTAGCTGCCTCCATAATAATTCTTAGATTTTCTTTTGTTTTTTCCTGGCCAATATATTCATTCCAACTTCGCGGTCTTAAAGTGGTATCAAGTTCCTGGTCATCTTTTTTGATTTCCGGATGAGTATACATAAAGTATTGACCCCGCTCAATTTTTGCGGTTGTATTAAGCGGCAACCCGCTTCGCCCAACAAGGGATGCTCCTATTCAGAGCACGCAGGTTGCGAGATTTTTAATATAATTTTAGAACAGTCCTGCTAAAACCAAATTTTGGCTGGCAAAAATTAAGCGGGGTCAAGTGTTTGTTGCTAAATTTTTGGGCAATCCCGGCTCAAAAATTTAGACAAACACTTGACAAATTTATTTGGGTGTGCTAATATACGATGTTGGAAACGGCGGTTTTAAATCTGTAGGCAATTGGGCTTGTACCTAGGCCTTAGGGAGTTATTCTTAGCCTTGGAAGACCCGGCCTCCTCCTAATTTCTGCAAAAATTAACGGAAATCAGAAATTGGCAGGGGGCTGGGTCTCTCCTCGGAATATCTCGTTCTTCCTAACATAGTTAGGGGGTAATTGCCTACAGGTTTAAGACCGCCATTGCCCGCCGAAGCTGAAGCTTCGGCGGGTTTTATGCGCTTCGCGCAATGTTTTCCTACAAATTTATAAATAGAGTCAAGGCTTTCCTAAAAAATTTCTAATTTCTAAATCCCGATAATTAGAAATTAGGATTTAGGAATTTAGTCATTTTGTAATTTTTAGTCGTACAAATTCGCATCCATACCCGGGCATATTAGCGAGTTCTAAAGTATCTTTCCCAGCACCCTTTCCGCTTCTTCAATCGTTGTCATTCCTTTTAGGACTCTTAAAAGGGCGTCTTCCTGCATTGTTATTAAATCTTTTTTGCGAGCCATTTCCCTGAGGTCGCTAAAAGAGGAATAAGAGACAATCAGCTTTTCAACTTCCGAATCAATTTTAAATATTTCAAAAACCGCAATTCTTCCCTTAAAGCCCGTATGGTTGCACTCGGAACATCCCCGGCTTTCAAAAATTTTTTCCGGAATAGTTGGTTGGATATTTTCAGGAAGATTTTTTAGGGCATCTTTTATTTTTGTTTTAAGCTCGCCGGTAAGATTAAGGGGATTTGCGCATTTTTTACAAACGCGTCTCACCAATCTTTGAGCCATAGCGATATTGATTGCCGGAGCAATAATTGAGGGCTGGATTCCCATATCAATGAGTCGGGGTATGGCGCCAACAGCGTCATTGGTATGCAGGGTGGAAAACACCAAATGGCCGGTTAGGGAAGCATGGCAGGCAATTTCGGCTGTCTCCTGGTCTCGGATTTCACCAACTAAGATTACATCAGGGTCCTGTCTGACTATTGCCCTAAGGCCAGTGGCAAAATCATAGCCCCTTTCCGGTTTTACCTGAGTTTGAGAAATTCCCTCTATGTGATATTCTATTGGGTCCTCAATCGTTATTATTTTAATTTCCGGCGTTGTAATTTTTTTCAAATAAGCGTAAAGAGTCGTTGTTTTCCCCGAGCCGGTTGGTCCGGTAATTAAAATCATCCCATTCGGTCTTTTTATTTCCGTTTCCATAAATTCAAGCAAGTCCTGCCTCATTCCCAATTCTTCAATGGAAATCAGGGATTTAGGATTTAAAACCCTCATTACGATTGTTTCACCGTATTCCGACGGCAAAACCGAAGTTCTTATTTCAATTGCCAGCCCCTCGGAAGTGATTGAAAAACGTCCATCCTGGGCTCGTTCTCTGACATTTAATTTGAGCTCAGCCAAAACTTTAATTCGGGAAAGTAAAAGATTATAGGCCCGGGGAGACAGGTAGGTAACATCCTGCAAGACGCCGTCAAGGCGGTATCTTATTTTTGTTCGGGACTGTTCGGGTTCAATATGGATATCAGAAGCCTCCAGAGATAGAGCGGCTCCAAGCAGAATTTCGGCAAGTTCGGTAATATTTTCCAAAGCAGATTTGTCAATGACCGTTTTTAGGTCATCGGCATTTTTAATTTCCTCTTTAAATTGGGCAAGTTTTTCTTTCAGGATTTCTACCTCGCCGGTGATTTCTTTTAATTTTTTAGGAAGTTTTTTGTAAATCTCCAGCACTCTTTGAAAACTGGAACTTGAAACAAGGAAACAATTTACTCTGAATCCCCTCAATTCCAAATCTTTCAGGATTTTTTTTGCTTCTTGATTTTCAGGGTCTCTTAAAGCAACGGCCAATGTTTTTCCCTGTTTTTGAATTAAGGCGATTTGAGCCCCCTGGGCGATTTCTTCATCTAAAAGTTCTAAAACCTCGGGGGATATCGGGATTTTAGATAAATTGAGGTAACCAAGTTTAAAATTTTTGGCTTCTCGCTGGGTGGCTCTTTCTTCCGCCTCTCTTTTAATTTTCTTTAATTTTTCTTCTTCCCCTTTTGATATAGCCATTATTTTAGCCTATAGGATTTTGTTGAATTTTGCAAGGCTCATAAGATTTTGCTATAAAAAATTAGTATGAGGAACAAGAAGCAAATTCAAAGTTATAGCGCAAGAGAAACCCGGAATTTGGCTGAAAAATTGGCAAGGTTTTTTAAAAAAAGAAACCCTCAAAAAAGGGCTTTGGTTTTGGCTTTGGAAGGAGACCTGGGAGGCGGAAAAACCACTTTTTTGCAGGGTTTTGCCAAAGGATTGGGAATTAAAGAAAAAATTTTAAGCCCAACGTTTATTATATTAAAAAGGTTTCAGGTTTCAGGTTTCAGGTTCCATAATTTTTATCACATTGATTGTTACCGGATTCAAAAACCGCAAGAACTTTTAGATTTAGGATTTAAAGAAATTATTTCTAACCCTGAAAATATTGTAGCAGTTGAGTGGGCAGACCGTGTCCGGAAAATTATGCCTAAAAATACTATATGGGCTAAGTTTGAGTTTATAGACAAAAATACCAGAAAAATCACAATTTAGCTGTGGATTCTTGCCCCCCACACCAAAATTTGGTGGGGGGCAAAAACTTTGCCTTTTAATCCTTGAGCTTTAAGTTTTTATTTGTGCTACAATAAAAAAATGGGAGACGGAAAAAAACGTTTAATTATTATTGACAGCAATGCCCTGATTCACCGGGCTTATCACGCTTTGCCGCCCCTGAGTACCCGGAAAGGAGAAATAGTCAATGCGGTTTATGGATTTTTACTGGTTTTTTTTAAAGCTGTAAAAGAGCTAAAACCGGACTTCGTGGTGGCAACTTTTGACCTGCCCTCTCCAACTTTTCGCTCCAAAATTTTTAAAGAATACAAAGCCAAGAGACCAAGAGCGCCCGACGAGCTTTACGAGCAAATTCCCAAAGTCAAAGAATTCTTAAAGGCCTTTAAGGTTCCGATTTATGAAAAAGAGGGGTTTGAGGCCGATGATATTATAGGGACAATAGCAAAAACAGCTTCCCGAAAAATAGCTTATCCCCAAACGGAAACTATAATTTTAACAGGAGATTTAGACGCTCTTCAGCTAATAGGTAAAAACACCAAAGTTTATACTTTTAAGAAGGGCGTCAAAGACACTATTTTTTATGATGAGGAGATGGTTAAAAGCAGGTATGGGATAGCGCCCGAACAACTTGTTGATTTCCGGGGGCTGAAAGGCGACCCATCTGATAATATTCCCGGAGTTCTCGGTATCGGAGAAAAAACAGCCGCCGATTTGATTAAAAAGTTTGAAACACTTGAGAAACTTTACAAAGCCATTGAAGAAAAATCACCGAAATCAAAAAATATCTCCCAAAAGATTAGGGAAAAATTAATTCAATCAAAAGAGCAAGCCCTTTTTAGTAAATTTTTAGCCAAAATTAACAAAGATGTGCCAATAGAGTTTGATATAAAGGATTGGGAATTTTGGAGGTATGAACCCGAAAAAGTAAAAGAGCTTCTAAAAAAATTTGAATTTTATAGCCTGCTTAATAAGTTGCCGGCTCTAAGTACTTGGACGCAGGCGGACAAGAATGATATGGATACGCATCCAAAAGCAGGCATTTTGGAAGAGATTGAAAAATTATACAAGGAGGGAGTTTTTTCAAAAAAGATTTATGAGATGGAAAAGGCTTTAGCGCCGGTAGTTGCCGAGATGGAAAAAAACGGAATCAAGATTGACACCCCGCAGCTTAAAAAACTTTCGAAGGAGTTAGAATTCGAAGTTCAAACATTAGAAAATAAAATTTATAATTTAGCCGGAAAGAAGTTTAATATCAATTCTCCCCAACAGCTTTCGGAGGTCCTATTCAAGGATTTAGCATTGCCCAGCGCCGGTTTAAAAAAAACGCCCGGCGGCGTTATTTCGACTTCCTGGTCAGAGCTGGAAAAGTTAAAAAATAAGCATCGAATTGTTAAATTTTTGGAAGAATATAGGGAGTTTTTCAAACTAAAATCAGGATTTGTAGATGCCCTGCCCCGGCTTGAAGGAAAAGATGGAAGGATTCATCCCAGATTTTTGCAATTGGGAACGGCTACCGGCAGATTTTCTTGTTCCGACCCAAATTTGCAAAATATTCCAATCAGGGGAAGATTCGGAAAAAAAATACGCAAAGCTTTTGTAGCGGAGCAGGGTTTTAAATTTGTCTCGGCGGATTATTCACAAATGGAGTTAAGAATAGCCGCTTCAATTTCCCGGGATAACAAAATGATAGAGTTCTTTAAAAGAGGAGAAGATGTCCACAAAATGACCGCCAGCCAGATATTTGATATTCCCGAAGGGAAGGTGGGGGAGAAAGAGCGCTATTTGGCGAAAACAATCAACTTTGGAGTTTTGTATGGAATGAGCGTTGTGGGACTGGCAGAAGCCGCCAGTGTTTCCAGGGATGAGGCAAAGAAATTCATTGACGAGTATTTTAAAAAATTTGAGGGAATCGCAAACTATGTCAAAAGCTCAATCGAAACAGCAAAAAAGCGGGGATTTTCAGAAACCATTTTTGGCCGAAAACGTTTTTTGCCGGAAATTAATTCCCTTGATTTCCGGCTCCGTCAGGCAGCCGAAAGAATGGCTATCAATCATCCGATTCAGGGAAGCGCGGCCGATATTATAAAAATGGCTATGATTAAAATATACTCGCGGAAATCAGAAAAGCTAATTTTACAGCTCCATGACGAATTACTTTTTGAGGTGAGGGATGAAAAAATTGAAGAGGCCGCAAAAGAAATTAAGGCAATTATGGAAAACATTGTAAAGATTGAAATTCCCCTGAAGGTTGTTATCAAAACAGGGGAGAATTGGGGAGAATTAAGTGAGAATTCCTAATGCCCAATTTCCTAATTACTAATAAAAATCCCAATAACCAATGACTAAATGACCAAAATTCTTATTAGGCATTAGACATTCTGGCATTTGGCATTTTATTAGAAATTAGAAATTTTTAGATGTGTTGAGGTTTTCTATTTTTTCAAAAATTGTTTTAATAGTTTGTTTTGCGATTATTTTACCTTTGGTTGTTTCAAATTATTTTATTGCCTCCACTTATCAAAGTTTTATTGATGAGTACATTTCAGGTATTAAAGAAATTCAAACCCAGTTTGAGCTTTTTCAAAAAAACATTATTCTTCAGGTTTTCATTGTTGCCCTTCTAATTTTTGTTATTGTGGCGGTCGTTTTTTTTGTTCTTTCAAGGATAATTGTTAGGCCCCTCAAAAAATTAGTTGAAGCTACCCGGGAGGTAATTAAGGGAAACTTAAACGTTAAAGTTTCAATCAGGACCAGGGACGAATTGGGGGTCCTGTCCAACTCCTTTAATCAGATGGTAGAATATTTAAAAAAAGCCTTCAGGGAAGCTGACGAGGAACGTAATAAAACTATGGGAGTTATTTTAAATTTGGTTGACGGAATTTTAGTTTTTGATAAAAAAAATTGCTTAAAAATTATAAATCCCCAGGCAGAAAAAATTCTAAAAGTGGCAAACCACCGGGATGTAATTGATAAAAACCTTAACGAACTTAAAAAGCTCGACCCCTTTACTTCCTTAATTGATTTAATTGGCGAAAAAGAAATTAAACAAGTTTTTAAAAAAGAGATTTGTTTTGACAAAACTTCAGTCAAGGGCGAGAAATCTTTGATTTTTGAGGTAAGCACCGTTCCCCTGCTTTATAAAAAAGATTTTTTTGGCAATATCGTTATTCTGCATGATATAACTCGGGAAAAAACTGTTGAAAAATTGAAATCAGAATTTATCTCTTTGTCTGCTCATCAACTATTTACTCCCTCCGTGGCCATTAAATGGTCATTGGATGCGATTCTGAAAGAAAAAATGGGAAAGCTTGGAGACAAACAAAAAGAATTTTTGAATAAAACCTATTTAAGCAGCGAGAAAATGGTAGCCCTGATAGATGATTTGTTAAATATAACAAAAATTGAGGGGGGGAGATTTCTGGGAAAATTAACCCAGGAATCAATGGAGGATTTAGTAAGAAAATCAATTCAATCCCAGGAAAAATTAATTAAAGAAAAAAATATAGAGCTCAACTTGTTTGTTCCCAAAGAACCTTTGCCAAAAATTGAGGCAAATCGAGAAGATATAATTTTAGCGCTCAAAAATCTTATTAATAATGCCATTAAATATAATTCGGTTGGCGGAAAGGTGACAATTGAGCTCAGTCGTGATAAAATGGAAGAAAGGGTTCAAATAAAAGATACCGGGAGCGGCATTCCCGAGCTTCAAAGATCCCAAGTGTTTTCTATGTTTTTTAGGGGCGACAATGCAATGAAAATGGGCGTCAGCGGCACCGGATTGGGATTATACCTTGCTAAAAGCATTATTGAGGCCCACAATGGTAAAATTGGCTTTGAATCAGAAGAAAACAAGGGAAGCACTTTTTGGTTTACTTTACCAATAATAGCAAATGGCAAATAGCAAATAGCAAATGGCAAATCATTGCGATAAGCGATTTGCGATAAGCGATTTGCAAAAATATGGCTAAAAAAGTTTTAATTATTGAGGACGACCTCTTTTTAAGAGACATTATTTTTCAAGAGCTTCAATCTGCGGGATATGAGACCCACTATGCCGTGGATGGCGAAGAGGGTTTAAAAAAAATTTCCGAAGTAAAACCCGACCTTGTGCTTTTGGATATAATTTTACCGGGGATTGACGGTTTTGAAATCTTAAAAAGAAAGCAGGAAAATCCCGAAATTGCGGAAATTCCGGTAGTTATTCTGTCAAACCTTGGGCAAAAAGAAGAGATAGACCGGGGAATGAGGCTGGGAGCGAAAGATTATTTAATAAAAGCCCACTTTACTCCAGATGAGGTTCTGCAAAAAGTGAAACAGGTCCTCGGTGAATAGAAGCCAAAATGCGTCATAAAATAACGCCGCAAAGACGCCCAAAAACTACAGGCGTAAAATTGGCGTAATTTATTGGCGCAAAATGGCTTCTACAAAATGCCCGAGCTTCCGGAAGTGGAAACAACCGTCAGGTTTTTACGAAAAAAGGTTCGAAATCGGGCCTTTATTGATGTTTGGACGGATTTCGCCAAAATGCTCCAAATTCGTCAGGGTTCCACTGGACAAGTAAAAAAAGGAAATTTTGAGGATTTCAGGAAGCAGCTCAAGAATAAAAAAATTCAAAAAATTTGGAGACGGGGCAAAAATATTATTTTGGAATTGTCTTGCGATAAAACTCTTTTGATTCATCAAAAGTTGACCGGCCACCTTTTGGTTGGATATTGGATAATGGATAATGGATATTGGAAACCAAAAAGCAGAGGATTTTTAGGGGAAAAGGTAAACACTTATATTCACCTGCTGTTCACCATGGACAATGGCTTGATGCTCGGACTTTCAGATTTGAGAAAATTTGCCAAAGTCGAATTGTGGGATACTGAAAAATTAAAAGAATCCAAGGCAATATTAAGTTTAGGACCAGAACCTTTAGCAAAAGATTTTACTTTTGAAAAATTCAAAGAATACCTAAAAAACAAAAAGGGGAAAATAAAACAGGTTTTAATGAACCAAGAAGTTATAGCCGGAATCGGCAATATCTATTCCGATGAAATTTTGTGGGAGGCAAAGGTTAACCCCTGCAAAGAGATTAAGAGATTGAGCGATAAAGAGATTAAGAAAATATACGATGCAATGCGAAAAATTTTAGAGAAAGCCATTAAGGTTCAGGGGGAGAGCATCAGCGATTACCGAACACCAACCGGTGAGAGGGGAGGGTTTGATAAATTTCGAAAGGTTTATCGCAGGGAGGGTGAAAAATGTTCTCGCTGCCAAGCCGTTATTAAAAAAACAAAAATCGGAGGAAGGTCTGCCCACTTCTGTCCCAAATGTCAAACTCTTTAAAGAGCTAAAGGTCGAGTAAACCCCGTTAGAAATTTCATTGGGAACCAAGTGCACTAAACTAAAAATCATAAAATTTCTAACGGGGTAAATAAAATTTAATAATTATTAAAATCTATGATTTTAACCATTACCGAAATTCTTTGGGGAATAGATGCGATTTTAGCTTTAGTTTGCGGAGCGAGGATTTATCAGGGCTACAAAAGAACCAACGATAAAATGGTAGGAGATTTTGCTAAATTCTTTATTTTCTTTGGGGTGGGATTTGTGGCAGCCACTGTTGCCGACCCCGTAATTGAGAATATATTTTTTATAAAATTGCTAATCACTATTGCCCTCATTGCCATATTCTTGGGGATGGCTTACTTAGCTAAATTAACTGTTGCCTTAACTTATCCAAGGCTGGAATGGAAGGTATTTTGGCTAGCAATCTTGGCTAATGTTGCTACGGTAGCTGCTAATGTAAAATATTATTTACTGTCTCCCTATCATTCTCCTTTCTTGGATCCAGAAACCGGAATCTTCGTTGTTAATTTCCCAGTAGTAGTTTCGTTTTTGCTTACCCTGGCAATTGTAGGACTAATGATTGTCCCTGGTATTATTTTTATCCGAAAGGCTATCCGAGTTGAAGACGGAACAGTAAAGACTCGGGGAACGCTTTTAGGGTTGGGAATAATCCTTTTTGCCGTTGGGGCGATGGCCTGTGGAGCAGGTAAAGCTGTCTTACCAATGCAGATTAGCCACTTGTTTATTGCGGTCGGTTATCTTCCTTTTTTAGCCGGTTTATTTTATGTGGTTGAGAAAAAACTACCTAAAGCTATTCCTTCCATTCAATCTGCTCCAGCCATTACTCCTCCAATAAAGTGGTAGGTTGGTCCCCTTATCGGTTTATTTTTCGGTGTTTATTTTTTGTTCTGTTGTCGGAATTTAGAAATTCCAATACTATCAAATAGGCGGTCAGACCAAACCGCCTATTTTTCTTTTTGTTGGATTGAGTTATAAAAGAAGAAGAGAATATGATGAGAGCATTACTGAATAAGTGGTTTATCTTTTTGATTATTTTCCTTGTTCTTGGAAGCGGTTTTTTTTATCTTTTTGAGCGAGGGGAAAAGATAATCCAAATAGAAAGCGGGAAAGAAAATCCCGGGGATGTCCTTTTAGAAGAATTGACTCCAGAACCAGATTTAAACACAAGTCCTCTTTCTGGTTTGGCTTGCGAAAATTATAATCGTCGGCCTTTTGCCGTAATTTTAGCCGAAGATTCAGTTGCCCGGCCCCTGTCCGGTATATCCATGGCTGATTTAGCAATTGAGATGCCGGTAATTACCGGAGGCATAACTCGGATAATGGCTGTATTTCAATGCCAGAGCCCGGAAGAGATTGGGTCATTGAGGTCTGCCCGGCATGATTTTATTCCCCTGGCAATGGGATTGGACGCAATTTTAGTTCATTGGGGAGGGTCGCATTACGCCTTAGATTTATTAAAGAAAAAGATTGTGGATAATCTTGACGCCCTTGTAGGTCCCGGGCAGGCTTTTTGGAGAAAGAAAGGCATTTCTCCCCCTCACAACGGATTTACTTCAATGGAAAATTTAATAGAAACAGCTCAAAAAATCGGATATCGTTTAGAGAGTAATTTTGAAGGATATTCCCACATTGAAAAATCAAAAATCTCCCGCCAAAGTCCCGCCAAAGTCCCGCCGCAGTCCCGCTACAGCCCCGCCACAGCGGGATCCCGCAATATGCGGGACGGGATCCCGCAAATCACGCCTACGGCGGATTCCGCCAAAGGCGGAAATGCGGGAAAAAATCAAAAATCAAAAATTAAAGGTGTTTTGAAAATTGATTACCCATATCCCTATAATGTAAGATACGAATACGAGCCAGAAACCAATTCTTATTTAAGATGGCGGAGCGGGAGACCGGAGATTGATAGATTGAACGCAAAGCAAGTTGAGGCAAAAAATGTTGTTATAATGAGGGCAAGCTCGCGACAGCTTGAAAAAGAATATAACGATGTTGATATAGAGGGCGGGGGACAGGCGCTTTTTTATAGAAACGGAGAAGAAATAGAAGGGAAATGGCAGAAAGATAAATCTATTCCCACAAGCAAGCTCTATTTTTATGATGCGTCACAAAAAGAAGTTGAATTTATGCCAGGCGCCATTTGGATTGAGATAGTTGAACCACACCAGCAAGTAAATTGGAAATAAGCTATTAGAAAATAGAAAATAGTTATGGAAATTAGAAAATGGAAAATAGTAGTGGAAAATAGAAATTAGGGGAGTAGTTTAAAGTTTTACGGCATCGAGGCCCGTATCGTTATATGTTAAATGTTATACGTTATGAATAAACAGGAGACGTATGACGATGCCCTAAAACAATACGGGTAGCGACGCCATATAACTTAAAACCTTTTCTATTTTCCAACAACAAATTTCCAGTTTCTATTAACTAATTTCTAAATAAATGATTATCTTTCTTTACGGTCCAGATACTTATAGGTCGCGGCAGAAATTAAATGAAATAATTGAATACTATAAAAAAGTAAAATTAGCTAGCAGGTCAGCCCATTTTTGTCCCCGATGTCAAACCTTCTAATAAATAATTTTTATGCCAATCGGGATTGTTTCGCTTAATTTAATAGCCCTTTTTCTTTTATTTTCAGCAATTTTAGTATTTTTTTCATGGAGAAAAGGGAGAAGCAAATTTTTAAGGGATTTTACTGGGTTTTTATTTGGTATCGCTGGTGCCTCTACTTGCTGGGCTATTGGTGCTTGGTTAATTTCGATAGACCCCAAAATAGCTGGTTATTTTCATCCATTGGCCGGACTTAGCGGAGGAATAGGATTTTTATATTTTTGCCACCTTGCTTTAACATTTATTACACCGGAAAGAAAATGGAGAATTTTAGGTCCCCTAGTATTTTTATTTTTAATTACTAATCCTATTTTGTGGCTGAAACCACCTATTCCTTCTTTTAGTCCAGAGGGAGTAGTATTATGGAATATCGATTTTTTACCCGGTTTTACTTTATTTATTACCGGAATTCTTTTTACCGGTCTACCGGTTATTGCTTTTGTCTATCTTGGGGCAAAAAGCACTGAAAGATTTATTAAACTGCGCAGTTTTCTTATTTCTCTTGGCATTATTCTTTATATGGGAGGAGGGTTGGCTCATAATATTGTAACTATTCCCAAACAATATTTATTTTCTGATATTTTCACCTTTTTGGGAGTGGCGCTTCTCTTAGGAGCTGTTTATTTAAAAAAAATTTTAAAAAGGATAAAATAAAAATTAAAAATAAAATCATGATGATTTTTCTTTACGGACCCGACACTTATCGGTCAAGACAGAAACTAAATGAAATTATTGAGCATTACAAAAAAATCCACAAAAGTGGATTAAATTTTTCTATAATTGATTTTAAGAGCTTGGAACTTAGCGACTTTAAAAAAATTATTGAATCATGTTCAATGTTTAAGGAAAAAAAATTAATTGTTCTAAAAAATTTGTTTTTTAGCGAAAATACAACAGGGCAATTTCTTGATTATTTGGAAAAGAATAACTTTTTTTCCAGTCAGGAAGAAATAATTATATTGTATGAAGAAAACCTTGCTCCCAAGGAATTTAAGGAAAATAGCAAACTTCTTTTTGCTCAATTAAAAAAATACGCAAAATGCCAGGAATTTGAATTATTAGGAGGCTGGAAATTGAAAAATTGGCTTAAAAAAGAATTAGGTCTTTCAGGTTTTCAAATCACTCCCCCTGCCCTGGAAAAATTGACACTTTATGTTGGCAATGATTTGTGGCGGATGTCAAACGAAATTAAGAAGTTAATATCATATAAATATCAGGGTGAGTTTGGGGCAAATAATGCTATTTTCCGAATTGGAGAGAAAGATATTGAATTGTTGGTTAAGCCGGAAATTAACACGGATATTTTCAAAACGATTGATGCGGTAGCGGTCAAGAATAAGAAATTAGCCATAAAGTTAATCAGGGAGCATTTAGAAAATGGCGAAAGTGAAAAGTATATTTTATCAATGATTTTATGGCAGTTCCGAAATTTAGTTAGGGTAAAATCATACGAATCAAAATGCAAATTTAATGTAAATTATGCAAATATACAAATAGTGAATAAGCTCAGTAAAGAATTAAAGATACGGCCTTATGTTGTGGAAAAAAGTTTGCGGCAGGCTAAGAGATTTACAATGGCAGAGTTAAAAAAAATCTACCAAAAATTATTAGAGGTAGATTACAACATTAAAACAGGGAAGATGGAGGCAAGGATAGCGTTAGATTTGTTTATAGCGGAAATATAAAATATTCCCGCATTTAAAATCCAAAATTCAAAATCCAAATGCCAAATTAATGCCAAAATTCAAAATTCAAAATCCAAAACAATAACCTTTAGTCATTTGGATTTGATTTGACATTTGGGCTTTGAACTTTGACATTTATTAACTTGGCGATTCTTGACTTCTTCCTTGCCGCGGCATTCTTCTTTATTAGCCCGGTCTTAGCCGCTTTATCCAGGGTTTTATAAACCTGGGGCAGGAGTTCTTTGGCTTCTTTTGTTTTTTTCTCTGCCGCAAAAGACCTCACTTTTTTGACGAGGTTTTTTAAATTTTCTTTTGCCCTGCGGTTTTTGGCTCTTCTTTTGATGTTTTGACGTAGGGCTTTTTTAGCGGATTTCGTTATCGGCATAGTTGCAGAATGAAAATTTAACGATTATCAGGTGGACGAATCCATTCTTCAAATTCTTCTAATTTCGCCTTTAATGAGGGAGATTCTTTGCATGCTCGTTCAAGTATTTCTTCCCCCCTTTTTGTTTTATCCCCCCATTCTTTTTTTAACACTTCTTTTACTATTGGATGTTCTTTATTAAGACCGATGCTAAATGAAAATGGCGGATTTTTTAGGGGGTCAATTCCAACTTTTTGCATAACTTCAGCCTCGCCAAGATAAGCCATCTTTATGATTTCCTTTGCCGACAACTGAGATAAGTTGAATCCTTGAGATTTCATCCATTCTCGAAGCCTTAACAACGCCTCTGTTTGTTGGCGGGGATTATATATCTTGTCAGATATAATAATATCCGCCAATTTATCAAATTCACTCCTTATTTCTGGACTAATCTGTAAATTTTCTGATTCTAATAAGCTTAATAATCCTCCCCACATTTTTACTCCAAAGGTTATATCATTTTCAAATTCTTTTCTTAGATTCTCTGGTGTCCAAAATATCTCGTCTGAAATATTCTCTAACTTCACTTTGACTTCTTCGGGGATAACATCTTCCCCCGGTTTTTTAAACTTAGGCAATTCTTTTTCAAAATTCATATTATTGTTATTAACCGCCAGCATTACAGAACAATTCATCGCGGTGAAATTATCACCTCGATGTTATCGTTCTTCAATAAAGATGATGCGTAATAAGGAATAGCAGGTTCTTTGCGCGAAACTAACCCCGATAGTACAAATCCTGACGGATTTGACTACGGGGCGAGAATAATCGCAGAACAAACTTCTATGGGCTTGCCCCGTACTCAAATTCCGAAGGAATTTGTAGTACCGGGGGGCGCGAAACAAGGCGGCTGCAAAACTTTATAGTAACAGGAAAACTGACGAAGCCGCCTACGTAAAACCCACGCGAAAATTATTACGCACTAACTTTAATAATGATTAGCTTATTTTTAATGATTACTTTATTTCTTTATTAATCTTTCGGTTTTGCCCCTCTTCTAATATTTGATGCAATACTTCCAGCCAGTTTAGTTATGGGATATATACAATTTTACTATAAACTATAAATTATAAACTATCAACCTTTTTGGTTTTCTTTATCAAGTCTCTGATTCCAGCGGCTCTTTCAAAATCCAAATTTTTGGAAGCTGTCTTCATTTCTTTTTCCAGTTCTTCTAAACTTTTGAATTTTTTAAAATCTTCAAATGCCTCAATTTTTTTAATCTCGGACCCGAATGCCCATTCCCTGATTTCTTTTTTAACCGGCTTTGGCGTTATTTTGTGAATTTTGTTGTAAAGCATTTGAATTTTTCTTCTTCGTTCCGCTTCTTTTACGGCTCTTTTTATTGAGCCGGTGATTTTATCGGCGTATAAAATTACATGGCCTTCGGGATGACGACTGGCTCTGCCCATTGTTTGAAGCAGGGTTGTCTCGTTTCTTAAAAACCCTTCTTTGTCGGCATCTAAAATAGCAACTAAAGAAACTTCCGGCAGGTCCAGCCCCTCTCTTAAGAGGTTGATTCCAACCAGAACATCATATTTCCCCAATCTTAAGTCTCGCAAAATTTCCGGTCTTTTTAGGGTTTTTATTTCCGAATGAAGATATTGGGTTTTTATTCCTTCTTCCGTTAAGTATTCAGATAATGCTTCAGCAAGTCGTTTGGTAAGCGTAATTGCTAAAGTTCTCTCCTTTTTCTTAATTCTTTTTTTGATTTCCCGGAGCAGGTTCCTTACTTGATTCTTCGTCGGTCTGATTTCAACCGATGGTTCAACTAAACCCGTGGGTCTGATAAGCTGTTCTACTAACATTTTTGCTCTTTGCTCTTTGATTTTTGACATCTCGTATTGTCCTGGTGTGGCTGAAACATAGATGACCCCATCTATTTTTTTTTCAAATTCGCCAAATTTCAGGGGGCGATTATCAAGGGCTGAAGGAAGACGGAATCCGTATTCAATTAAAGTTTCCTTTCGAGCCTTATCTCCGTTGTACATCCCCCCAATTTGAGGAATTGTTACATGGGATTCGTCAATGAATACAACGTAGTCGCTCGAATATTTACCGAATGGAAACGAATTTCTATCAAATATTCGTTTTTGATTTGTTTTAATTCGTTTATCATTCGGGCGTATAGCGAAATAATCAAGTAATGTATAAGGAGGGTCGCCAGGGTTGCGAAATTCCAAATGGCGGGAATAATTCTCAATGCCATGGCAGAAGCCGGTTTCTTTTAGCATTTCCAAATCATAGTTAGTTTTTTGTTCTAATCGCCGGGCTTCCAGCGGTTTTTTCTGTTTTTTTAACTCGTTTAAGCTTTCTTGAAGTTCAAGTTTTATATTTTCAATGGCGATGTTTAATTTTTCTTGGGGGGTAACCCAGAAATGAGCCGGATATAACCTGAAATTGGAAATTGGAAATTGGAAATTGGAAATTCCGAAATTTTTGCTATTTACCCCTTGTTTAATTATCCCGGCTATTTTATTCCCAGAAAATTCTACCTTAATTATTTCTTTTCCAGTAACAGCAAAAATTTCAGCGGTATCTCCTCGAACCCGAAAAGTTCCGGGTCGAAAATCAATGTTGTTTCTTTGGTATTGCAGGGCCGTAAGATGGGTTAAAAACTCTTTTCTTTTTATTTCCTGTCCTTCCCTGAGTTCCAAAGAAACTTTTTGGTAGATTTCGGGCGAACCTATATTATAAATACAAGAAACCGAAGCTACAATAATTATATCTTTTCTTGTCAGCAAATCTTGAGTGGAGGCGTGACGGAGCCTGTCAATTTCCTGATTTATCTTGGCGTCTTTTTCAATGTAGGTGTCGGTTTGGGGAATATAGGCTTCGGGTTGATAATAATCATAGTAAGAAACAAAGTAATGAACGGCGTTTTCTGGAAAAAATTCTTTGAATTCCTGATAAAGCTGAGCAGCCAGAGTTTTATTGTGGGACACAATCAAAACCGGCCTTTTAATTTTCTCAATTACACAAGCCATTGTGTAAGTTTTGCCGCTGCCCGTTACGCCCAAAAGAACCTGGTGATTAACGCCGGTTTGAAGATTTTTTGTTAGTTTTTCAATCGCTTGCGGCTGGTCTCCTGTTGGTTTAAATTTTGTTCTTAACCTGAATTGCATTTCCCCCTAATTATAAATACAAAGTTGGCTATTGACAAGATTTCTGGTTGTGCTAATTTACTTTGAATTTCAGAGAAATGTCCTTTGAAAAAATAAAAGCGCTTTTTTGACAAAATCGGAAAGATAAGTGAGGGGAAATGAAAGAAAAATTAGAAAAGTTGGGCAAAATAGGTAAGGTGATTTTTGCGTTCAGGCTTCTTTTTTGTTTTTGGGCTGTCGTTTGTCTTTGGGCCGTCGTTTGTCTTTGGGCTGTTGGAAAATCAATAAAAGCCCTTCTTAAAACAAACAGAAAGAAGTTGGCTTCGGTGGGAATAATATTTTTCCTGCTTTTGGGCTATGTTTTTGGCACAGGGCTCTTTTTAATGAAGCCTCAGACGGTTCAGGTAGTGAGGCAGCCTGAACATTTAGGTTCGCTCATTATTTTGGAAAAGCCAACGCCGATTTTTAACGACACGGACGATTTAAGCCTTCGTTGGGGCTGGCCCAGAATTCCCTGGACCGATATTGGAGCCAGAGAAGAAAGCTATTCCCTGACAGAATCATTGGAAATAAATACTAAAGTTGAACTTTTTACCCTGGACGCAATAACCGAAAACTCCGAAGATAAGAGCACAACCGTTTATTTGTTAATTTCCGGAACAGCCGAGGTTACTGACTGGGAAGGTTTTTTGTTTAAACTTGACCCAAAGACGGTTGAGGATACTGATTTTCAGAACATGAGCCGACAGGACCTTGCTAGTTTTGATGTGGGTAGTTATTTTTATGCAGCCAATGTAAATTACTGGCATCAGGAATTCTTGGCTCGAATATTTTTAGCTAACAAGCTTGCAAAGGACTACAATTTGACCAGTGAAAAAGAGGTTGAAGATTTTATCAAGCTTAAAAGGTCCTGGTACTGGGCATTTGGGCCGCTTTTCTTCCATACAATGCAAGAAGAACTTACAAGAAATCCTTTTCCCAACCCCTATCTTACAGGATTGGCAGCGACCTGTATTGAGAATGATTTAACAATTATCAGAATAGATTATGTTAAATGGAAGGCTTCTCTAATTGATAAGCAATTAACCGCTTTTCGCGAAGAATTTGACGAGGATTTAATCAAAAGAGCCGAATCAACCATCGCTTTATTTAAGGAATATTTAAAAGAGCAGGAAATGGAATGGCCGAATATTTATCAGCCTCAAAAAGAGCTTAGTGAGTTTTTAATCAAAAAACAAATGAAGGGTTCCACTTATTCTCCGGAAGAAATTTATGCCGCCAGGGTTTTGCTGCTCCTTGAAACCGAAAAGGCGAGGCTTTTGCAAGACCTTGAGGATTATGAGCTGTCCACCATTAAAGCCAAAGATTTCTTTTCCCGGTTTTACCATTATCATTCCGAAGGGAATATTTCTTTGTGGCGAGCGGCTATTGGGCAGGTATTTTCAAAAGAAAACTTTTCTCCTTTCGGTCGGGAAGAATTCTATGCCTGGTTGAAAGATGAGGACGGGGGAATGAAGTATCTGGAAGACACAATCAGGGACTTTACCGAATTACTGGAAAGCACTTATGGAGCAAAGCTTGAGCTTCATTTTCAAATAGCTGAGCAAACTTCTGCGCCAACTAAATAGTTGGCGCTTTTTAATTGACCAAACTTTTTGCTCAAGGTAAAATAAAGACAATGAAAAGGTTTTCTCTCAGGATTATCATTTTAGGCGCTTTTTTAATTCCAAGTTTAATGACCTTTGGAGCCCTTTATTTTTTAATTGGCTCGCACAAAGATGAATTAATTGACGCCAATATTCAGGAAAAAATCCGTTTGGCCGAAGTTATTAAAGAAATCACAGCTTCACCGACCTGGGTTTACAGAATAGCTCCGCTTCCAGAAATAGAAGAAACCTTTTTAGAGGAGATGGCAAGATTTGAAGATATAATTTTTATTAGAATAGTAAGCAGGGATGGAATTATCTATAAAAGCAGTATTAGAAGCGAATGGGGAGAGAGCATTAAAGAGCAAAAGATTCTAAAGGCGCTTAACGAGGGAAAAATATTAATAGAAGACCAACTTTTCAACAAAAAAAGAATGAAAACAATTATTTATCCCGGCCGCGAGAATAAAACTATTTTAGTGGGTTTTTCTCTGATGGGGGTAGAGGAGCAGGTAAAATGGACATGGATTAGAGATATTACCGTAACGGGAGGGGGGTTATTGTTGCTGTTCTTAATTTTGTTTTTAATAGTTGAACGTAGCATTATCAGCCCCTTTAAAAAAATAGTTTTAGTTAGCGAAAAAGCAAGAAAGGGAAATTTGGATGTGAAAATTGACCTAAAATCAAAAACAGAGGTTGGAGAGTTGTCGGATATTCTCAATGAAATGTTTAGAGATTTAAAAAATTCTTACCTTGCCATTGAGGAATCTAAAAATATCCTTGAAATAAGAGTCAGAGCGGCAACCAGAGACTTGAGAGAGCTTACTGAAAACCTTGACAAGCAGGTTAAAGAAAAAACTAAAGAGTTTCGGGAAAAAGCAGAGGAGGCGGAAAAATTTAATAAATTAGCGGTGGGACGGGAATTGAAGATGATAGAGTTAAAGAAAGAAATAGAGAGGTTGAAAAAAGAATTAGAAGAGTTAAAAGGAAAATCCCCCACCCTTCAAGATTAAAATCTTCCCGCCTAAATTCATTGGCGGAGGAGAGGGTCGAAATTTAACAACATAATGTAAACGATGTTAAAAACACCACTCAAATTTTGCCCGAATAAATAACGAATAAAATCACGAATAAAAACCCGAATAATATTAGGACTATCAATCCATAATTATTCGTTATTTATGAGAGTGTTATTCGTATTTTATTCGAGCAATATTTGAGTAGGATTAAAAAATGAAAGATA
>PCWD01000018.1 GCA_002787255.1 Parcubacteria group bacterium CG11_big_fil_rev_8_21_14_0_20_39_14 | reverse complement strand
CGCCAGCTTTCACTAAAAGCGGATATTGACACCAACTTTACAGATACCTACAGCGTTACAATGAGTATTGACCTTTCAGTGGCTAATTATGTCTATGATTCCAGCGCCGGTCAGTATGTTTTGGCGGCAAAAATCGTTCCCAATACCTTGACTGGTCGGGCTATGACCATCAGTTCTTCTGGTTTGACTTTAGCCAAGGCCTCAACCCCGGTTTCCGCAACTTATGTTAGGGGCGCAACCAGTGTTGATGGGCTCGGAATTATTCTTACAGCCGGCACAGCTGATGCGGTAAAACTGAACAAATTGGTTGTCAGAGTTTACGCTGATGACAGCTATGCCACGGGTGTTTATTTTGCCAACAGCGGTTTGGGTGATGAAGCGGCAAATACCATTGTTCAGACCGTTAGTTTGTATGATGACGCCGGAACCTTAATTAAAGGCCCGGCCAACCTGAGCTTGTCTGCTGGCAGTGTTTGGGCAGCTGGCGCGTATTATAAAGCCGAATTTACCAATTTGGCTTATGATTTCGCGGCCGGAGCCCAAAAGAAGTTTGTTGTCAAAGCTGCTCTTCTGAATACTTTTGACGGAACTAAATACATTGCTTTTGATGTCAAGCCATCGGCTGACGCTGAAGGCGAAAACAGCAAAGGAAGTCCTTTGAGCTTTACTACCCTGACTACCGCGCTTAACTTACCGGGTAATAATACTCACACCCCGGTAATTACCTGCAGCGCGGCCGGAACCCTGACCGCTGCCGTAGATGCCAGCACTCCAAATAAAGCGATAGTGGTTGCCGGAACTTCTGGCGTGGAATTCACCAAGTATAAATTCACAGCCGCTAACGAACCAATAGTAATTACCGCTCTTCAGCTCACCAATGCCAATAGCGAAACAGCCGGCGATTACGATGACAACATCAGCAAGGTAACTTTGAGCTATACCGGCACAGACGGCGAGCCCGCGGAAAAAGTTGGGTATCTCATAGACGGCGTCTTAACTCTTGCCGCTGGTCAGGTGGCAATTTTGGTTCCCAAGGACAGTTCTTCTGTCTTAACCATCAAAGCTGACCTCAAGACAATTGATGGAGGCGCTGATACCGGCGATAAGCCAAAACTTTACCTGACTACCGCTGCCGGCAACCTTACGGCTAATTTCATTACGCTTGGCTCTTCTTCCAATCAGACAAGCTTGGGCACCACTGTTGCTCTTGATAACACCAATGTTAATGAAATGATTGTCAGGAAAACCAAGCCGACCCTGGCTTCCGGAACTTTGCCTGATGCAACATTAGGTACCGGTACAAAGACCCTGTATAAATGGACTGTTTCCGCTGATTCTGCCGCTGACCTTTCCTGGAAAGCAGTAACCTTTAGTATGACCGGTATGATGTATAACACCGCTTTTAGAACAATTGGCGCTGATGATGTAACCACCCCTGTTTACGATGGTATTTATGGCATTGTAGATGGAGACGGAACCGCTGATGTTAAATTCATTGATGAAACTACTACCAAGGTTTACAATGATGCCACTGGTGTTCAGGTTGCAGGAGCGTTCTACTACAGAAGCAGAGTAACCACAGCTGATACTGGCGGTTATTACCTGGTATTCGTTCCAACCAATGAAGAAGAAGTCGGAAAGGGAACAACCAAGACCTACAGGTTAGATGGCGATATTGCTAATGTGGTAGCTACCGGAACCGGTAATCTTGGAAATATTAATGTCAAGATTGCCGACCTGTCTTCCGCTACGGTTACGAACACCTATGACTTAGTTGCCGGAGCTAATGACGCTGACAGTATTACCGCTGCTGCGGCATCTGTTCCCGGTGTTTCCTTTGTCTGGAGTGATAGGTCCATTGCCAATCATGGTGTTGGCACAGCCGACTGGGCTGACGATTATAAGGTTTCCGGTCTTCCAACCACTACCCTGACAATGAGCAAATAATTTCTTGCATTGGACCCCTACACTTTCCTTGTGAGTGGTGCGGGGGATTAGAAAACAAAGACTCCCTCGGGTTTTCCCGGGGGAGCTTTGTTTTTACACAGATTCACACAGAACAGAACACAGAATTACACAGAATTATTTGAGCGCAGAAATGGTTTTCTGTTGTTTGTGTAAATTATTCTTTTTATATAAAGTTTGGGAGTACTAAAATTAACCAAATAGCCGACCTCGTATTTACTATTTCTAAGATAAAAATAAAGCTGTTTTTCATCTCGTTTTGTTGTTATTCGCGATGATTTGATTTCCAATGTTATTTTGTTGTCCATAACAATATCCGGCTTATAAGCTCCAATTACCTTGCCGGAACTAATGGAATAAATCTTAATTAGTTTTTCTTTCTCAAAAGGAATTTTGTGTTCTTTCAGCCATTCAATTATTAAGTTTACATATATCGATTCTTTTTGTCCTGGCCCATAATTCTTTCTAATGTTAAAAAAGCAACCTAAAAGTTGATAGCATAATTCTTTGTGTAAGAAATTTTTATCTGTGTTTATCTGTGTTCTCATCTGTGTTATTCTGTGTGATTATTTTAATGTTTCCAAAAACTTTTTGACATCAGCTTCAGCTTTTGGCTCCAGTTTCAAGATGTATTCCGCTTCTTTTTTTGCTTCTGCGTACATGCCAAGTTCCCTGTAAACAAAAGCCAGAGAAGCATAATATTGGGGATTATTTGGTTCATAGCGCGAAATTACATTTTGATAAATTCCAACCAATGGCGGATAGTATTTTACATCGCCGAAAATTTTTGCGAGCTGCGAAAGTGTTTCTTTGCTCATTGAGCCGTAAGATTTAGCGTATTTTTCATCAATTTCTTTATGTTTTCCAAGATAAATATCTGTTAAATCCATTAGCCAATGACATTCCCAAAAGTCGGGATTTAAATCAATGCATTTTTTGGATTTTTCTTTGGCCTTTTGGTACTCGCCGGTCAGCAAATCGGTTTTTATCCATTCAAGATAAGTTTCCTGACGTTTTGGTGAAAGTTTTGAAGCCTCTTCAAAAGCAAAATTCGCCTCCTTTTTAAGTTCTTCAATTTTTTCCGGCTCAGTTTCCGCCTCAATCAACATATTGGTATAGCCTCCCAAGAATATCCAGCTTCTTATATAGGTTGGCCTAAGTTCGGCGCTTTCTTTGGAAACTTCCCAGGCTCTTTTGACAAAAGTCAGAGAATTTTCCGGTTCTTGTTCAATGCAGTTATCTAAAATAATAATATATTTCAGCCGCGTATAATGGTTTAGAAAACTATTTTTTTTCAAAAGCTCCTCCATTTTAGCTGTTGCTCCCTGACAATTTTTAGCTTGGGATTGAGCGATGGCGATATTAATTTCTTTGTTAATCTGAAGAGGTTTTATATTTAAACTCCATACAAACCAGATGAGGATTATAAAAAGACAAGCAATTATTGGATATCTCCATTTTTTTATTTTAATTCCGCCGATATAACGCTGATAGCTACGCCGATTTAACGCTGATTTTTCAGCGTAATTGTTCAGCGTTGATATCGGCGTTATTTCAGCGTTACCTGACGAAGTCAGGGACAAAGAAAATCCAACAAGCAAAAATAAGATAATGTAAGTAGAAGGAGTATCAAAAGAAAAGAAAAGAGCTACAAGATAAGCCAAAAAAGTTGTCTGAATGCCGTGCGCAATTAAAGCGTTCTGCCAACTGGTTTTACGCTGATTTACGCTGATATTGGCGGCTTGCAAGGTAAGTGCTTCCTCCACATTCAAAGAAGCCGCCCCCGCTGATTTACGTCGATAATTATTCAGCGTTTTTTCAGCGCCTGCCCCGTAGCGAGCTTGCTCTGCTTCGGGGTTGCTATCAGCGTATTTCTCAGCGTTTTTCAGTTTCTGGAGTTGCCAGAATAATGTCCCCAATAATCCTAAAAAAGCTAATAGTCCCAGAATTCCGGCAGAAATAGCATATTCAATTAAAATGTTATGAGGTTTGTCCCACCAGCTGGCATGAGTTCCCCACCAACCGCGAGGGTCAATTTCAATGCCTGGCAAAGACGGGTCATAGTTTTTATCAAAAGCGACAGAGAAATTTTCCGGACCCCAGCCAAAAATCGGTTTTTCTTTGAATGACTTAAAAGAAACAA
>PCWD01000014.1 GCA_002787255.1 Parcubacteria group bacterium CG11_big_fil_rev_8_21_14_0_20_39_14 | reverse complement strand
CTGAACTAACGCTGATATCTACGCTGAACTACGCTGAATTGTTCAACAGTCTGTTCTCTATGGTTTCTAAAGTCATACGGGAGTTCTTTTAAAATTTTTAAAATAAGGGGGCAAAATGAAGAGAGATATTTTTGAGTTTGAGTTTGGAATTTTTGATTGCGACGGCACTTTAATAGACAGCATGTCGTTTTATACTGAAACTTTTGTCGTAGTTTTGGAAGAAAAAACAGGCATTCCGAGAGAAATCGGAAGGAAGTTTTATAAAGAGAGAGCCGGGACGCCCGCTTTAAAGCAATACGAACAAATTTTGGAACTTTATGACAAGAACAAGTTAGCCGATGTTCGGGAAATAACAGAGCTCTTTTTTCAGAGAATTGATAAAATTGATAAAGAAAAGAAATTTAGAGTTTTTCCCGGGACCAAAAAGCTTCTAATGGAACTTTGCAGGAGAGGATTGAAGCTCTTTGTTACTTCGGGTTCAAAATGCCGGATATTGGAAAGGAAATTAGAAAAACATGACCTTTTGGTATATTTTGATTTAATAATGGGTTCGGATGAAATTCCCAAAGGAGTTGAACATATTAAAATTTTTGCCGATTGGTGTGAATTGCCAATTGAGAAATTTGCTAAAAGAGCATTTTTATTGGGCGATGGACCAAGCGATATGAGAATTGCCAGAGAGAGCGGGGTTTATGCCATTGGCATTGCCAATACCGTGGATGCCGAGATTCTTATTAAAGCCGGAGCAGACGATATTGTTAAAAACCTAAAAGACCTAATACATCGCTCTTAAAATAAACCAAAAGTCTGTGTTTTGGCACAGACTTTTTCTTTTGACAAAAGAGGTTCCGGGCGTTAAATTAGAATATATGGAAAAGAACATTTTAATAATCGGCGCAAGGGGAATGCTTGGTTGCGATTTAATGAAAGTTTTTCAAGGTTTAAATCCTCTTGGTATAGACAAGGAGGAATTGGATATTACCAGCAAAGAAGCAGTAGAAAATTTTATTTTGGAGTTAAAACCAATCCTGGTCATCAACGCCGCCGCTTATACTGATGTTGGTGGTTGCGAGCAAAATCAGGATTTGGCAATGAGAGTTAATGGAGACGCCGTTGGTTATCTGGCAAAAGCCGCAGAAAAAATTGGAGCCACTTTAGTTCATTATTCCACTGATTATGTTTTTGATGGCAAGAGTCCAGAGGGTCATAAAGAGGATAATGAGCCAAAAAATCCCATAAATTTTTATGGAAAGTCAAAGCTTTTTGGCGAAAAATTATTAAAAGAAAATTGCAGAAATTATTATTTAATCAGGACATCTTGGTTGTTCGGGAGGCACGGAAAAAATTTCGTTGATACAATTTTGAAACTTGGTAAAGAAAAAGAGGAATTAAAAGTGGTTAATGACCAGCATGGCAAGCCGACTTATACGATGGATTTAGCGAAAAGAACAAAAGAGTTATTAGATGGGAAATCTCCTTTTGGCGTATATCATATTACCAACGAAGGAATTACCAGTTGGTACGACTACGCGTTAAAAATTTTTGAAATTTATAAGCAATTAAATCCCGGTCAGAAATTGGCTAAAGTTGTTCCTTGCGCTTCAGCCGAATATTTGAGGTTTACCCGCCGAAGTTTTGTAAAACAAAATTTTTGCGGGTCGGCAAAACGTCCGATTTGGTCAATTTTGCTCAACACTAAACTTCCTTCAAGCCGTCCCTGGGAGGAAGCCCTAAGAGATTACTTAAAAAATGATAAAAAATAGAAAATGGATAGGTTGGTTTTTGGGTTTTTTAATTTTTTCCCGCATTTCCGCCTTTGGCGGAATCCGCCGTAGGCGTGATTTGCGGAATCCCGCCTTGGCGGGAAATTTCTAATTTTTTATGCGAATTGGCATTGATGCCCGATTTTTCGGGCCAAAACAAAAAGGGCTGGGGAGATATGTACAAAGGTTAATTGAAGAATTAACCGAATTTTCAATTTTTAATTTTCAATTTTCAAACTATAAATTTGTAATTTTTCTTCGGAAAGAAAACTTCAATGATTTCCAGCCGTCCAATCCGAATTTCAAAAAAGTTTTGGCTGATTGGCGGTGGTACACGATTGCTGAACAACTCTTTATGCCGTTTATCATTCGGCGAGAAAAAGTTGATTTAATGCACTTCCCTCATTTTAATGTGCCTGTTTTTTGTCCGACAAAATTTGTCGTTACCATTCATGATTTGGTTTTAAAAAAATTTCCAACCAAAAGAGCAACCACTTTAAACCCCCCAATATATAAGATAAAAGAATTGGGCTATAAAGTTGTTTTAAATTGGGCGGTAAAAAGAGCCCAAAAAATAATTACCCCCTCAAATTTTACCAAAAATGAGATTTTAAGTTATTTTAAAATTAAGCCAGAAAAAATTGAGGTGATTTATGAAGGCGCGCCCCAGCCAAATTTTGTTTTACAAAATTTGGCTGGGGAAATCCGAAATCCGAAATCCGAAATCCTAAAAAAATACAATATCGAAAAGCCCTATATTTTGTATGTTGGGAATGCTTATCCCCACAAGAATTTAGAAGGACTTTTGAGGGCTTACTCGCTAATATGCGCGAATAAAGACGCGAATATGTGCGAATATGAAGGCGATGTTCAATTGGTTTTGGTTGGTGAAATGGATTACTTTTACAAAAGACTCAAACAATTAACAATTCAACAATTCAACAATTTAACAATTGGCAAGCAGGTGGTGTTTACCGGTTTTGTCTCTGATGACGAACTTCCGGAATTGTATAAAAATGCTGTTTTGTATGTTTCGCCGGCTTTTTCAGAAGGATTTGGCCTGCCCGCTCTTGAGGCAATGAATTATGGCCTCCCGGTTGCCGCTTCTGGAACCGGCGCTCAACCGGAAATTTTAGGCAAGGCGGCTTTATATTTTAAACCGGAAGACATTGAAGATATGGCGGAAAAAATGTCTATTTTATTAAAAAACAAAAACCAGAGAAAAGATTTAATAGTCAGAGGATATGAACAGATTAAAAAATACAGTTGGCAGAAAATGGCTGAGGAAATTTTGAAACTTTACAAGACTGAGACCGTTGAATAATTTAGCGTGGTTTTGCTTAAAGCCTGCCCCGTAGGGAGGCGAAGCCTCTCCTTCGGGGTTTGGCGTAAGTTTTACGATTGGGATGGATTTTGAGCCAAACCACGCGAAACAGTACGCAAAACCCACGCGAAAATATAATTGTTCAACACTCTCAAGACTGTTATTTGAAAACATATTAAAAGTTCATTAAAATTAAAGGAGTGAATATGAGAAAAAACCAGTTCGTTAACGGTTCAAAGAAAATTATTTGCTTTGATTTGGAAGGGCCTCTTTCTCCTCAGGACCATGCTTTAAAGGTAATGAAATTGATACCGGGCGGAGAGAAAATTTTTGAAGTAATATCGCGCTACGATGATTTATTAACCCTGGAAGGCAAAGAAGGATATGAGCCCGGAGACACTCTTAAACTAATTTTTCCCATTCTCGTTTCCCATAAGATTTGCGAGAAAAATTTAACAGCGGCATCTGAGCGGGCTGAATTGGTTTTTGGCGCCAAAAAATTAATTTCCTGGCTTCAAAAAAATAAATGGAAGGTTTATATTATCTCTACTTCTTACCAGCAGCATGCCCTATCCATAGCTGAAAGATTAAAGGTTTTAAAAGAAAATGTTTATTGCACGAAATTTCCTTTAAATTCCTTTTTGGAAAAGTTTTTTTACGGAAAAACTAAGTTTCCCTGGCTGGCTCTAATTTATGAGGCCGAAAAAGTTATTGTAAGAGAATTATGGGAGGAAAATTTGGATTCCGGAGAAAAAGACCAAAAGCTCAAAGATTTTCTGGATGAATTTTTTTGGAAAAAACTTCCCGAAACCGAACTCTGGTCAACTTTTGACTCCATTAAAGTAATGGGAGGAGCGGCAAAAGCAGAGGCGCTAGGAGAGATCGCAAAGCAAAATAAGACCGGGCTAAAAGCTCTGGTGGCAGTGGGAGACAGTATTACTGATTTCAAAATGCTCAAAGCCGTAAATGAGGCCGGGGGACTGGCAATTGTTTTTAACGGCAATGAATATGCCCTGCCTTACGGAACAGTGGGTATAGCTAGCGCCAATGCAATGGATTTAAAGAAAATTCTTAATGCCTGGTCAGAAGGCGAGCGGGAAGCCGTAAAATCAGCAATTGAAAAAATGAGCTCTAAGAAAAATGTTCATTGGCTTTTAGCTAAGACCCGGGATGAGCTTGCCGAGATTCTTAAAATCCATCAGAGGTTTCGAAAAATAGTTCGGAAGTCCGCGGCAAAACTTGGCTGACCGTATTATACAAGATTCTGTAATTACTCACCCGCTTGAAGTTATTATCATAAATTTAACAATATAAAAGAATGGTTGAGACAAATTTTCAAATCAGTGAG
>PCWD01000063.1 GCA_002787255.1 Parcubacteria group bacterium CG11_big_fil_rev_8_21_14_0_20_39_14 | reverse complement strand
AGAAAAAGTATTTAATTAGTCTGGTAAACGAGAGGATCTCCGATAACGAAGAACGTGAGCAGAAATTAGAATGGCTGGAGAGCGGAATCAGTCGGCAAGAAGCCAGCGATACAATATCAGAATTGCTATTGTCATAGCTATAAAAGAGCCGGGGATGTTATCGTCCTCGGCTCTTTTTTGTTTGCCTTAGCCAAAATTAATTAAACCTACATTATTGAATTATGCTAATGTTTGTGCTATATTTAATATGCGAAACCACAATTTATATTCTCGAAAGATTTGTTTTTATGAACATAGCTTCTTGTTTATTGGAACGGGCACTCCGACCAAAACAAGAGGCTGTCTTTCGGGACACCAATTGTGGTTTCGCAACCAGGTCGGGTGTCCGTTTTTGTTTTGAGAAATAGTTATAAAATTATTGCAAACTATATGAACAAACAAAACGAGAATAAAAAAGAAGAAAAACTAAATACTCAAAAATCTAAGAATGGCAATATCGGCACATTCTTCGCTTGGATATTTAGTGCTTTGTTTATTCTTATGGCTATAAATTACATAAGCAAGGGAGAGAGTATTAATATAATTAAAAGTTTAGTTATAGCTACACTATTATTTCCTCTGCTAACTAGCTATCTATACAACAAATTCAATATCTCAATACATCCAATTATAAAAATTATAATTATAGTTTTATTATTTTCTTTTATAGGAGATAAAAACTCTGAATTTTATAATGTACAAGGTACACAGTATTACAAACTTAAAGAATATGTGGCAGCAGAAAAGTCATTTTCTAAAGCGATAGAGTTAGACCCTACAAATAAAAGCGCCGTTAAAAATAAAGCCATGATCTCAGCGCTTTTAAATATTTATTCCATGCATTGTGAAGATAATAAGCAATTGTGTCTTGATAATTATCAGGATGAAAAATTAAAAGCTAAAATAATTGATTATATAATTAAGGAAAACGAATGCAATGCTATTCCTGCCAGCCAAAATGAAGCATATTTAGAATGTAGTCATCAACTTATTAAAATGAAAACTGATTTAGATGATACAGATTTATATAATTATCTTCAGAGAATGGATCATGAAGAAACAATAAAAAATAAAGAAAATAATAATGCAGAACAAGGGAAAAATATAACCCCCGAACAATCTAATTCCCTCACAATCGCTTCTAATGAGATTGAGCCACAACAGTTAGATCCAGAAATACAAAATCAATTAGATAATATAATGTCTCTCGTTAGAAAAACAGAAGGTGAACCTACGGCAGAAACAAAAGCTAATTTTTTAAAGATTATTAAAGATAGCGGGCAAATCAATTTTGACTTTACTAAAATACGTGCTATTATTTCTGGTCCAAGCGTTGATTATGCTAAGTTGTTTTATAAAGATGCTCTTCTGTCTTTAAAACAGGGACAGCCAGTAAGAAGCGCCAAAAGAAATGAATATGAAAATTATTTATTAGATATTGGCGTTATAAAGAAAGAGTGGCTGGAGGAGTATCAGCAAAAAATGAAAAACATTGCTTATGGCTTACCTATTATTTCACAATATGGAGAAGTCGTAGTGACAGAAGAGATTATAATTGAAACTATTAAGCGCATTGATGAACAAAGTAAACGGCTTGATTTATTATTAACACCATAAAAATTGAAAGGCAATCATTTAATTTGCAATCGATATATCATGCTAAAAGATTTTATAAACAAACTTTTTAATAAAGATATTATCAAAGGCAAGACAAGCTTTAAAAGGCTTGTTAAAATTTCCTGTCTGACAATTTTCTTTGGCGTCACTATTCCGGCGTTAGTAGTTTTCGTTGTATTCTTTGATTCTTTTAAGGATGATGCGATAGGTTATCTTAGCGAGAAAATTGTGAATGATTATCTCCTAGGTGACGATCGAGCTAATTACGACCTGATGTGGGGTCTTCGGTATGCGATTACAGATGATGACCTCTTTAAAAACCAATTAGCATATGAGATAAGAAATAAAATGGCTGGCTGGAGTGACAATAGCGGTTTTCAGTATGATGATTTTGAGTGGGTTTATGATGCGATTGAATCAACGCCGGATGAATTTAAAGTCCCGACTGATGTTCAGCGGGAAAAGATATATTTTTATACTACCAATAATAAAGTTACTTATTCGCCGAAACAACTTTATCGCCAGTATAAAAATTCTATTGTTACAATTATAGTAATGAATGAGGCTGGAGAATTTGCTCAAGCGACTGGCTTTGTTATTGCCGATAATGGCGTGATCGCCACTAATGAGCATGTAATATTTCAATATGACGATGATAGTTCTCTCAGCAAATTAGTAAATAATATCGCAGTTGTTTTTCATGGTGATAAAAATCTTTATCCGGTTAAAGCAATTTTAGGCTGGGACGAATGTAATGATGTAGCAATAATAAAAATAGACACGCTGGATAAAAAATTAACCAGCCTGCCATTAGGAGATTCTGATAAAATAGAAATCGGAGAAAAAGTATTATCTATAGGTTCCCCGAAGGGTTATGAAAGCTCATTGCTTGATGGAATGGTTAGCCAGATAAAAAGCAGAGAGGAGAAATGCCCGGAAAAATTTATACAAATCAGTATACCTTCCGACAATGGCGGCAGCGGCAGTCCGATAATTAACGAACGAGGAGAAGTTATAGGAATACATAGCCAAGGAAGTCATAGCGCTTTCTTGCCGCCAACCACTTCAATTAATTTTGCCGTGCCGATTAATTATTTAAAGAAATTATCAAAGTAAATATTTATATCCAACAGTTAACAATGCTTGGCAAGGTTCAAGGGTTGTTTTTATTTCTTAAATTTTAGCCTAATATTACGCTTGATTTATAAGCCTAAAAGTGGTAGATTAAAATCATATTTATTTCTAGTTTTGTTCGGACATTAACTAAAATAAGATTACCCTTCTTATAAAATAATTATGGCTAACAATAATAACAAATCGCTTGAGCAATGGATCTGGGATGCCGCTTGCGCTATTCGTGGCGCTAAAGACGCCGGCAAGTTTAAGGACTACATCCTGCCGCTCATTTTTGTTAAACGCCTTTGCGATGTGTTTGATGATGAAGTAAATAAAATTGCCAAGCATACCGGCTCACGCAAAGAAGCATTAAAACGGATTGATGCTGACCATGCACGTGTTCGTTTTTATTTATCCATTCGCGCCAAGGATCCGGAGACAGAAAATACCTGGAATGTTATCCGTTCCCTTTCCAATAATATCGGAGAAAAACTGACCAGTATTATTCGCAGGATCGCTTCTGATAATTCAGTCCTTGACGGCGTAATTGATACTGTTGATTATAATGCTACCACCAGAGGGCAAAGAGAAATTGACGACGACCGGCTGTCTAATCTTATTGAGGCTATTAGCCAGAAGCGTTTAGGATTAACGGACGTTGAGCCGGATATTATCGGCCGAAGCTATGAATATTTAATCCGTAAGTTTGCCGAAGGCTCCGGCCAATCCGCCGGTGAGTTCTACACGCCGCCAGGAGTAGGCATGATAATGGCTTATATAATGAATCCTGAGCCGGGCATGGATGTATATGATCCAACTTGCGGATCAGCCAGTCTGCTTATACGATGCGAATTAGTTCTTAAAGAACTACAGGACAAGTTAGGTAAAAAATCATTTGCTCCGCTTCAACTCTACGGCCAGGAATATACCACCACTAGCTGGGCCATGGCTAAAATGAATATGATTATCCATGATATGGAAGGCGATATTGAATTGGGCGATACTTTTAATAACCCAAAATTTAAAGATAAAACCGGCCATGGCATTAAAAAGTTTGATTTAGCAGTAGCTAATCCAATGTGGAATCAACCTGGATTCAGCGAAGAAATCTATACTAATGATGTTTATCATCGTTTCCCTGCCGGTAATCCTGGAGGCAAGGCTGATTGGGGCTGGCTTCAACATATTTATTCAAGCTTAAACGACAAAGGCCGTGCCGCCATAGTCTTAGACACCGGCGCTGCTTCGCGTGGCAGCGGTAATGCCAATACCAATAAAGAAAAAGATGTTCGTAAATGGTTTATTGAACATGATTTAATTGAAGGCGTTTTATATCTGCCCGAGAATTTGTTTTATAATACCACTGCTCCAGGTATTATTATTTTCATAAATAAAAATAAACCAGCCAAGTTAAAAAATAAAGTATTCTTAATCAATGCCAGCAAGGAGTTCGTTAAAGGCGAGCCGAAAAATTATATCAGTGATGATCAGATTCAAAAAATTGCCAAGATTTATAGTGAGAAGAAGACGGTTAAAAATCTAAGCATGATCGTTGATAAAAATGAACTCGCCAAAAACGATTATAATATTTCGCCATCGCGCTATATTCATAACGGCGTAACCGAAGAATATAAACCAGTTGAGGATATTTTAGTAGAGTTGACGGAAGTTGAAGCTAAGACTAAGGAGGCGGATAAAAATGAATTACCCCACCGCAAGCGGATGGGGTTTCCAATCCCGTTGCCGCGGTAAGTTATTTTAAAACAATTTTAA
>PCWD01000041.1 GCA_002787255.1 Parcubacteria group bacterium CG11_big_fil_rev_8_21_14_0_20_39_14 | reverse complement strand
CCCCGCCTTTTGGGAAAATAGGAAGTGGCTAAAATGAGCATGAAGATAATTTTGGTTGCGATTTGTCTTGTAGGCTGGTTGATAGTCTATTTTACAGAGCTGCTTAAAGCTTATAGGGAACCCTTTATTAGATCCCACTATGTAGCAGTTGGAGTTATTCGGACATTAGGAATGATCATGGGAACCGTCTCCCTATTTCTTCTGCCATTTGTTCCTCAACCTAAGATAGGTGGGATATCAGGCATAGCTTCATTGGCGATTGGGATAACCTTGATAGGGATTGCAATATACATCCTTACAAGGTTTTTTCTTGAGTGGCGGAGGAAAGCCGAGGGGCTTGGCGAATCACTTGCCGAATCGAAATATCTTGTCACAACAGGGTTGTACGAAAAGGTCAGACATCCCATTTATATGGCAAGCCTTTTCCTCTTATGGGGATGGTACTTCGCATGGAGAGCTGTCTACGGTCTTCTATCTATGCCGATTATTCTTATCGCCTTTCTCATTGAAATATTCATTGAAGAAAAGTGCCTAAGCAGAAAGTTTGGTGATGAACACACCAGATATAAGCGAAGAGTTCCTATGCTCCTTCCACTACCACTTTTGGTGACATTGATAGTGGTATTGGGGATAGTAGTAATTTCAATAATCTTTGGGTGGGTTCAAATAATATGAGTTCGGAAAGAAGATTGTTCAAAGATTTTGGCGGGGTTCGGAACTCTGCGGTTGCTTCGCAACCTCGCCCTTCGGGTCATATAACAGCGGATAAAAGGCTATGGTGCGACGTACCTTCGCCCAAATTGCCTTCGGCAACTTCTTTTATCCGCAGGACGTTATATGAATAAAATTTAAGAATTGAAAAGGCGGCACAAAAAATTTTGGCGAGCGGGCCCCATAGCAAAGCCCCCGGCTTGCTACGGGGCGAGCAAAAATTTTTGTTTACCCCGTAGCCAAATGCGAAGCATTTGTACTTCGGGGCCCGCGAGCCGTAAGCAAAATTACGAAACAATTTTGCTTCAGTCGGCGTCTGGATTTTGTTCAAAGAAAGTTCTGACATCGTCCAACAAACACCACATTAGACGATTTACCCCGTTTTTTGTCGCGACCCCGCCTTCGGCGAGGGCTGAACTCCCGACCCGATTCCTCCTGTGTTGTATCGGAAACTTTCAGTTTCCGATACAACAAATTAAGCAAAATTAAAAACCCTGATAAAATCAGGGGTTTTTGCTTTAAAAATAACCTTATGCCATTAATGAATACTGGATTATCATAAATCTCTTTAGCAACTCACAATAACTTTCCCGTTTTTTATTGTATGACAAACTGAGTTTGCGCCAAACCAATACGGCAGCTCCTTATAATCCTTAATATCCAAAATCAAAATATCAGCTTTTTTGCCCGCTTCCAGACTTCCGATTTCTTTTGCCCGCGATATCGCGTGGGCGGCGTTGATTGTGACAGCAGAAATAACTTCTTCCGGCGTCATTTTCAACTCACGACAAGCAAGCCCCGAAATTACAGGAATTGAGAGAATCGGCGAACTTCCAGGATTGAAATCAGTGGCAAGGGCAACCGGCGCGCCGGCTTCAATTATTTTTCTTGCCGGAGCGTAATTTTTCGTTCCGAGATGAAATTCGCAGCCAGGCAGCAAAATGCCGATAGTTTTTGAGCGAGCCATCTCCCTTATCCCTCTATCGGAAATCTTTTCCAAATGGTCAATCGAGGTTGCGCCAAGCTCTATTCCCAATTCCATTGCCCCCAAATCATTAAACTGGCTGGCGTGCAGTTTCAGCTTTAACCCTGCTTTTTTGGCTTTTTTTAGAATTTCTCTTGCCTCTTCCAAAGCAAAAGCTTTATCCTCGCAGAAAACATCGCAAAATTCTGCCAGTTTTTTCTTTTTGGCAGTTTCTATCATCCGAAAAACCAGCTCAACATAACCTCTTCTTTTTTCTTTGTATTCCGGCGGAATCGTATGGGCGCCAAGCAAAGTTGGAATCAAATCAACCGGCTGAGATTTTTGCAATTCTTTAACCATCTCAAGCATTGCCAGCTCCGATTTTAAATCCAAACCATATCCGCTTTTAATCTCCATTGTCGTTGTCCCCAAGGACAGCGCCGTTTTTAATCTTTTAAGGCAATCTTCTTTAAGTCCTTTCCAATCGTTATCCAAAGCTTCTCTTGTCTTTCTGACTGTTGATAAAATCCCTCCGCCATTTGCCTCGCCAAAACTCGGCTTCAGCAGATACATTCCACTAAAACAAAAACCTCCGCTACCATCCGCTATCTGGCAGAGGGCAAATCCCGCACCAGAGCCCGAAAGCTCTCACTGCGGGACGCAGCAAGTACCCTACGGGGCACAAACAAGCCCCGTATAATCACCACGGGAGCTATACGGGGCAAGCATGACGGGACAAGGCAGCAATCTGACTTGCGTGTTTCCCAACCTTTCAAAAATGGCGCACGTTCCAATTTTCGTCCCAATTTTCTCGCTCTTCATTTTCTCGCTCTTGATACATTAGGGGTGTTCCCCCCGTATCTCATTTTATACAGAGACTTAACAAGTTTTCAAAAAACCAAAATCCAAATTTCAAACCTCAAAATTAAATTTTACAAATGGATGCGATCGCATCCATTTGTAAAAAAATAAATTTAAATAAATTATTAAATCTTTTTAAATCTTGGACGGCCAGCTTAAAAAAATGAAGATAGTATGTAATGAATATGTAATGAGAGCCTCGCTCAAAAATAGAATTCAATAAAATTGAATTTCAATAAAAAAATTGAATTTTAATAAATTTTAATAAAATTGAATTCTATCTCGCTTTCAAAATTTAATTACGCAGTATCTTCAGCATCTTTATTGTAAGAACTTGATAACAATTTAAAAAAGAGTAAAAATTAAAGAAGTATGAACCCCGTTAGAAACCTGACTAAATGGTATGTATATTTATTATTAAGCAAAAAGACTGATAAGTGGTATATGGGCTCGACAAGAGATTTGCGAAAAAGAATTTTAAGCCACAATTTAGGCGAAAACAGGTCAACAAAATACGGGGTTCCCTGGAAGCTTATTTATTGTGAAATAAGTTTAAATAAAGAAGATGCTTGAGCGCGAGAAAAGTATCTTAAATCTGGAATGGGTAGAAGATACTTCAGAAACAGATTAAAATTCTTTTTCGCGCAGGGTTTCTAACGGGGTGAAAGCGGCAATTTTCGAAGGAAAGGGAATATTAACTTTAAAGGATATTCTCGAACCAAAATTAGAAGATAGAAAATTTCCCAAAAAATACAAAAAGGGAGAATTTGTGTTTGTCGGCAAGGATGAGCAGGTAAAGTTAAAAGTTTTGGTTGCCAGCATTTGCGGGACAGACCTTCATATCTTGAATGTTCCGCCGGGACACGATGCGACTCCCGGAATAGTTTTAGGTCATGAATATGTCGGAGAAGTAACGGAGATTGGTTCAAGAGTTAAGAATGTAAAAGTTGGAGATAGAGTAGTGGTTGACCCAAATATAAAATGCGGGATGTGCTATTTCTGCCGAAATGATATGGCTTCGCTTTGCCGCGATATGACGACTTTGGGAATATTTTGCGATGGCGGTTTTGCCGAATATAATGTAGCGCCGGCAAAGCAACTTTTTGCAATTCCTAAAGATTTGGATATAGAAAAGGCGATATTTTTTGAGCCGTTAACCTGCGCCACCCACGCCTGGTCAAAACTAAATTTTAAATTGGGAGATTCAGTTTTGATTTTTGGGGCAGGGCCAATGGGCTGTTATTTTATTGAGCTAGCAAGGTTGTCTGGAGCAAGTAAAATTTTTGTTTCCGAGCCAAGCGAGTTCCGCAGAAAATTTGCCAAAAAGCTTAAAGCCGATGTGATAATTAGTCCAGAAAGAGAGAACTTGCTGGAAATTATAAAATTAAACACTTTTAAAAACGGGTTTTTTGGAGTTGATGTGGCTGTTGATGCTTGCGGCATTCCCGAAGTAATTAAACAAGCAATGGATTTAGTAAAACCTGGCGGGAAAATTTCCACTTTTGGCGAGCAGAATATTAATGCCTTTGCCGACAAAGTCAGTTTTACCAAGGTTACCCAGAAAGAGCTCCAGATTATTGGTTCTTATGCGACTACTCGAAGCGCTGACCAGACGATTAATATTTTAACAAGGTCGGACATTAATCTTAAAAAGCTTATTACCCATAGAATTAAGTTAGACGAGATTCATAAAGGAATGGAATTGATGAGAAAAGGAGAAGCAATAGAAAGCGTTGTTTATCCAAAATAAAATCATAGAAAATCACTTATGCCCAACACTTTTAAAAAATTAGAAATAGGCTATAAAAAAACCTGCAATTGTCCTGAAAAGCATATAAATTGCTTAGAAGCCAAAGAGTGGGTTAGGAACCAAGTGGCTATTTGGGAGTTTTTCTATGAAAAAAGAGATGTCAGGGATAAAAATATTCATCCGGCGGTATTCCCAATCGCTTTACCTAAAAAATGCATTGAATTATTTACCCATAAGGGAGAACTAGTATTAGATCCCTTTTTAGGTATCGGGACTACTCTTGTTGCAGCCCTAGATTCAGATAGGAATGCAGTTGGGTTTGACCTTAATAAAAAATATACTGATTACTCTAAAAAAAGATTGGCTCAACCTAAATTAAACTTTAGCGTAGAAACAAAGCAAATCGTAGTTTGTGACGACGCTATTAATATTCCCAAATATCTTGAGAAAGAAACAGTCGCTTTAAGCGTAACTTCCCCTCCCTATGCTAACATGCTTAATCATCAAAGGTTAAATAAAAGCATTCGCGGAGACCTCCGCAAAAATGAACATTATCTCAAAGTTCAGCAATATTCAAATAATCCAAGAGATTTAGGAATAATGAAGCTACAAGAATACATAGAGGCTCTTACAGAAATTTATAAAGGCATATTGCCGCTTTTAAAACCGAGGGCACATTGCATCATTAATATCAATGATTTATGGGAAAATAACCGGAGATATTCTACTCATAGCTATATAATTGAGGCAATGGAAAAAGTAGGCTATGAGTTTAGAAATATAATTATTTGGGACAAAAGAAAGTTGGTAAATAGAGTAGGTATTTATGGTTGGCCGAGCAATTATATTACTCTTAGTACGACTTTTGAATACATACTTGATTTTTGGAAACCATGAAAGGTTATCAAGATATTGCCAAAAAGTTAAAAGCAATAAAAAAGATGGGTTATGTTAGAACCCATCGAGCAGGCAATACTGGAATAGGAAAAACCTTAGAAGATCTTTTAGGTATAAAAGAAAATAACATCCCGGGTCCAAATGCTACTGCTATTGAGTTAAAATCAGCCCGAAGGAATGTTTCAAGCATGCTCACTCTATTTACAAAGTCGCCTCTCCCTAAGAAAGCAAATTCTGTTTTATTACAAAAATATGGATATCCTTCAGTTAAAAACAAAAGAAAAGAATTACACACTACAGTAAATGCTAAAGATTTTAATAGATTGCAAGGTAAGCCAGCTTTTAAAATTGCAATTAAAAATAAAAGGGTTAATCTTATAACCTCTAAAAATGAAATTTTAGGTTATTGGGATAAAGAAACTTTAAAGAAATCTTTTGAGAGAAAACTTCCAAAGTTACTCTATGTAAAAGCGGAAGCAAAAGGAAAAGGTACTAATGAAGAATTTTTGTTTAATGAAGCCTGGCTGTTGAGTGGTTTTAGTTTTGATAATTTTCTAAAACTTCTAAAACAGGGAGTTATTTTCGTTGATATTAGAATAGGACAGTATCTCAATGGAAGAGTTCACGATCATGGGACAGCATTTAGGGTACCCCCAGACAAATTAGATCTGTGTTTTGTGCACAGAAAAAGGATAATCTGATACTTTTATTGGGCAAAGGAACTTATTACCCACAGAATTCCTTTAGATGAAATTCACAAAGGAATTGATTTAATGGGAAAAGGAGAGGCAATAGAAATCATTGTTTACCCCTAAATTATGAAACTTGCTTTTAGTACTAATGCTTTTACCAGCGGAAAATATAATTTAGTTCAGGCAATAAATAAAATTGCCGATGTCGGTTATCGGGGCGTAGAGATTTTGGCCGATCATCCCTTACTTTGGCCTTTTTCAATTACTGAAAAAGAAATAAAAGAAATTAAAAATACTTTGGAGAAGAGGAATATAGCCATTTCCGATATCAATGCTTTTACATGTTCGCGATATTGGATGGAAAAAGATTGGTCAAAAAAAGTTCCAAAGGGCGGCGGACCGCCGGGGCAGAAATTTGGTCCTTGTTTTTGCGATTATGAAAAAGAATTCCGGCAAAAAAGAATAGAATATACAAAAAAAGTAATTGATTTAGCTGTAAAATTAGGGGTTAAAGATATTAGCACTTGTTCGGGATATCAACCGTTGCGGGGGACGAGGGAGCTGGCTTGGAAAAATATGGTTGAATCTTTGCGAGAGGCGGTTGTTTATGCCGGGAAAAATGGTGTCCGGCTTAACATAGAATATGAGCCAGCTCTTTTAGTAGGTAGCGCTAAAGAAGCTTTGGCTATTTGCAAAGAAATTAATTCGCCTAATTTTGGCTTGAATTTTGATATTGGCCATTCTTTTGTTTGCGATGAAAACGTTCCAGCGGAAATCAAAAAACTTAAAAAATATATCCATACGGTTCATATAGAAGATATTGGTTTTGATGACAGGGGGAGGCCGGTTCATTATCATTTAATTCTTGGGCAAGGGAAAATGCCGCTTAAAAAGATTTTTCAGGCCTTTAATGAAATCGGCTATAATGGCTGGTATACGGTTGAGCTTTACACTTATTTTAAAAATCCAATTTTTGCCGCAAAAGAATCCATTGGATATTTTAAAAATTTTTAAAATAAATGGCGATTCATATTACAAAATTTAGAAGAGGTTTGAAGCGAGGTTATAACTCCCTTACCCAAATTACGGATAAAGATAATTTAAAAATAAGCTTGGGGGCTGCGATTCTCGGAACAGGAGAAAAATACGAAGAAACTTTAAGGGGAGAGGAAGTTTGTTATCTGCTGTTGAAGGGGGAGATGGGGATTGAAGTTAATGGTCAATTTTTCTCTGGCGAGAGGAGAGATGTTTTTAATGAGAAACCTGTCTGCTGGTCAATTTCAAGTGGCTATCATTACAAAGCGAAGATTCACAAATCAACCGAAGTGATTGAAATAAGGGCAAAAAACCCAAAAAAGTTTGAACCTTTGTTCTGGCCTCAAAATAAAATTAAAATTGAGAGGCGCGGCAAAGGATTGATGCAGGATGCCGCTTTCCGCCTGATAAAAACCGTTTTTGACCACACCAATCACCCTAAAAGTAATTTGGTTGTCGGCGAGGTTATCACTTTGCCTGGCCGTTGGTCAAGCTATCCCCCCCATCATCATCTGCAGCCGGAAATTTATTTCTATAAATTTTTGCCAAAAGAGGGTTATGGTTTTTGCCAATTGGGAGACAAAGTTTTAAAAGTTGAAAATAACGATGCAATAAAAATTTTAAATCAAGTTGATCATCCCCAAGTTACGGCGCCAGGTTATGCAATGTGGTATTTGTGGGCGATTAGGCATCTGCCGGGAAGACCTTATAGGGGTTTTGACTATATCAAAGAACATACTTGGATGTTAGATAAAAAAGCCAAGATTTGGACTTGACAACTTTTTTTTTGCTAATTTTTTAGTGAAAGGTCGAAGAAAAAAAATAGAAGGAGGAATGGCAAAATGAGACTTACAGCGTCCCAAGTAATTGTAAAATATTTAATAAATGAAGGCATCCCCTATATCTTGGGAATTTTTGGGCATGGTAATGTGCAGCTGGGTGAGGCAATAAAAGAGCATGAAGATAAAATCAGATATATTCAGTTAAAGAACGAGCAAAATGGAGTTCACATTGCTATTGCCTATGCCAAAATGACCGGTCGTCCTTTGGCAGTTACGACTTCAATTGGTCCGGGTACAACCAATTTAGTTACAGGAGCGGCGGCTGCTTTTGTTAACCGGCGTCCGGTTTTACTTTTGCCGGGCGACGCTTTCGCCGAAAGAGTGGGACCGGTTTTACAGCAGATTGAGGGCAGACATACGGCTGACGAAATGGCAACCGATACCTTAAAACCAGTTTCTCGTTATTGGTTAAGAATTACTCGGCCAGATCAGCTTCGCCAGGAACTTCCGCGAGCGTTTGAGGCGATGCTAAAACCCGGGGAAGAGGGCCCGGCCACTATTTGTTTGCCAATGGATTTACAAGCCGAATCTTTTGATTATGATTTGGATGTTTTACTGAAATCTCGAGATAAAGAATGGGAAAGAATTGCTCCGGATGAGAGAGCAATAAAGAGAGCGGCCGAGCAAATCAAAAATGCTGAAAGGCCCTTAATTATTGCCGGTGGGGGAGTAATATATTCAGAAGCCTGGGAAGAGGTAGTTAAATTGGCCGAGAAAATTGTTGCTCCTGTAATTCAAACTCATGCCGGAAATGGAACAATGCTCTTTAATCATCCTTTAAATGCTTTTACAGCTGGTCCGGATGGAACTTTGTGCGGCAATAACCTGGCTGAAAAAGCCGATTTGGTAATTGGCGTAGGAACCAGATACACTGATTTTACTACTAGGTCAGAGACCTTATTCGGCAGAGGAGTTCAGTTTATTAATGTTAATATTTCTCCTTTTGACGTTGGTAAGGAAAGAGCGATAAAACTCTGGGGTGATGCCAAGGTTGCTTTGAAAATGTTGCTTGAAGGATTGGGAAATAAGAAATTTGATAAAAAAGAATATTTTGAAGAGATTCAAACAGAAAGGAAAAACTGGATAAATATTTTTGAGGAAGTCACCCATGAGGATTTCCAGCCAATGACCCAGGCCAGAGCAATCGGTGTCTTAAATGATTTTAAAGATGAAAAAGCAGTAGTGGTTTGCGCTGCTGGCAGTCTTCCTGGCCATCTTTTGAGATTTTGGAAAAACACTGACCCCACTCGAAAAAGTTATCATCTGGAATATGGTTTTTCAACCATGGGTTATGAGATTCCTGGAGCAATGGGTGTAAAACTTGCTGATTCATCTCGCGATGTTTACGCCATGATCGGCGATGCCAGTTTTTTGATGGCACCTCAAGAATTAGTGACTATTGTCCAGGAAAAAATCGCCATTACTGTTTTAGTCATTGATAATGGTGGCCCCCAAGTTATCAGAAATCTTCAAAAGGGGACGGGTTTTCAGGAATTTGGCAATGAGTTTAAATTTAGAAAAGGTGGAAAGCTTGAGGGAGAATTTTTGCCAATCGATTTTGTGAAAATCGCCGAAGGCATGGGGGCAAAAGGAATTTTCGTTGATACTCCTGAAAAATTGGAAGGGGCCTTGAAGGAAGCAAAAAATACAAAAGATAGGCCGACAGTAATTCATGTTAAAGTTGAACCCGGTAGAAAATTTCCACCCGGCTACAATTCTTGGTGGGATGTGCCTCGGCCTGAAGTTTCCGATCGTCCCGAGATGCAAAAACAATTTGAGGAATACAAAAAGAGAAAATCCACCCAAGTTATAAGATAAATTTTTTGAAGAGAATCAAAGCGTTGTCATCTGACAGCGCTTTTTATTTTTTATAAAAGAAGTACAATAAAATAAGATGGAAAAAATAGTTCCAATTGAAGTTTCGGCCAGGCACGTTCATTTGTCCAAAAAAGATTTGGAGGCGCTTTTTGGTTTTGGTTATAAATTAAAAAAAATGAGAAATCTTTCCCAGCCGGGTTTTTTTGCCGCAAAAGAAGTTATTGGTATTGAGAGGGGCAATCAAAAAATCGCCGATGTCAGGATACTAGGTCCTTTAAGGAAACGAACCCAGATTGAGCTTTCTTTGACTGATGTTGTCAATTTGGGAATAAAAAATCCAACAAGAAATCCGGGAATTACTATAATTGGACCGAAGGGTAAAATGAATATTAAAAAAGGCGCGATTGTCGCTTGGCGGCATATTCATCTGGGCCCCGAAGAAGCGAGAAAGCTCGGCTTAAAAAATGGCGGTTCGGTTTCAATAAAAACTAAAGGGAAAAGAGCGTTAATTTTCAACAATGTCTTAGTGAGAATTGATAAAAATTTTAAAAAATCAGTTCATCTTGATACTGACGAGGGAAATGCTGCTGGAATAACAAAAAAAGGGAAAGGAACGCTGGTAATAAATTCAAAATGCAAAAATCAAAATGCAGGAGGACCCAAGTAGTAGACCAGTCAGACCGGTCACTACGGGTCAAGCCCGCCTAAATTTTCTTTGCAAAATTTTGGAAGGCAAGCATATCAAAATTTAAAATCATTTAATTTTAAAAACCTTATTCCATTTTTGATTTTTAATATTTGATATTTTATTTTAGCGAAGCCAAGTCAGACTTGGCGAAGCGCATATGATTCCGGTTTTAAATTGCGGTTCTCAATCAATAAAATGGAAAATTTTTGATGGGGACTTGAGGCTTTTAAGGGAAAGGAAAATTGAAGTTAAGAACCAAAAAGATTTTAAAGAAATTTTGGCTAAAGAGCTAAAGCAGATAGAATCCCACTATCGAGAACCGTTCTCGATAGTGGGGCATCGGGTGGTTCACGGCGGGGAAAAATTTAGAGAGCCAATAAAAATAACCAACAAAATTTTAAAAGAATTGAAAAAATTTAATTCTCTGGCCCCGCTCCATAATCCCTTTAATATTTTAGGGATAGAGATTGCTCAAAAAATTTTCCCCAAAGTTAAACAAATCGCTGTTTTTGACACCGGATTTTTTAAAGATTTGCCCAAAAAAGCTTTTATTTATGCCCTGCCCGAAAAATTAACTAAAAAATACGGATTTCGACGTTTTGGCTTTCATGGAATATCCCATGAATATGTCGCCAGAAAAGCGGCCAAAAAGATTGGAAAGCCGTATAAAAAATTAAAAATTATTACCTGTCATCTGGGGGGAGGTTCAAGTATTACTGCCATTAAATTTGGCAAGGCCGTTGATACTTCAATGGGCTTTACGCCAATGGAGGGTTTGATAATGATGACAAGGCCGGGTGATATTGATCCCGGAATTATTTTGGAGATGGTTAAAGACAAGCTGCCCCTTGAAAATATCTTAAATTATCAAAGCGGAATAAAAGGAATTTGCGGATTGTCTGACATGAAAAGCGTCTTAAAATCAGCAGCCAGGAATAAAAAGGAGGCAAAACTGGCCCTGGAGATATTTTGTTATCGGCTCCAGAAATATATCGGAGCTTATTTTGCTGTTTTGGGCGGTTGCGATGTTTTGGTTTTTACCGGAATGATTGGTTTTGGTTCAAAAAAGATAAGAGATATGATTTGCAAAGATTTAGATATTTTAAAAAATACTAAAATTTTAGCCATTGAAACTGATGAAGAACTGGCCATTGCTGAAAAAATAAAATCAATGATAAAATTAAAGTAAGAACGAAGAAGTTAATAACAAAATTATGGAAAAAATCAAAAACTATATTAATGGGGAATGGGTTGAATCAAAATCAACCCAAATTTTAGATGTTGAAAATCCGGGAACCGGAGAAATTTTGGCCCAAGTTCCAATGTCAACCAAGGAAGAAGTTAATTTGGCTGTCAAAACAGCCAAAGAGGCCCAAGAGAAATTAAGAGAGGAATCGGTTTTAAAAAGAGTTCAATATTTTTACAAATTAAGAGATTTGGTTGAAAAAAATCTTGAAGATATCTCAACTGTTTTGACCAAAGAGCATGGAAAAACCTTAGAGGAATCAAGGGGCGAGATGAAGCGGCTTTTGCAAAATATAGAATCATCATTTGGCGTTTCTTCTTTAATCCAGGGGAAAATTTTGCCAAATATTGCCAGCGGAATTGATGAATATTTTGTTCGGGAACCACTTGGGGTTTTTGCCCATATCCCGCCTTTTAATTTTCCGGCAATGATTTCTTTCTGGTATCTTCCTTATGCTATAGCTTGCGGTAATTCTTTTATCGTTAAGCCGTCCGAACAGTGCCCATTGACGATGAATCGCATTTTTGAATTGATAGATAAAGTTGGTTTTCCCGAGGGGGTCCTGGGTCTGGTTAACGGGGGCAGGGAAGTCGTAGATGTTTTGCTTGAACATCCCGATATCGCCGGTATCTGTTCGGTTACTTCCACCCCAACCGCTAAAAATATTTACACCAAGGGCTCAAGTTTTGGCAAAAGAATGTGTTGTCAAGGCGGAGCTAAAAATTTTGTTTTTGTCAGCGAAAATTGTGTTTTGGAAAAATCCACCCCAAACATTATTGATTCGGTTTATGGCAATGCCAACCAAAGATGTATGGCCGGTTCCAATGTGGTGGCAATCAAAGGAATTTATGAAAAATTAAAAGAAGAATTGGTTAAAGCGGCTAAAAATATAAAAGTCGGTTATGGTTTGGAGCCGGAAACCACAATGGGTCCATTAATTTCGGCAAAAGCTAAGGAAAAAGTTTTACAATATATTGAAACCGGAATCAAGGAAGGAGCAAAGCTTGTTTTGGATGGCCGAAACATTAAAGTTGAAAAATATCCAAGAGGACATTATTTGGGTCCTTGCATTTTTGATGAAGTTGAGCCAGAGATGACTATTGCCAAAGAAGAAATTTTTGGGCCAGTAATGATGATTTTAAGAGTTCAAAATTTGGAAGAAGCAATAAAAATGGCAAACAGGAGTAAATTCGGCAATGCGGCCATTCTTTACAGCTCTTTGGGCAAAGAAGCTAATGAATTTGAGAAAAAAATCGAGTGTTTTTGCCTTGGAATAAATATTGGCTTGCCCGCGCCCATTGCTTGGTTTCCGTTTTCTGGCGGCAAGGATTCTTTTTTTGGAGTTTTGCACGGCCAGCTTCCTGACGTTATCGATTTTTTTACAAATAAAAAAGCTGTAATTAAAAGGTGGTTTTAATTTAAATAGGACTTACGCGTTTGACGCTAAAATGCCATAAATCACCCAATTTATCTATAAATATCACCCAATTTTAGCTTAAAAATACGCTTAATTTCTAAAAAATGGCTAAAAATTAGTGAAATGCGCAGGTCCTATTAAGATTTATTAAATAAAATTAAAAAGCAAAAATATGCCCAGTAGAGGTATTTTGGATAGCTCCGCTGGGCAAAAAAGAAAAATTTCGAAGAAATTTTTCATTTGAAATTCTTCTACTGGGTATGAAACAAGAATACTATCAAAAAATAATTGAAAGGTTTTTGGAGGGATTTTGTCCGATAGAGGAAGCCAAAAAATTGGACAATCATCAAAACTTTATTTTTTTGAGCACGCGCTTTCCTCAACTGGCAGCCGACACTCTTTTAAAAAAAGAAGTTTGCGGAAAACTGCCAATGATTATTCTTGAGGCAACCCAGCAATTCCATTCAGTAAACAGGGAAGAAAAAGATTTTCAGAAATTTGGCGAAACCCTAATTGAAGTTTGCTTAAATATTTTTGGTTTGGAAGCCAAGAGAATAGGATTTTCTCCTCAAGAAGAACTAGAAGCCATTAAAATTATTTTGGATTTTTTCAAAAGAAAGGGGAAGCCGTTTTTGAAGCCCGTTATAGAAACTTTCCTCTCGGACATTAACAGAGTTTTGTCTGGTAAAAGCTTGGCGAGCCAGATGGCTAAAAACATTGAGGCAAAATTGGACGAAAACAACCTGGTTGAGAGCTTTGTTTTTGCTTTGAGATCGGAAATTCAGAACAATGTTTATTATAAAATGGCTGATCGGGGCTTTTCCAAGTTTGGCAATGATTCGGCTACCGGCCTCCGGATTGTCAGGCACTTTGATTTTGTTCAGGTTTCAAGCAATCCGGTGATAGCGGCTCGGGCCTATGAAGAGTTTCCCGAACTCTGGCAAGATTTTGGTAAAATTGTTGAAGTTAATCCGGAATGGCGTAAAAATCCTGAAAAATACGCTGACGAGATAACTCTTTTTGCCACCATAAACTCAATCTTACCGAATATTTTAGTTTTCAGGCCCCTCGCTCTTTTATCCGATTTTCAGGACGGACTTGTAAGCTACCAGCTCAATCCGTTTTTTGCTGAAAAGACAAAGGCCAGCATTGAAGATGCTAAAAAGATTTGTTCTGTTTTGCAAAACATTCTTTATTTTTATGACCAATGGCTCGGCTGGGACGCAAAAAAGTGGCAGGGCAGGCCGAATATCGTTTTTAAGGTTGCGGCCTCTACTCCGACAGCCATTGAGATTACCAAGAAACTCAATGAGATTGGCATTGGTACAAATAATACTGTTACTTATAGCGTTTCCCAGGAGCTCACTCTTCTTTTGGCCGAAGCCGAGGGAATGGCCAAAGCAATGAAAAAAGGAATTTTGCCAAGCCAGGTTTACCAGACGAATATGATTGGCCGAACCGAAGACCATTTAAGGGAAAACGAAGCCGAAAGATTGGTGGAAAAACTAAATGACGAAGAGTTTGGGCAACTGGCGAAATCGGTTATAAGAGAAATTCCGGCCGCCAAAAACCGCCAGGAAATAACGAGAACTCTTTGCTCCAAAAAGTATTTTAAATCTTTAGACGATGAGAGGTTGGTTGAGGCCCTAAAGAAATATTACGGCGAAGAAACCGCCAGTACGCTTAAAAGATTGGAAGAGGATATTCACTGCTCCGGAATTTTTGTAACAAGAAAAGTTTATCAGATTTTCTTTGAGAATAAATTAAAAATTCTGGGATGGCTTGAGAAAAAATTTAAGTTATCCTACGAGCAGGCCGAATTGGTTTTTGACAGAATTGACCTTTTGCCTGCTTCAAAAAGAAGGGCAAATGATACTTATTTGGTATTGGGAGCCCCCAATGTAACAAATACCGAGTTTCCTGACCAGCAATTGAAAGTTTATTTGGAGTCAACTAAAGAAGATTTTAAACTTGATAATTATCGGCAGTCAATCAGGGCCGAGATAGATTCAGATGTCCTTCAAAGACTGCTTGAAACAAAAGATTTTCAAAGAATTTATGAATTATATCCGGAAATTTCAAAGAAACTAAAAGAGATTGGAATTGAGGGAAATTTCGGTGATAAGGGAATGGAGCCAAAAGAATGGAAGAATTACGGAGCAGTAATTAAGACAATGGCCGAATTTAAAAATGCCCATCAGGATTTTCAAGAAAAAATACTTGAATTTGTAAAGATTTAAATAGCTCTGAAAATGATGTTATAAGTGTTGCCATCCATTATAAAAGTGAATTAAACCCCCAAATTAAACCAAACTATTTTGTAAGATATCCGGATAATCGTAAGGTAGTTTATCCATGGGAGAAGTTTTGATTTTCTATTAATAAAGCAAAGGAGAATATTTGCAGGAGGATTATCCTCCGATTTTTGTTTTTGATTAGAAACTTTTTATTTAAAGAGTAGAACGCTTTGCGTTCTGCTCGTGTCTAGGGTCAAAAAACATATTGCGCTCCATGAGGTTCTAAGCCCATGGAGTTTTTTAATCATATTTATTGTAAGTATACCGGTATCAGGGGATTTGTAACTTTATAAAATCTTGCTTTGAAATAGAAGAATTCATTGATTATCATGCCAGTGAATTGCTTAATGTTCAAGTTTTGAACAGAAAACTAATTGATTGGCTTATGGGGTGCAATATTGCAAGAATCTTTCATGCTTTCAAGAATCAACTTTCTTTGGCACAATTCATAATGACCCCACAACCAACTAAATTGCCTCAGGGGTGCAAAAGTAGGTGGTCCCATACTTTTGTTGATTTTTCGGTAAAATCTGGTAAAATAAAATATCCTGCTAGAGGGTGGGAAATATTTTTGGAGGTTAGTACCTTGGCAAAACATCCATTTGTTATTGTGAAAGATGAACCAGGGGTTGTAAGGCTGACGGATGAGATCAATGAAGTTTTCGGAACAGTGAAGGAGATTACTTCCCGGGCTCTCGGCGCCGAGGGTGCCAACTTGGCTGAAGTCACTCTTTTTGGTCCTGATGTCACCCACTATCATAAAAAGAACGAAGAAACTTATATTTCTAAAGCTGATGGTGAGATTTTCATAAATGAGGAAATACACGATTTCTCAGCTGGAACCAGGGTGATAATTGCGCCAGGAACCCTTCATGCCGCCAGACCAAAGGGGGTCGGAGAAAATCTTACATTTCTCTGTGTTTCCGGTCCGCCCTTTGACCCGGAAGACGTTTTCAACGATTCTCGCGGTCGAAACCGGTAGATTTAGCAAGAAAAAAGGGGAGGATAAAAATGGATAAAACAGTCATTTATTGGGCAGCGCCCTGCTTTACCCAGGCAGAGCGGATATGGAATCGTCTTTGTGCAGAATACCTCAGGAAAAAGGGGCATGAGGTAATTCTGCCCCAAGATGAAGCCAATAAATTCCTCGGTGGCGACAAGCAGGATTTCAAGGGTTTGGCAGAAAGTTGCTATTCCCAGGCTATCGGCTGCGATGCCATGGTGGATATTCTCGACGGTCCTGATCCGGATAGCGGCATGAGCATGGAAGCTGGCTTCAAGATAAGAGATATCAAAACAGGCGGAAGGGGAGTGACCGTAGGAGTCAGAACCGATTTCCGCGTTTCTGAAGACGGCCAACTTAACGCTATGTTCCGGCTTCTTGATGATATTGTTTTTTTCCCTTCGTTCAACGAGTCATGCCAAGAACTTTGCGACCAGATAGACGAGAAAATCCAGACACTGCTAAAGAGCAAGGAGCATTGATTATCTAACTACCGTTGCGAACTCATAATAAGAATTCGTGAAGGGGGCGGTCCTTCATAAAGAAGTTCCGCCTTTTTACTTTGGCTTGACAGAATTTTTTAAAGATGCTATAATTCTGTCAGTATAGCTGCGGTGTGGTGAGGCAAATATTCAAAGAAGGAGGTGATGGATGGTTCTTTGAAATAAGAAAAAAATCCAGAAAAAAACAAGAAAAAGGAGGTAAAAAAAGTGTTTGGATTTTTAATCTTCTTAGCTATTATGGCTGTTTTGTCGCCGCTTATTAGATTGGCGTTCAGGGCTGGCCAGGAAAAGGAAATTTCCCCACGGGAACTGAGAATAAGTGTTATAGGTTCGGTTGTCGGGATTATAGTTGTTAGTTTGTCATGTTGCGTTCCAGGTATTTATACCGATTACCTTTTTTTTGAGAATTTGACATTCGCTTCGGTTTTTACTACCCAGTTATTTTTTAGGTGGGGTTTATTCTTCGGAGCGGGTTTTGTTGCTTTCATCATTTTCAAACTCGGGAGTCTTCTGATACTAAAGACAGTTGCTCCATTTATTGATGAAAATGATAGGGGGCATCATCAAGGCATATTTGGCCTTGTGCCAACAGTGGTTTCCGCAGTATTGGCTGTGATTTTTGCCATTGTTGCAATGAGCCAGTGGCAAAATATTCTTTGGTATCTTAATCAAGTACCGGCTGGAACCATGGACCCGATTTTCCAGAAAGACATAAGTTTTTATCTTTATAGCTTGCCGGTTTATCAATTTTTCTCAAATATCTTGCTTTTGATTTTTGGCATCCTTATTTTTGCGGCCCTTATAACTTTTTGGGCCTACGATGATGCTTTGAAATCGGGCTATAGAAGTCGGTATGATGATTATGATTGGAGGAACCCTGAAAGAGAAGCCAGGAAGGAAAAAGCCCAGAAGGCCGAGACAATAAGAGCCAAATTCTGGGGTCAGGCAATGCCGATTGTTTCATTTTTAGGAATTGGACTTTTTGGGGCGCTTATCTGGAAAACTTGTTTGGCGCCCTACGGATTGCTTACCGCTCATCATGGCGCAGTTTTTGGAGCTGGCTATGTTGACATTAATGTGAGGCTTATTGCTTACAAGGTTTTTATAGCAGTATTGGCCTTGGCGATCTTGGTTCTGATTGTTAATTGCATTTGGCGAAAATGGAAGCCAGCAGTGTTCAGTCTTTCCGGTGTCGTCGCCATTTGGATGATAGCAACCTTAATTATTCCTGCTTGCTGGCAAGCTTGGAGCGTTGAGCCATCTGGAGCAACCAAGGAAATTCCTTATCTTGAACACAATATCCAATTTACCCGTCAGGCTTATGGTTTGGCTGGCATAGAAAAACAAGAGTTTGAGATTATGCCATTAACCGAAGAGGCCCTGGTCAAAAATCAATTGACCTTGGATAATATTAGAATCTGGGATTGGCGAGCTCTTCAGGCCAGCTACACCCAATATCAAAGATTGGGAGCTCCTTTTTATGAGTTTCCTGACATTGATATTGACAGGTATGTGGTAAACGGTCATTATCGCCAAGTGATGTTGAGCGCTCGGGAATTGGAACAAAAGGATATTCCTCCTCAGGCTCAGACCTGGGCCAACTTAAATTTGGTCTACACTCATGGTTATGGTTTTGTTCTCAATACTGTTAACGAGTTTTTGGCAGGAGGCGCGCCTAAGTTTTTGGTAAAAGATATTCCGCCAAAAAGTCAGGTTCCAGAAATTGAGGTTTCAAGGCCCGAAATTTACTTTGGCGACTTGACCCGAGATCCAGTTTTTGTTAAAACCGGTCAAAAGGAGTTTGATTATCCCGGCGGCGAGACCTGTATTTATCAGGAAGCAGGTGGTGTTGCTCTTGGTTCGGGATTGAGAAAATTCATGTTTGGCTGGAGATTTAATGAATTGAATATCCTTATTTCGGAACATCTTAAAGCCGATACCCAAGTGCTTTACTACCGGAATATTCAAGAAAGATTAGAGAAAATTGCTCCATTTCTGCGCTACGATAAAGATGATTACCTAATTGCCGAAAAAGGCAGGTTATACTATATAGTTGATGCCTATACTGTTTCTTCGGAATATCCCTACTCCGAACCATACAACGGCATTAACTATATTCGTAATTCGGTAAAAGCAGTGATAGATGCTTATACGGGAAAGGTTGATTTCTATATTTTTGATGGGACTGACCCTATAATTAAGACCATTCAGAAGACTTTTCCCGCTCTTTTCAAATCAAAAAGCGAAATGCCGGATTATCTTCTGAAACATATCCGCTATCCCGAGGACTTACTATCTTTGCAGGCAAGGGTGTATTCTATCTACCATATGACTGATGCCCAGGCTTTTTATGAAAAACAAGAAGCTTGGGAGATTGCTAAGGAAAATTACGGTCATGGGGGGGCTGCCCAGGAAGTTTTGCCATATTTTGTAATTATAAAATTAGCCGGAGAGAACAAAGAGGAATTTCTCCAGATGATTCCACTTACGCCAAAGGGCAGAGACAATTTAGTTGCCTGGATGGCGGACCGCTGCGATGGACAACATTATGCGAAGGCCTTAGTCTATGAGTTCACCAAGCAAAGCCTTGTTCTGGGAACGTTGCAATTTGAAAGTCTTGTTGACCAGAATCCGGAAATGTCGGCCCAGTTTACTCTCTGGGGCCAAAGCGGTTCCGAAGTCATCAGGGGCAACACTCTGGTTATACCGGTTGAGCAGTCCCTTATTTATGTTGAGCCGGTTTATCTTAAATCCACTCAAAAGAGCCAAATGCCAACTTTAACAAAAGTAATTGTTGCAACTCAAAAGGAAACAGGAGCAGAAATTGTTGGCTTAGATAAATCTAGTCAGGCTGTTAGAGTGGAGTGGGGCGATACTTTTGAAGAAGCCTTGAGAAAGGTTATGGGAACTAAATCCGTGATAACTCCGCCAACTCCAGTAGTGTCAGTACCCCAAGAGTCGACGCCAGCAGAGTTAACACCCGCAGGATCCGAACAAACAGTTGATAGTTTGGTAAAGCAGGCAAATTACTATTTTGCCGAATACCAGCGATTAACGGGCGAGGGAAAGTTAATAGAAGCTGCCCAAGCCCTTGAGAAACTCAAGGGAATTCTTGGAGCCCTGGCAGAGCTAACCAAATAAAAATTAGGCAAACCCAGTAAGACAACCTTGAATTGGCTACGCCAAATTATTGTTATGCAAAGTTTTGTATATAGATTATAATTTTATCAAAGTCTATCCCAGTAGTTGTTTTCAGAGTTTTCTTTCAGAAAACTCTATTCAAGGTTGCTCTACTGGGCAAAACAAAACCGCTCTTGTTTTTAGGGGAGCGGTTTTTTAATTGCCTTCTGCATAATGTCAGCACATAGGCCTCCAGACTGTCCGAAAACTCCAATTTCGACGATTTTTTGAGAAATTTTGTTCGTAAATAAGCCAAAATTTTCTTGAAAAATCGAGTTTTCGGACAGTCTGTCGGCGCTATTTTCCCCCCTAATTTTGCGAGGTTATATTCCAAAAATGGCACACGTCCCGATTTTCCAACGGCTAATTGAACGGCTAAAATAATTTATTTTAGCCGTTCAAACCCTCTTGCTTTTAGCCGTTTATCCAGTGTTCATAATAGGTTAGGTTTTCCTTCCAGTCTTGCCAATTCATAACTTCAATCAAAATCGTGCCATTTTGGAAAAATTAGTTCTTAGCCCTTCTCCGCTCTATCTTCCCAGTCCTCTTCCCTTGGGGACAGTCCCCATAGGCAATAAAGCCCGCCTCTTATTTTTATAATTTTTTTACAATTTCTAATTGTTTAATGTGTAAATTTTTAATTTCTGAAAAATCCAAAGAAACATATTTATCTATGTAGTTTTTAATTCGTTTTAATCCTTCTTTTATGTTTTCGGTTGAAGTGGCAAAAGAAAGCCGAATATGCTGGCCTTCGCCTTTGATTCTTGGTCCAAAGTGAATGTCAGCCAGAACCGCCACACCTGCTTCAATCAAAAGTTTTTTTCTAAAATCTTCGGCGTTTTTGGCGCCAGAAATTTTGCAGGCCTTGGTAACATTCGGCCAGACATAAAAAGTTCCGTCGGGCTTCAAACATTTTATTCCCCTGATTGAATTTAATCCAGAAACAATTAAATCTCGCCTTTCTTTAAAAATTCTAACCATTTTTTCCGGCTCTTTTTGTGAACCGGACAGGGCCTCAAGCGCGGCATATTGGGCTATATGGTTGGCGCAGGCGGTAATGTTTGTCATCCACCTCTCAAAAGACGGAGCTAAAATTTTATTGGCGGCAAAACCTATTCGCCAGCCGGTCATGGCATAAATTTTTGAAACGCCATCGGCAATAATGGTCCTCTCTCTCATCCCGGGAAGAGAAGCGATGCTTATAAATTTTTTATCATAAACCCCGTTAGAAATGCGATTTCTAACGGGGTAAATTATCCGCGAATAAATCTCATCGGAAAATACCCAGACATCCTTGTATTTTTTTAGAATTTTTGAAATTGCAATCAAATCATTTTTTGTCAGAACTGAACCGGTTGGATTTTGGGGAGTGTTCAAAATCAAAAGTCGGGTGTTTTTGTTAATGCCTTTCGCCAATGTTTTTATATCAAACTTGAATCCGTTTTTTTCAAGAAGCGGCAAAGGACGGGGCATGGCGCCCTGGGCAATA
>PCWD01000052.1:4550-6154 GCA_002787255.1 Parcubacteria group bacterium CG11_big_fil_rev_8_21_14_0_20_39_14 | reverse complement strand
TCGCTGGCGACAATACGACAAAACAAACGATGGAAAGAAAAAATCCAAAAATCGGAGGCGGCGAATCTGGAAATTGGCAAAACAGCCAAAACGCCGGCGGAACGCCAAAAGCGCTAAATTTTATCGCGCAACAACCGACCCCAACCGCCTCGCCAAATCCAACGCTATCTCCTGCTCCAACTCCCTCCCCCACTCCGATTCCAACTGCCGATATTACTCCTCCAGAAACCGAAACGAGCGATGACGCAATCGCGCCAGAAAATATTTTTATAAATTCCCTGAAAATTTCCGAGTTTATTCCCAATCCCAAGGGCAATGATGAAGAAAATGAGTGGTTTGAGCTTTACAATAAAGCCAATGAAAAAGTTGATATTTCCGATTGGAAGCTGAAGTCCGGCGAAAAAACTTTCACCATTCCAAAGCAGACTTTTATTTTGCCAAACGAATTTTTGGTTTTTGGCGCAAAAACCACCAAGCTCACTTTAAAAAACAGCGACAGCGCTCTGGAGCTTTATTTTCCAAACGGCGCCATTGCCCAGAAAATAGATTATCAAGAGACAAAAGAAGGCTGGTCAATCGCCCGAATCGGCGAGGAATATCTCTGGACCAATAATCCAACTCCCGGACTGCCGAATAAAAAAAGCTCTGACCCGCAAGAACTCCAGCCGACTCCTCCAAAAAAGCAAAACTTAAATTATCAAAGCGCCTGGGAGCCGACCCCTCTGGAAACCGAGCCATCTCCAACGCCGGAAGAGCTTCCAGCCCCATTAGATAGTAAACATTTTACCCCGTTAGAGAAAGATTCTCTAACGGGGCGAGCGGGGCAGGAAGAAAATCCCGAAAATAAAAGCGGGGGAAATATTTTGAATTCCCCCTGGCTGGGTTTTATCTTGATTATTATTTTTGGTTTTCTTGCCGGCTGGGGACTTGTCAAAATAAGAAAAGAGAGATAAATTAATTAATAGGTGTAATTTTGATTTTTTATTTTTAATACTTCGACATCGCTCAGTATTAACCCTGAGCTTGTCGAACGGGTTAATTTTTGATTTTTAATAGTGTATGCCCGCCTATGCGCTATTATGGCTTTCTCTTTTACCGGACTTGCTTATTTAATAACGCTCTTTGGTATGGGGCTTTTAGCCCGTCGGTTTTTTCAATATTGGAGAAAAGAAAAAGAAAGCGTTATCGCCAAATATTCTTTTTATTTCGCATTTTTTTTCGCCGTATTTATGCTGCTCACGGCAATCGGCGGATTGTTCTTCGCTAAAAATGCTTTGGCCCTAAAGCTCGTGGTAATCAATGCCGCTTTTTGGCAGAGTTTGGGCTGCGCCTGTATTTCTTATTTAATTTTTTATTTAAAATTCCCTAAAATTTCTCCCTGGTTTGGATTTGGAATAATTTTTCTCCTGGGTGTTTGCTCAACAATTCTGACTGCGATTATTCCTTTTAATCCAACTTTTGAATCGGGCGCTATAAACTGGGATATTCAGCCTTTGCCCGGTAATTTAAGATTTATAATGTTTATAATTGTTCTTGCTCCCTGGTCCTTTATTTATTTTCAACAGCTTAAAACTTCCCGGGATCCCGATGCTTGGAAAAAGGCT
>PCWD01000052.1:0-4537 GCA_002787255.1 Parcubacteria group bacterium CG11_big_fil_rev_8_21_14_0_20_39_14 | reverse complement strand
TGCTCGGACTGGCTGTTTGTATTTTTGATTTTTTGCTTGAAGATGTTTTGAAATTTCCGGCAATTAGCAGTGATATTGCCATGGGAATTGTAGGCGCAATTATTCTGCTCCTTGTCCCTTTTGTCCCAAAACCGCCAACTCCACATTATGTAAAAAAGCTAACAAGCAGCGAGCAGGAAACAACTCCGGGCGGATATTAGATATGGATTCAAATTATTAAAAATATGGGAATGCCGGGTTCGCCTCTGGCATTTTTCTTTTTCAATGAAATTTGATTTGGGAAAAAAATTAAGTTAAAATAAGAGTATTATGAGCGGGCACAGTCACGCAAAAACAATAAAACATAAAAAGGACATTGCCGACGCCAAAAAGGGAAAAATTTTCTCAAAATTGGGCCGGCTGATTTCCATTGCCGCAAAAGAAAAAGGCGGGGACCCGACCACTAACTCCGCTTTAAGAATGGCGATAGAAAAAGCAAGAAGCGTCAATATGCCGAAAGACAATGTTGAAAGAGCGATAAAAAGGGGGACAGGAGAGCTGGAAGGCGCCATTCTTGAAGGTTTTTTGTATGAAGCTTACGGTCCGGGCGGAACGGCCTTGATAATTGAGGGGGTAACGGACAACAAAAACCGGACTCTTTCGGAAATCAAACACATTCTTGATATTCATGGAGGGAAATTCGCCCAGGGAGGAAATGTCCAGTGGCTATTTGAAAGAAAGGGCGTGATAACAATACAACTAACAAATAACCAATTGCCAATAACTAAAGAGGATTTGGAATTAAAAGTGATTGATGCTGGGGCGGAAGATGTTTGTTGGAGCAATGATACTCTATATGTTTATACTAAAATAGAAAATTTAGAAAAAGTTAAGCAAAACTTGGAAAATCAAGAAATAATTATTGAATCTGCCAGTTTCGATTGGGTGGCTAAAAATCCCGTAAGAGTTGGGGAACAAAAAACTAAAGATGAATTAGCTCGGCTCTTTGAGGCTCTTGACGAGCACGATGATGTCCAGGAAATATACTCCAATTTGGCTGCATAGCCAAATTGGAAATCCTAAATCCGAAATCCTAAATCCTAAAAAATATCTAATGCCTTAAATCCAAATAACCAAATAGCCAAAACAAAGTTTGGGATTTATAATTTAGAATTTGAAATTTGTTTAGAGTTTAGAGTTTCGGATTTAGAATTTTATGATAATTTTAGGAATTGACCCCGGAACTGCTACAACCGGCTACGGACTTATAAAAAAAACCAAAAGGGGCATAAAATGCCTTAATTATGGTTGCATTAAAACGAGCCCTGAACACTCCCCTGCTTTACGCCTTAAAGAAACCGAGAAACAGCTTAAAAAAATAATAAAACAGCACAGACCCGACTTGGCGGCTGTTGAAGATATTTTTTTCTTCAAAAACCTTAAAACCGCGATGAAAGTCAGCCAGGCAAAGGGGGTAATTCTTCTGACTCTCGCCAAGATAAATATTCCGATTTCTGAATATACCCCCTTGCAGGTAAAAATGGGGGTTTGCGGTTTTGGAAAAGCGGATAAGCAGCAGGTCCAGCGAATGGTTCAAGTTTTGCTTAACTTGAAAAAACTCCCCAGCCCCGATGACGCTGCCGATGCTCTGGCCCTGGCTGTCTGCTGCGCAAATTCTTTATAATAAATTAAGAGCGTTGAACAATTATTAGAGGAAGTAGATGAAATATCAAAAATTATTGGCGCCGGTGTTTTAACAATGAGAGGGGATAATTTTAAATTTTTAATTGCATTTTGAGATTTAAATTTTGAGATTTGAATTTTAAAAAGTATGCCCGGTAATACAACTTCCAGTTGTTTTTCGGCGATTAGAACAATTTGGTTATCAAGGCTACACCGTTTGCTTAAAAGTTAAAAAAACAAAATACTATTTCAAATGCCGAAAAACAATATTTAACATAACACTGGAGGTTATATTATTGGGTTTAAGAACAATCAACCTTCAGCTTTTACAAATCGGCATTTGAACTGGGGGTTGATATACTGGGTATGCCCGGTAATACAACTTTGAATTTTTTGGCGGCAACCCCATTTTAATCAAAAAATTTATTTATAATGGCGTGTTTTGATTAAAATCGGAATTTCAAAAGCGCCAAAAAATAATTATTAAATTACCGGGCAGAAATAAGTCTAATTCAACATTGAACAGAGAGGCATCCGATTTATTTCGGCGCCTTTATTCAAAGTTGCTCTACTGGGTATGGAGGATAAAAAAATAAAAGAAATTCTTGAGAAAGGAGTGGAAGAAATTATTGAGAAGGATAGTCTGGAAAAAAAATTAAAATCTGGGAAAAAACTAACTATAAAGTTTGGAGCTGACCCAACGGCTCCAGACCTGCATTTGGGACACAGTATTTGTTTGAAAAAAATAAAAGAATTTCAGGATTTGGGACATAAAGTCGTTTTTATTATTGGAGACTTTACGGCCAAAATCGGCGATCCTTCGGGCAGGACAAAAGCCAGACCTCCTCTCTCGGAAAAAGAAATCAAAGAGAACACCAAAACTTATCTAACTCAAGTTGGAAAAATTTTGGATACAAAAAAAATCGGGATAAAAAGAAACAGCGAATGGCTTTCCAAAATGAGTTTTGCTGATATTTTCAAAATTTCTCATTTTTTTACAGTAAACCAATTATTGGAAGGAAATATTTTCCGAAAACGTTGGGAAGAACATAAGCCTATTTGGATACAGGAATTTTTTTACCCCATTTTACAGGCCTATGATTCCGTAATAATAAAATCAGATGTAGAAATTGGAGGAACAGACCAGTTATTTAATATGCTCATGGGCAGATTACTCCAATCTTATTTTAAACAGGCGCCCCAGGATATTATTACTCTTAAACTTCTCATCGGAACTGAGGGCAAGCAAAAAATGAGTAAATCTTTTGGAAATTATATTGGCATAGCCGAAAAGCCGAAAGAACAATATGGCAAAATTATGTCAATTCCCGATTCTTTAATTTTGCACTATTTTGAACTTTGCGCTAAATTTTCTCCGGCTCAGCTTCGCCAGGTTAAAAAAGATTTTGAAAGTTCTCAAATAAACCCCCGTGATTTAAAAGCGAAATTAGCCAAAGAGATTGTTGCTATTTATCATGGGACAGATGAAGCAAGGGAGGCGGAAAAAGAGTTCAATAGAGTGTTTAAGGAGCGTGAAATTCCAAAAGAATTAAAAACTTGCGAGCTCCAATTTAAATCATTGAATATTTTAGACTTGTTGGTAAAAACAAACTTAACTTCCTCAAAAGCGAAAGCCAGAAGATTGGTGGAGCAAGGAGCGGTAAAGCTAATATTGGATATTTCCCGCCAAAGCCCCGCCACAGCCCCGCCACGGCGGGATCCCGCAAATCACGCCTACGGCGGATTCCGCCAAAGGCGGAAATGCGGGAAAAAATTAAAAAGAACGATAAAAAATTGGAGGGAAAAGATAGAAATCAAAAAAGGGACAATAATTCAAGCTGGAAAAAGAAAATTCGTGAAGCTCGTTTAAAATACAAAACCCCGTCTCTTGTCGGGGTTTCGTATTAATTAATTTAGCTACATTTCTTCATCTTCTTCTTCCGGACCTTTTGTTTCTTCTCCTAATTCTTCTTCTGTTTCCTCTTCTGTTTTCTCTTCTGTTCCTTCTTCCGTTTCCGACTCATCCTGGTTAATTAAAGTTGCTTTGTATTCGTCTGTTAAATAGGTCATATTTTTTACAATATTAAGTTTATAATTATTGTTCAATTTTTTCGACCCCGCCCTCTTAAGTTTTTGAGCTGATTTTAATTAAATCCTTGTTTTTTCCGGACAGACTCAAAAATTTAGAAGGCCTTTATTTCTGCCCCTGCTTTTGGCGGAGGCAATCCTATGCTTATATAATAATCAGCCAAAGGGGTCTGTCAACCCCGTTAGAAGTCTGCGATAATTTACAAGTCAAACTTTTAATGTTTAACTTCTGCTACTTAAAATCTCGCTGGAAAAGGTTTCAACCTTTTCCAGCCATTGAATAATTTGGCAGACTTCTAACGGGTCAACCCCGACTCCGCACCATCAAACCTGAGCTCAATATTAGTTAAAAAACGGTTGAAAACTCTCAACCGCTTTTTTTGTTGCACCCTGCCAAACAACTCACCCTTTGAAAACCTGATGCGCTCTTTTAATTGTTTTTTGCGCTCTCCATGGCCGCAGTATTGCCATTGAGCCGATAAACACCGAGGAGGCGCCAGCTTTATAAAGAATATCCACATCGCCCGGAGCTAAAATGCCGCCTCCGGCATTGATTGGCTTTGAAATGCCGGCTTTCCTCGCTCTGAAAACCCAATTGGCAACTAGCCCTAAAAGAGGCTTTCCCGAGAGACCGCCGAAGCCGAATTGAGCAAGCGGCGATTTGGCGGAGCCAAACAACCTCTGCCAGTCGAGCTTTTCGGAAAGCTGTCCCCAGGGAATAGTATTTGAAACGCACAAAGCATCGCAGTTTTGGTCTTCAGAAATTTCCCTGGCTTTCTCAATGGAA
>PCWD01000060.1:26848-47869 GCA_002787255.1 Parcubacteria group bacterium CG11_big_fil_rev_8_21_14_0_20_39_14 | reverse complement strand
GAATTTAATTTATCTAACGGGGTGAACGATTATTCGTGTAAAAACCTCACTGTATCCTATGTATCTCATATTCTTCAGATTCGCAAAGATTCACAAATTTATTCGTGCGACAAATCTAATATGCGCCAGGTAATTTTGGACCAGAGCACCAAAGCACATAAATCTTTATGTGCTTGGCGCTCGGCCGAGCACAAAAATTTTTGTGCTCTGGTTTTCCTTTTTTAAAAACATGAATAAAATTAGCAAAATTGATAAGTCTAATATGAAAAAAGTAATTCTTGACTTTCCAAAACAATTCAAAATTGGATTAGATGCCGCCAAACACATCCCAATATCCACTATCCAATATCCAATATCCAATATAATTGTGTGCGGTATGGGCGGAAGCGCTTGGCCCGCCGAGCTTTTAAGGGATTGGTTGAATTTATCCTTTCCTTTTTATGTTAACAAAACCTATGTTTTGCCCCCCCAGACAAACAAAAAAAGCTTAGTGATTATTAGCTCTTACTCCGGCAATACCGAGGAAACTCTAAGTTGTTATGAGGAAGCGAAAAAACGAGGTTTAAATATTGTCGGCTTGACTACCGATGGAAAACTAAAGGAACTTTGTCAAAAAGACAAAAAATCTTTGGTGCTAATACCAAAAGATGTGCCGGCGCCAAGATTAGGCTGCGGCTATACTTTTGCCAGTTTAGCAAAAATTTTGAGCAATGTCGGCCTGATTGAAGATAAATCTAAAGAAATTATGGCAATGGCAAAAAATCTTAAGCCAGCGCAAAAGGAAAATGACGGAAAAAAGTTAGCAAAAAAAATTGCAAAAAAAATTCCCATTGTTTATACTACAGATCGTCTTAAGGTCCTGGCTTATATCTGGAAAATTAAGTTTAATGAAACCGGTAAAATTCCCGCTTTTTCTAACCACTTCCCGGAGTTGAATCATAATGAATTAAACGGCTACCTGAAAACTAATAAGAATTTATTGGTTATTATTCTGAAGGATAATGAGGAACACCCGAAAATTATAGAAAGAATGGAAATAACGGCGAGGCTTATCGGCTCAAAAAATATTTCCGTAACAACAATCAGTCTTGCGGGTAAGAGTTTGTTGGAAAAAATCTTCAACAGCGTCTTGTTGGCAGATTGGGCTTCTTATTACCTGGCAATATTTAGAGGTATAGACCCAATACCCGTAGAAATGGTTGAGGGGTTAAAGAGAAAAATGATACGGATGTTTTAATGTTCTAATGTCAAATTAGGTGGGCGGGCGTGGCGGAACTGGAAGACGCGTTAGGTTCAGGGCCTAATGAGAGAAATCTCGTGGAGGTTCGAATCCTCTCGCCCGCACAATCGCTTCGCTCAAATTCAAAAATCAAAAGTCAAAATGCAAAATTGAAATTTAGAATTCAAAAATTTTAAATTTTACCTTGTCATTTTGATTTTTGCATTTTGCATTTCAAATTTTTTGCATGGCTAAATCAAAAAAACAACGAAGTTTTCTGCGAATAATTCCCTTAGGGGGATTAGGTGAGGTGGGAAAAAATATGCTGCTCCTTGAATGGGTTGAAAGGTTCGCCACAAGCGGGAAAATTTTAATCATTGATATGGGGCTTCAATTTCCCGGAGAAGATACCCCGGGAATTGATTTTATTATCCCCAATATAAAATATCTTGAGAGAAAAGAAAAAAATATTGTCGGGGTAATATTTACTCACGGCCATTATGACCACATTGGAGCTATCCCCTATCTTATTGAAAAATTAAAATATCCAAAACTCTTTGCCGCCCCCTTAACCGCCGGAATTATCGCCAAAAGACAGGAGGAATTTCCCCATCTTAAAAAATTAGATATAAAAAAGATTGAACCCGGGGGCAGGATAAAACTCGGACCGTTTAAAATTGAATTTATAAAAATGACACATAATATCCCCGATACCTTTGGTCTTTTTATTTTAACTCCAATTGGCAATCTTTTTCATACCGCTGATTTTAAATTTGACCTAACTCCGCTTTATGACGCCCCGTCAAACATCAACAAATTAAAAGAATTTGGCGAAAGAAAAATTCTAATGTTGTTTTCAGATTCCACCGGAGCGGAAAATCCCGGACATTCAATCTCTGAAAAAAACATTCAGGAAAATTTGGAAGAGATTTTTAAGAAAGCTCCGGGTAGAATTATTGCCGCCACTTTTGCCTCGTTAATCAACAGAGTGCAACAAATTATTTATCTTTCGGAAAAATATGGACGCAAAGTTGCTATTGACGGTTATACTATGAAAACCAATATTGATATATCAAGGGCTTTAAACTACCTCAAAATTGCTGAAAAAACTTTGATAAATCCCAAAAACATTTCCAGTTTTGCTGATAAAAAAATTACCGTGCTTTGCACCGGTGCCCAGGGAGAAGAAAGAGCGATTTTAATGAAAATTGCCAACAAACGTCATCCCTATATTAAATTAAAAAAGGATGATAGTGTAATTTTTTCATCTTCGGTGATACCGGGAAACGAAAGAACGGTCCAAATTTTAAAAGACAATCTTCTCCGTCAGGGAGCAAAAGTTTTTCATTACAAAATGATGGATATTCATGCCGGCGGACATGCCCAGAAAGAAGAGTTGAAAAAAATGCTTGAAATAATGAGACCTAAGTTTTTTATGCCGGTTCATGGTCAATATTCAATGCTTGCCAGCCACAGTGAAATTGCCGGAGAATACGGGCTCGAAGAAAAAAACATCGCTTTGGCCGAAAACGGAGATATTATCAGAATCAATTCTAAAAAGCTCTCGATTGAAAAAAGAGTTGTTCCTTCAAACTATGTTATGGTTGATGGCCTTGGAGTCGGAGATGTGGGAGAAATAGTGCTGCGTGACAGGCAGGCAATGGCAAAAGACGGGATGTTTGTTATAATAGCGGTAATTGACAGGCAAACCGGCAAAGTCAAGGGAAATCCCGATATTATCTCAAGGGGTTTTATTTATTTGCGAGAATCAAAACAACTGCTTTCCGAAACCAGAAAAAAGGTGATTGAAATTGTCGAGCAAACAACAAGCTCTAACGGAACGGTTAATTGGATTTATATAAAAGACCAAATCCGAAACAAAATCGGAGAATTCCTTTTTCAAAAGACCCAGCGAAGACCGATGGTTCTACCTGTTGTTATAAAAGTATAACAACAGGAAATCCTAAATCCTAAATAATTTTTAAAATTCAATATATAAATATGCGAGTGTTATCCGGCATCCAACCAACAGGAGAACTTCATATCGGGAATTATTTTGGCGCTATCAAGCAATGGATAGAACTCCAAAAAAACAACGAGTGTATTTTCCCCATTGTTGATTTGCACGCAATGACTGTCCCCTATTCACCAAGCGAACTCCAAAAAAATATTCTGAAAACGGCTGCAGACTATCTGGCTTTGGGAGTTGACCCGTCAAAATGCGTCATTTTCATTCAATCAGAGGTTTTTGAGCATACTGAACTTGCCTGGATTTTAAATACTATTACACCGCTTGGAGAACTGGAACGGATGACGCAATTTAAAGAAAAGTCTAAACTTTATCAAAAAAATATTAATGCCGGGCTTCTAACTTATCCGGTTTTGCAGGCTGCCGACATTTTGCTTTATCAAACCGATATTGTCCCGGTGGGCAAAGACCAAAAACAGCATATTGAACTTGCAAGAACCATTGCCAGAAAATTTAATCATCTTTTTGGCGAAACTTTCAAAGAACCGGAGGCTTTAATTCCCAAATTTGGCGGGAAAATTATGAGTTTGAATAATCCCAACAAAAAAATGTCAAAGTCCCTGGGAGAAGAAAGTTATCTCGCAATATTTAACAGCCCCCAAGAAATTAAAGAAAAAATTAAAAAAGCGGTTACTGATTCCGGAAAGGAAATTAAATCTTCAGCCGATAAACCGGCTATTACCAATTTGATAAATATCTACAGCCTTTTTTCAGAAATGAAAATTGAAGAAATAGAAAAAGAATTTAAAGGAAGAGGATATGAATATTTTAAAGACTCCCTGATAGACCTGGTTTTAAAAAAACTTAAACCGTATCAGCGAAAAAGAAAAGAGCTTGAAGCTCAACCAAAATATATTAAAAAATTGCTCCGGGACGGAGCAAAAAGAGCCAAAATTATTGCCGGAGAAACAATGGAACAGGTCAGAAAAAAAGTGGGAATTTCTGGTTAACCCCTCACTCATCATAACCAAAAAACTGCCCAAAGCAGTTTTTTGGTTTGTCAGCTTGTTTGAACTATTTAAGCAAATCTATATTTACATTTATGTTAGAATCCCAATCAATGGCTGGAAATTTGTGAAGTAATTCACTAATATATTTTTTTAATTCATCATATTTATCCTGGGTTTTGGCTTCAAATTTGACAGTCAAATAGGGGCCATTTTGAGAATAACGAATAACAAACATACTATCCTCCATATCAAGACGGACGCCATCTCCAGCCCGCTCATCATCAATAATTTTTGCTTTTTGGAAATCTCTCTTTAATATAGCGCTAACTTCACTGATGAGAGCCACTTTTTTATCATCGGCGCAAAAAACTTTTATTTCAGGGCTGGAAATATATCTTGGCAGAAAAGCAATGGCTTGGGCAAGTGATTGATTGGTTTTGGTTAAATAATTCAATAAACGCAAAGTTGAATATATTCCATCATCGTGATTATAAAAATCAGCAGAAAAGAAAAAATGGCCAGACAGCTCCCCTATAAAAACGGCTTTTACTTCCTGATTTTTTTTCTTTAAAAATGAATGGCCAGTGCGCCACATAAAGGGACTGCCTCCATATTTCAAAATTGTTTCTTCAACAACTCTTGAGCAAAGGGTATTATACATAATCTTGGCGCCAGAATGTTTATCAAGAACATCTATTGCGAAAATAGCAACGAGAACATCGTTCCAAATAATCCCTCCTTTATTATCAACAATACCTATGCGGTCGCCGTCGGGATCATAAGAAAATCCAATATCTGCCCTCTCCCCAAGCACTCTTTCTCTTAAACGCTCGGCAACAGTAATTTCAGTGGGATCCGGGGTTCCCAAAGGAAAGGAGGAATCTAAATTGCAGTTGCTTTCAACTACCTCACAGCCAATTTTTCGGAGCAAAACCGGAACAATCGCGCCGGCAGTTGAATGGCTGGGGTCCACAACGACCTTGAATTTTTTAATATTCGGAAAACGTTTTATTAAATCGTTAAAATAAGCCTCCTGAATATCCTGCTTCTCTATTTTTCCCGCAACCCTCCCCTGTTCATAATCTTCTTCCTCAACCATTCTTCTCAATTCCTGCATACCCTCGCTAACCAGAGTTTCAGAAAAATCTATGGCAAACTTAAAACCATTATATTGGGCTGGATTGTGGGAAGCGCTAACAAAAGCGCCCCCTTTCCTCTGCAGAAAGTATTGAGCCCAATAAAAAGTTCCCACCAAATTCATCCCAATATCAATTGTGTCAACTCCAGCCCAACTAAAACCGCGAATTAAAGCCTCACTATACTCCGGACTCGTTGCCCGGCAATCTCTACCAACAACCGCCCCCGTTATACCATGGCGTTTCATATAAGTGCCGTGCGCCCTCCCCAAATGTTCTACAATCTCCGGATTTAAATCTTTATTGACTATACCTCGCAGGTCATAACCGCGAAACATAAAAGGATTGATTTTCATATGTATTTATTATAACATACAATCATGAGTTTTTCTGTAGGCATTGTTGGTCTGCCAAATGTTGGCAAGTCAACCTTATTTAAAGCTTTAACCCGCCAAAAAGTGGATATTTCCAATTATCCCTTCTGCACAATTTCGCCGAATGTTGGAATAGTTCAGGTTCCGGATACAAGGCTTCAAAAAATTGCAAAAGCGATAAAACCGGAAAAAATAATTCCAACAATTATAGAATTTGTAGATATTGCGGGACTGGTTAAGGGCGCACACAAAGGCGAAGGACTGGGCAACCAGTTTCTGTCTCGTATCCGGGAAGTTGACGCAATTTTAGAAGTGGTTAGAAATTTTAAAAATGAGAACATTGCTCATATTGAAGGAAAACCAAACCCTGAAAGGGATATTGAAATAATTAAAACCGAATTGCTCATGAAAGATTTGGAGACTGTTGAAAAAACAAAGGAAAATTTTAACAAAGAGGCTAAAAGCGGAAACAAAGAAGCAATAAGAAAATTAGAAATAATGGAAATTTTCTGCCAGGCTCTGAACAAGGGAAAGGTTCTTTCGGAAATTGAATTATCAGAAGATTCCCAAAATTTAACTCAGGAACTTTGTCTTTTGACAATAAAACCGATAATTTATGTTTTTAATAGCGGCGAACTTCCCGCCACTTTTGATACAAAAACATTGGGGGTCCAAAATTCGCTAAACATTGATTTAAAAACAGAAGAAGAAATATCGGAGTTTTCAGAATCAGAAATTAAAGAACTTGCAATATCATCAAAAATTGGAGAGCTAATTTCCCTCTGCTACAAAACTTTAGAACTTATTCCTTTTTACACAATAAAAGGCGGGATTGAAACCCGGGCCTGGACACTAAAACAGGGAGGGAATATTTTGGACGCTGCCGAAAAAGTCCACAGCGATTTTAAAGAAAAATTCATAAAGGCCGAGGTGGTAAGTTTTGAAAAACTCATAAATTCCGGCTCCTGGCAATCAGCCCGAGAAAAAGGCTGGATTGAAACCGCGGGCAAAGAATATATCGTAAAAGATGGAGATATAATAGAGTTTAGAATATAAAGCCCTGCTCCGCAGAGAAATCCTAAATCCCAATTTCTAATTTCTAAACAAATCCTAATGACCAAAATTCCAAATTTAAAAGCGCGCTTTTTAAAACCCTTACATTTTGCCTTAAATAGATATTTATGCTAAATTAATATATATGGTGGAAGAAGAAACTCCTCAAGAAAATTTCAAACAATATGAATTAAATTATTTTTTGCCCCTAAATCTTTCCGGGGAAGAAATTTCGGATTTCCCAAATAAATTTAACAATTTTCTGACCGAAATCCAGGGAAAAATAGAAAATATTGGCAAGCTGAAAATTCAAAGATTTGCTTTCCTTATAAAAAACCATAGCAGGGGGTACTGGGGAGAAATAAAATTTTCGGCAGACCCGGCAAAAATTTCCGAGCTTGAAAAAAGGTTAAAATTAGAAGAGGAAATTTTAAGATTTTCTATTGAGGCTGTGCCTCCAATAAAACAGGGGGCTGAATTACTCGCCAAAAAGCCGAAAATAAAAACAAAAAAGCCAACTCTCCCGGAAATAAAATCCGAGACAAAAAAAGAAAAAGTAAAATTAGAAGAAATTGACAAAAAATTAGAAGAAATAATCGGAAATATTTAAAGAAATTTGTTAGCAAAGACGAGCTGAAAAGCGAAGTCTTTGCGTTACAAAGTCCTTTACCCCGTTAGATAGAAAATTTATTTATAAATTTTCTATCTAACGGGGTGCTCAATTTTGCAGCCAATCGAGTTTCGCCTCTCGGCCGAGCTCGAGGCTCGCTCTCTTGGGCAAAATTGGCATGAATTTAAACAAAGTGTTTCTTATCGGTAATTTAACTCGCGATCCGGAACTCAAAACAACTCCCGGAGGACAGCCGGTTTGTAATATTGGAATGGCAACTAATAGAATCTGGACAGATAAACAATCCGGTCAAAAACAGCAAAAAGTAGAGTTTCATACGGTAATTTTATGGAGAAGATTGGCGGAAATCGCCAACCAATATCTCCAAAAGGGAAGTTTGGTTTTTATTGAAGGAAGGCTTCAAACAAGAAGTTGGGAGGATAAAAATGGGGTTAAGCGCTGGACAACTGAAATTGTTGCTGAAAACATGCAGTTGGGACCAAGAACGGCTCAAAAACTAACACCCAGAGAACCGATTAAAGGAAGAGAGGAGCCTGCCGAAGAATCGGAAGAACCAGTTGAAGAAATCCCGGTTATTGAAGAAGAGCCGGAGGAAATCAATATAAAGGATATACCCTTCTAACCTTGCTCTGCAAGGAATTTCTAAATCCTAATTTCTAATTTCTAAACCCCGATACTAGAAAATCTTTCGAATTTGAGTACAAGGCGGGCAAATCCCAAATTTATAATTTGCTTGCCCCGTAGTTAATGAGCGAAGCGAGATATACTATGGGTTTAGGATTTAGGATTTCGAATTTAGGACTTCCACTGCGGAGCAGTGGATATATGGCTGAGTGTTATTTTTGTAAAAATCAAATACAAGAGATTAACTGGAAGGATGTTGAAACGATTCAGCGGTTTTTAAGCACCGGAGCAAAAATTCAACCCCGAAAAAAAACCGGTCTTTGCGCTAAACACCAAAGAAAATTATCCAAAGCGATAAAAAGAGCCCGCATTATGGGCCTCCTGCCTTTCACAACCAGATAACCAAAGTTCAGATAACTAAAGTTTGGTTGCTCTAAAACCAAAAAATACAGGGTCAAAACCTCTGTATTTTATGTTATAAAAAGCAATAGAGCTTAGCAGCCCCCGCTCTTATTTTTGTAAATTCGCGCTTTATATTATTCTTCCTTTTTAAATAAAAACTCCAAAAGTTTTTTTGCGACCAAAGCAGGAAGTAATAATTTATAAAAAAAATCACCCATAACTTTTATTTTATAAAAGAAATTCGAAATTCTAAATTCGAAATCCTAAACAATATCAAAATTCAAATTTCTCAATTTCTAAACAATTTTGGGATATTGAAATTTAGAATAAAGTTTATTGGCAGCCACCGGCAGCCGCAGAAGTGCTGTCTTCAAGCGTTTGCTTGCATTCCTCCGGCGGATTTTGGAAACCGGAACAAATACCATTTTTATATCCCTCGGGACTCCTTTTTCCTTTGTATTCCGCCTCATTAATTATCACAGTAGGGGAACCAAGAACATTATATTTCTTATTTAACTCTGCTTCTTTTTCAAGTAAGGTTAAAACTTCTTTTTCTTGACAGTCAATTATTTTCGCCGTATCAATCCCCTTTTCCTTAGCCGTTTTTTCCCAGCAGGTTCTAATATCTTGAAGACTGCATTTTTGGTTAACTTCCATTAGGTAATCCCAAAATTTTTCGGGTTGATATTTATAAATACAAAGTTCCCTGACATCCTGATTCAATTCTTCAATTCCATGCATTGAACAGTATTTATTTTCCTTGTCTAAACAATAATCAGGACCCCCTCCGTGATAGTTGCTGTAAATTACATAGTGCGGCTCAATCTTTACCTTCTTTCCTAAAAGTTTCTGAACGGGATACATCACCTCTTCGGCCTGATTACCGTAAGGACAATAACTCATTGTGTAAAGATAAACTTCGGGGATTTCTCTCGGCAAAATAGGCTCCATAGCCTCATTTTCCGTTTCCTCCAGCGGTTCCAGCGGTATTGTTAAATCAATAATTTGAGGAAACAGAAGCTTCCCATCCAAAGAAATGCAGGAATCAAACTTTTGATTTTGGACGGACAGTTTAAAACAATACACTTCGTTTTTTCTTTCCACTTCTCCAACCAAAGAAGCAATCAGATTTTTTTCCGTTAGACTCTCATTAATATAACTTAAAGCCGCTTCGCCGGCTTTTTGAGGAGATAAAACAGAAGATTTCACGCCCTCAAAATTCCCCAAAAACCCCAAAGCAATTAAAGCCGCTCCAAACAAGCTTGCCAAGCCCATCCAAAATTTTAAACTTTTGAATACTTGTTTTAGCATTATCTTAATTTTAATCAATCAAAAAATAATGTCAAGCCCGTTAGAAGTCTGGCAGAAAAAATTTTTCCAAAATTTTTTCTGTTATCAATAATGCCGGGCTGACTTTAAATTCTGTATTTTAGCCTCAATCCTGCTTGGTTAATATATGCGCCAGACTTCTACTGGGGCTTGACAAGATTTTTTGAATCTGCTAATATGACTATAGTGAGTGCATCCTGCAAAGGATACATTCTAAAAGTCGGGAAAAAACCTTGGGGTTTCCAAGGTTTTTTCCTTTGTCTGAACTTTCATTATTCCGTTGGCTAACTTAGAGTAATTACTGAACCCCATTAGAAATACAACTTCTAATGGGGTGAACTGAACCACAGCAGAACAACACAGCTCTGAACCACAGAACAACACAGATTACTCAACAGTCTCTAATTAACAGACAGAGTAAACCCTACCTAAACGACGTTTGGCACTGGAAGTTGCTCTATAGATATGAGAGTGTTGAATAATTTAGCGTGGTTTTGTGTAGAGTTTGGCGTAGAGTTTTACAATTGGGATGGATTTTGAGCCAAACCACGCAAAACATTACGCTAAACTACGCCAAAATGTAATTGTTCAACATTCTCAGGTATGCTATAATAAAAATGAGGCCCCTGAACTGCACTCACTAAAGACTTTAGAATTGGGGTTCGCTTTTCGGGGCCTCTTTTTAATTAGTTGTATAAAAATCTCAATAAAAAACTTACAGAGCTCGGGGCTCTGTAAGTTTTTATTACCTGGGTTGTATTACCGGGTGATTAAAGTTTTTAAGGTTTGCTCGGCGCATTTTCCCCAGCTGAATTTTTCTGCCAGAGCCAATCCCTTTTGTTTCATTTCGTTTTTTAATTTTTTATCTTTTAAAATTTCTCTCATTGCTAAAGCAATTTCGCTGATATTATAGGGGTCAACCATCAAAACCGCTCCGTCTCCAATTTCCGGAAACGAAGTGGTATTGGAAACAATGGTCGGCGTCCCGCAAGCCATTGCCTCAAGCGGCGGAAAGCCGAAGCCTTCAAAAAAACTGGGGTAAACAAAAAGTTCGGCTAATTTATAAAGAGCGGGCTTGTCCTCTTTGGCTATAAATCCGGTAAAAATAATATCTTTGGCGTTTTTAGACTTTTTTGCGGTTCTATAAATATCTCCGCAAAGCCAGCCCGGGGAACCGGCGATAATTAATTTATGGGTCTCCAATCCTTTAAGGTTGTAAGTTTTAAGCAATTCAAAGGCTTTAATTATTCCTTTAATATTTTTCCTTGGCTCAATGGTGCCAAAATACAAAATAAATTTTTCCGGCCCCGCGCCAGAACCCCGAACAAATTGCTTCGCAATTATACGAGGCAGGCAAGTTCGGTGCTGGGTAAACAGCTTATATTTTTTAGCCACTCTTTCCATTTCTGCTTCCTCCACTTCTTTAAACTCCTCCCCCATTCCAGAATAAATCACTTCAATTTTTTCCGGGTTAATTTTATAAAGGTCTACTAAGTCTTCTTTTGTTGATCGGGAAACGGCAATAATTTTATCAGCGGCCAAAGCTTGAGCTTTCGGCTTCATTAGAGTATGCCAGATTCTTTGCTGAAAAGAAAAAAATTCCGGATAATATTCAAAAGATAAATCATGAAAAGTTATGATTTTTTTAGAACTTCCGGAAAGAGGAGCTAAAATAAAATGGGGGCTGAAAAATACATCTACTCCCCCGATGAGCTTGTCAATTTTTGGCAAATTGCCCAAAAATGAAGCTGTTTGCAAAAAACGATTGGGAATCGAAAATTGATAAAGACTGACATTTGGCAGGATAGTCCAGGGATAATTTAATTTTCTTTTTTTTAGGGCATTATAAAAAAGTTTAAACTTAATAGTTTTGTCCAAACTAAAAAGACGGGGCAAAAGATTAAGAGCATACTCCTCTACCCCGCTCCAAACCCCCCGGGCTAAAAAGCGAATATCAATACCAATTGTCATTGCGAATTTTCGCTAATCTGGGTGCTAATATGTGCTAATATTTGCACAGATTTGCACCTGTATTCGCACAAATTAGTGGGTTTTAAACTCTTTATAACTTTTTTCAACAAAATTTTTAATCTTTTTTTTAAATATTTCTTTGTCAAATTTTAAAGCGTGCTGACGAATAAATTGAGAATCAAAATCGTTTGGATTAAATTTTCTAATCACTGCCTCCAGAGCAACTGGCGACTGTTCATCAAAAAATATTCCAGTTCTGCCGTCAACTACGGTTTCAAGCGCCCCTCCTTTACTGTAAGCAATTATCGGTCTACCCGAAGCCATTGCCTCCAAAGCCACAATGCCAAAGTCCTCTTCCTGGGGAAATAAAAGGGCTAAAGCGCCACTGTAATATTTTCCAAGCTCTAAATCCGAAACAATTTCCCCCAAAAATTCTATGTTCTTTTTTGCCATTTTTTTAAGTCTTTTTTTATCAGGCCCTTCTCCTATAATTTTTAAAGGCTTTTGAAGTTTATTAAATGTTTCTATCGCCAAATCAAACTTTTTATAAGGAAGGAGTCTGCCGACCATTAAAAAATAATCTTTAACTTTCCCAAGCCCAAAATTTTGAGAATTCAATGGGGGGTGAATAACTTTTGAATTGCGGCCATAATATTTTTTTATTCTTTTTTTAACAAAGCTGGAATTAGCGATAAATTTATCCACTCTTGAAGCCGCTTCTTTGTCCCAAATTCGAAGCCAGGACCTGGGGAAAGAAGAAAATTTTTTTATAATTTCGGGAAAACAAAATTCGTTTACATACTTTTGATTATCGTCCCAAACATACCGAAGGGGGGTATGACAATAAGAAATATGCAGAGTTTCGGGACGGGTAATTACCCCCTTGGCATAACTTGCCGAATCGGAAAGAACCAAATCATATCCCGACAAATTAAAGGACTCGATGGCTTGGGGCATAAACATTAAAAAAAGTCGATGATTGTTTTTTAAAAAAGGAAATTTCTGCAAAAAAGATGTGCAAATCCTCTTCTCTTTAAAAAACCCCCGGGTAACTTTTTCATCGTAAACCAAAGTAAAAATTGGGGCTTCCGGCCAAATTTCGCAAAAAGCCTGCAAAACTTTCTCGGCTCCTCCCCATTGATTCAAATAATCATGTATTAAAGCTACACGCATACCTTAGACGGCGGATTTATCGCTGAAAATCTTTAAAAAGGTTTTTAAAATTATTTTTATATCAAGACCCAGCGACCAATTTTTAATATAATAAGAATCAAGTTTTATTTCGTCTTCAAACCGAAGCCCCGAACTTCCGGAAATCTGAGAAATTCCGGTCATTCCCGGTTTAACAAAAAAGGTTCTTTTGTGGTGCTTTTGATACCGGGCTACTTCTTCCGGCTCATGGGGCCTCGGACCCACCAGACTTATCTCGCCCAAAAATACATTAATAAGCTGGGGCATTTCATCTATTCGGGACTTTCTCAAAAATTTTCCGACCTTAGTTATTCTGGGGTCGTCTTTCATTTTAAAAAGCGGACCGTCATCTCTTTCGTTAAATTTTAAAAGCTCAGCTTTTAGAGTATGGGCATTCTCAATCATTGAACGAAATTTATAAAGCTCAAATTCTTTTCCCTGACCAACTCTTTTAAGTTTAACAAGAACCGGGCCGGAACTGTTTAGTTTTATGGCTAAAGCCGCAACTGCCCAAAAAGGCGAAGAAATTAAAAGTCCAAAAGAGGCCCCGAAAATATCAACCATTCTTTTTGAAATCCTGCCCCAGCCGTCCAGAGGAGTCCTTTTTATTTCAATTAACGGCTCTCCTCCAAAAGTTGAAATTTCAATATTGCTGAAAAAGGTCTGAAAAAGATCTGGCACGAATTTGAAGCCAATCCGATTTTCTTCGCAAAGGTCAACCAGTTTTAAAATATCGGCTCTGGGCAAATTAAAATCGGTCAATATTATTTCTCCAATTTTTGAACTCGGTTCTAAAACAGTTTCGCTAACCCTTGGGAAGTCAAAATCGGGAAAATGAATTATTGATGAATAGCTATAGACAGCCGGCCGTTTTTTTATCTCTTCTAGCAAATTTTCACCAACTTTGCTGTTTCCGAGCACCAAAACTCTTTGAAACCCGAATTTCAATTTTCTTAAAATTAAACTGTAAATTCTTCTTATAAAAATCCTGCAAAATATTACAAACAAAGTCGCAAAAAGCCAGCCGGCTAAAATTAAAAAGCGAGAATCAAACCATTCCCGTCTTAAAAAAATATAAACAACGACAGACAAAAGACCGGCTGAAGTGGCAATAAATACTTTCAAAAGCTCCCGGGCTCCAACTCTTCTAAAATCTACCTTGTAAAGACCGATGACTCCAAAAATAACGAGCCAAAAAGCGGCAACAACCGTTACCAGTCCCAAATATTTAAAAAATGGCAAATTCCATAAAAAGATTGCCGGCCGCCACTCACTCATCCAGGGACTAATTCGCAAAAAATAAGCGGCAAGTCCGCCAAAAACAATTGCTAAAAAGTCTAAAAACAGAAGAATAATATTAAAAATAAGGTCAGCTTTCTTCATGCTACGCCTCCTACGAAATTACGAATCTTGTACGAATATACAAATACCCTTGCATTCCTTATAGCAAAAATAAAAAACCCGAGCAAGCCGTAAGCCGAATTCTGTCCTTCTACTTGTAAACAAATAGAGAGTGATAGTTATTTATCTGGGCCCCAAATTGCTTTGGAGCTCCTGCGAGCTACTTTTACCAAAAACTTTCCATAAACAGAAAATTTTTGATTTGCTCTTGCACCCAATAAGGATTTAGCCGTTTCACCCCCAAAAATTTCTTCTGGGATTCACCAAACACATAAACTATTATGTGCTCGGCGCCTCGGCACTTTCGTGCCTCGGCGTCACTGTTCGCACCTCTACCCCGCCCCCTACGCTGTCTATAAATTTTTTAAAATAGGAAATTAAGATACCTTAAGTAATTAAAACCGCAAAATCAAAATATAGACTGCTTAGGGGGCGGGGCGACGGCTGTTAGCCGCTATATTTTTAACCAACCGCTCCGCGGTTGGATACGAATTTAGTTCGCTTTGCTCACTCGCGAATCGGTACGAATATAATATTCGTAAAAATTCGTGAGGCCAAAGGCTGAGATTCGCGATTATTCGTAGCCAGCTGCGAAGCAGCTGGTAGGTGTTCGGACTTTCCTCCCATGCGCTCGTGCCTCGCTATCGCTCGCCACTCGCTGTTAAAAACTTAAAAACTTAAAAATCTAAAAATATTTGTTTTATATTTTTATATTTTTATATTTTTGGATTTTTATCAAATGAGTGCCGAACATTAGTGAGGCACGAACGATAGGCAACTATCTCACTTGCTCGGGCTATTAATATAATAACAAATAAAAGAAATTTGTCAAATTTTTTGATATTCAAAAAAACACCAATTTCTTGGTGTTTTTTGATTTTCAGTGAAAAATTTACGAAGTTAAACATCGTAAGATAAAATAAAATATTAGCAAGGATGTAAAAGACCAATATTTCCACCCCACCCTCCTTTTGTTTGTCAGCTTTATTTAGAAATTTTCAATTCCTTGTTTTTTAAGGGGTTATTCAATAAATCCATTAATGAACGATTGTTTTTACTGGCAAAGTTCATTAATGACCAAACTCCCATATAGTAAGGGACATAAAGACGAGCATCCTTTTTTGAATATCTAAAATGTTTATAGTTAAAACATTTAACAAGAATATCTACCCCAACTTCTTCTGGCAATTCGCAGAACTTAATTATTTTTCCAATTTCTTGATAACCACAAAAGCCATAACTATTGAGAACAGTCATTATCATATAAAAACGTTCGAAAATCTGCCTCAAAAGTTTTTGTCTGTATTGCAAATCATCCGCATTTGCCCATATATTAGCTATAATTCGATAAGAGAAAATCTCTGCCAATCCCTCCAACCAATATCTATATTTTAACAAAGCGCTATCATTGGGGATTAATAGCCGTTTTTTTATTCTCGAGATAAGAACCTCGCCTTGATATAGATGGATTATTTCGTGCGTATAATCAATTAGCGGAATAGAGAGAAGTTCATCTTTGGATGCCCAGGGATCATAAAGTATAGCAAGATTTCCTTTACGGATATTTATATCTGCTCCAACTAAAAATCCTTTTCTTCTGAAAAATATCCAGGTCATGAATTTATTTAAGACATCAAATCGCCTAATTTTATAGGAGAGATTTTTTCCAAACTCTTTTATCAAATAGGGAGTCAAAACATAAATTTTTTCTTCAATTATCTTCCTAATCTCATCATCTTTTTTCATCCTTCACTCCTTAGATACCTGAAATTCAAGAAATATAAGTATTTTAAAGGTACTAAAACTATAAATTATAATATTATCTCATATATTTATTGTAAAGTCAAGGAGCATTACTAAAGTGTTGCAAATTTTCTCTCAAAAACAGGAGAAAATTGGTTTAAAATAAGGATAAATAAGTAATTTAAATAAATTCTTACGAAAAAAGCTAATTCCCCACTTTTTAAGATTTTCCCTGAAACAAATCTTCCAAAATCGCAAGCGGCCGCTTGCGATTTTGGAAGATTTGGAATTCGGATAAAATGCGGCGGTTAAACCGTCAGGTAATAATTTTTTAAAAAAGTTTGTTGAAATCAGACTTTAACAAACTTCTTGCTTCAACGGGCTTATCGGAAATAAAAAAGTTAGTGAGGAGCAACTCTTGGAAATAACGGTTTGCCTTTTTTGACCCTGAATTTCAGGGGTTTTTTATTGGTTGATTTGAGCCCTAACTGCTTAAAAATTTTCTCTGAGGTTTCGGGCAAAAATGACTGAAGCATCTCCGCAATATTGCTAATAGCAAATAACAAATTGCCAATAACTTCTTTTAATTTTGGATTTTGGATTTTGGATTTTGGATTTGAGAGCAACCTCCAAGGTTGCTCTTTTTCTATGTATTTATCGCAAAAACCAATCAATTCCCAAACCGCAATCAACGCCTCATTAAACTTAAATTCTTCCAGGGCTTTTTTATAATCCTGCCAAATTTTATCAATAAATTTTTGATTTTTGATTTGCCTGCCCCGTAGCGAACTTTGTTCTGCTACTTGGGGTATTTTTGATATTTGATATTTGATTTTTGATTTTTCCGCTAATGTAATGACTCTCGCTACCAAATTTCCTAATCCGCCGGCCAAATCAGCGTTATAACGTTGCTCAAATTTCTCCTCGGTATAATCCCCGTCTTCGGTTGGCGGAATCTCCCGCAAAAGGAAATATCTCACCGCGTCAACTCCATACTTTCTTGCAAGCTCAATGGGGTCAATAATATTTCCCAATGACTTTGACATTTTTTCCCCGCCGACAGTAATAAATCCATGAACAAACATCATTTTGGGCAAAGAAAGCCCCAGGGATAAAAGCATTCCCGGCCAAATAAGGCAGTGAAATTTTTGGATGTCTTTTCCGATACAATGAATATCAGCCGGCCAGTATTTTTTAAAATTTTCTCCTTTGTCATAACCAAGGGCCGAGATATAATTTATCAGGGCATCGGCCCAAACATAAATTGTTTGACTGTCATCGTCCGGCGCCGGAATTCCCCAGTTCAAATCTTTTCTCGGTCTTGAAAAACTGACATCCTCAAGTCCCTGTTTAACAAAGTTCATCATTTCGTTTTTTCGGGTCCGGGGAATAATTCTAATTTGGTCTTTTTCAATAATGTTTTGAATATCTTTTGAATATCTTGAAAGTCGAAAAAAGTAATTTTCTTCCTCAACCACTTCCGGTTCTCTTTGATGAATAATGCATTTTCCGTCTCTTAAATCCTTTTGAGTAATAAAAGCCTCGCAACCCAAGCAGTAAATTCCCTTATATTTCTTTTTGTAAAGAGCGCCACTTTCCTTTAATTTCAGCCAGACTTTTTTAACCGCCGACCAGTGGCGCTTCCGGTCGGTTGTTCTGATAAAATCATTGTTGGAAATATCTAAAACCCTGGCAAGCTCTTTAAATTTTTCGGAAATCTCGTCGCAAAACTCCTCCGGCTTTTTCCCGGCTTTCTCTGCCGCCTTGGCAACTTTCGCTCCATGCTCATCAGTTCCGGTCAAAAAGAAAACATCCTCGCCCAAAAGCCGATGATACCTTGCTATGACATCTGCCTGAACAACCTCCAAAGCAAATCCTAAATGAGGAGATAAATTAACATAAGGCAGGGCTGTTGAAAGATAAAATTTTCTCATATCATTTCATTTTGCCAAAAAATCGTTCTTTTGGCAATTTTTGCGTTTGAAAAAAGCCTTATTTTAAACTATAGACACCCGTTCTCTATAATTGATTTTTCCCAAAAACTTAGGGGAAGAAAAAAGAGCGGCTTTCGCCACTCTTTTAATGTTTTCAGTTTCCCACGATTGAAAGATTCTCCATTTGAAGATAGGGAGCCGTAATCGGACAAGCGCTTAAAACTAATTCTCTTTCCTTTGAAATTCCAGAAATCTCTTTTAGAACTTTGTAGATATTTCCGCTGACCAGAATGCCGTTTATCGGCTTCATTTCGCCATTTTCGATTTGGAAGCCGCCGCCGACTGCTCCGGAAAAATCACCGCTTACCGGGTTGGGATATGCCATCAAAAATGTTACAAAAATTCCCTTTTTAGTTTCCCTGATAAGCTCTTCATATGGTTTGTCTCCCGGCTGAACAAAAAGGTTGGTTGGATTAATTGCTGGTGTTGACCTTGAACCACCACTCGCATGGCCGGTAGATTTTCTGCCTTCTTTTTTGGCAGTGTGGGTATTATAAAGATAGGAAGACAAAATTCCGTTCCTGATAATATAAAGAGGTTGAGGAGAAACTCCTTCCCTGTCAAAAGAACCTGAACCAATACCGCCGGGAATTAAACCATTATCCTCAATTGTTAAGCTCTTTACGGCTATTTCTTCTCCCAATCTTCCTTTTAGAGGACTGATACCGCTCTGGACGCTTTCAGCCAAAACTGAAGAGATAATTGGCAAAAGCAATCCTGTTACTGCTTGGGGAGAAAAAATTACCCTGCCCAAAAAACTCTCTCCGGGCCTGGCGCCCAAAGATTTAATAGCTCTTTGAGCAAAAACTTTGGCAACTTTTTCCACATCAATTTGATTTGTAAATCTTACCGCTTCTTCTCCGTAAAATGAAGAAGTTATTTCTTCTCCTTCCCTGGCGGATCCAGAAATTAGATACTCAAAAAGAGTTTCTTTTTCAGCTCCTTTAACCCCAAGAGAGTTAACAATCGCTCTTTGGTGGTTGGTAAAAATAAACAGCCCTTTATCAATTAATATTCGGGAGTCAAATTCAAAAGCAGTTTGAAGCATTTGGTTGGCATATTCTAAAGCCCGGTCTAAACTAAAATTTTCAGCTTCTTTATCATAAAGTAATTCTACCTTTAAAACATCAACCGGTCCTGGGAAACAGTTAAATTGGTCGGGAATTGCCTGCCGGGCTAAAGAAAGAGAGTCGGCAACAACCTCTTCAATTTTTTTTCTTTCCAACTGATTAGTCGAGGCAAATCCCAGACCCTTGTTTTTAATTGCTCTCATCCCCAGACCTGTTCTTTCTTGAACCTCTACTGATTTAATTTGTTTGCCTTCAATGACCACCCTTATTTCCTTACCAGATGAAATATAGGCCTCGCTTTCATCGGCTTTCATTTTTTGACTTCTTTTGACAGCAAAATCTGCCAAAGATAGCAAATCTTTCATTTTATTTCCCTCCTATTTTTACCTTGCATAAAAGATAGGGACCGCCGCCGTCAACTTTGGCTTGCTGAAGGAATTTGCCGCAATGGCCATCTCCCATATTTATTTCAAAATCTTTACTTACCATATCAACGGTTTTAAGAACCTCAAATGCCTGACCGCTGAAAGATGTTCCCCGAAGCAACTCGCCAATTTTGCCGTTGTTTATTTTGTAAATTTCCTCGGCCGAGAACATAAACTCTCCGTTTAAATCAGCCATACCGCCAGCCCACTTTTTCATTAGATACCCGTCTTTTGTTTTTCCAACTATCTCCTCAAAAGAAGAATTGCCCGGTTCAACATAAGTATTGCTCATCCGGATTATTGGCTGGTTAGAATACTCAAAAGCCCGAGCATTGCCGGTTGGTTCTGCTCCTAATCGGAAAGCGCTTTCCCGGCTGTGAAGATAAGACTTCAGAATTCCATTTTCAATTATTACTGTTCTTTGACTTAAAATTCCTTCATCATCTACCAATAATATTCCGGCTGGTCGAATATTATTGTATGGAGGAAGACCGTTATCAACCAGAGTAATCAATTCGCTAGCCACTTTTTGGTTGATTTTTCCCTGGGCAGCTGCCCCGGCAAGTACATCGTCAGCTTCAACTGTGTGACCAATAGCCTCATGGACAAGAAGACCAACCAGGGATGGATCCAAAATCACCATAGCTTCGCCTCCCGGAGGATAAGGAGCTTTTAAAAGTTCAATCGCTCTTTTGGCGGCTCGCTGGGCAATTTCTTCAGGAGATTTTTCTTTAAAAATATCCATTAATTTACCACTGATTCCCCTGCCTTCTCTGGCATTCATTAATTCATTATCTTTACCGGCAACGGCCATTACTTTGAAATCTACTCTATTGTTTTTAATTTCCGCTTCAGCTCCATCGGAAGTTAAGATGTATTTATGGTCGGAATATTCCAAAAACTGGACTGTTGCCGCTCGAATCTGAGAAGAATTCCTGACTTCCCTTTCGGTTCTTTGAATAATTTCTATTTTTTCTTCCAGAGAAATATCCGGCGAATCAATATCCGGCGGAGAGAGAAACAAGCCTTTGGCCAGCCTCTCTTTAGGAACCGCAAACTCTATATCTTGTGATTTTGTCACCAATTTAGCGGCTGTAATGGCATTTTGAATTGCTTTTTCAATAGCCTCTTTTTTGAGAGAACTTGTGGCGGCAAATCCCCAACAATTAATAAATACCCTTATACCTATTCCGCAATAATTGTCCACAGAATTTTTCTTCAATTCACCATTTCTAACAATGATTTCTGTCTTTTTTCGGTCATGAAATCTAATCTCGCCATACTTCACTTCGCCAAATTTACCCAGCTGGTTATGCAAGAAAGCCAACATTTTTAACCTCCTAATTTTGATGTCAAGGTGCAATTCTTGATATAATAAGCTCGTTTATCAATTATATCAATGGCTAGTCTTGTATAATACAAAAGAAGCCCCAAATGAAACCCGTTTCTAACACAAAAGGAACCCAAAATTAGGGCTAA
>PCWD01000060.1:1279-26819 GCA_002787255.1 Parcubacteria group bacterium CG11_big_fil_rev_8_21_14_0_20_39_14 | reverse complement strand
GCGATAGAGTGGTCGTGTGATAATTGAAGTATATGACAATTACAATAAAATCTACTTAAATCTACTTAAATTTATTTAAATTTATTTAAATTTATTTTTTTACAAATGGATGCGATCGCATCCATTTGTAAAAATTTTCTTTTTCAGCCAAAAATAAAAATAAAGATAATGGGTAATTAGATTTTGAAGGCAAAATAGAATTCAATTTTATTAAAATTTATTAAAATTCAATTTTTTTATTGAAATTCAATTCTATTGAATTCTATTTTTGAGCGAGGCTCTCATTACATATTCATTACATACTATCTTCATTTTTTTAAGATGGCCGTCCAAGATTTAAAAAGATTTAAATTTTAATTTATGGTTTATCTATTCAGCGCTTATTTTCAGCGCTTTTTTCAGCGCTTATTTTTAACTCGTTTTTTAAAAATTGAATTTAGTAGCTGGTGAGCTTTCTTGCCAAGCCAATTTTCAGTAAGAAACTCTTTTGGTAGCTGAAAGTCCTCTTTTAAGATACTAAAGTTAGTGCCTAATAAGATTTTGCCAATTTTGGAGGTATATTTTGAGAATTTTATCCCGCACCTTTCCAGAATACCCCACAGCTCTGCTGCGGAGATGAATGGATATTAAACAAATCCTTTCAACCGGGTCCAATACCCCGCTGAAAGGTGCGGGATTTATTCGGGAAATCTCCAAAAATTTCTCAAATTTTGGGCTAATTTCTTATTACGCACCATCTTTAATGAACGACTTGACTTAATCCTCGGGCTCAAGAATTTCTGAAAGAGGGCATAACCCTTGAAAAACTCAATGCCATCGTTAAAAAACAAAGCGACAACGAATTTGCCGCTTTTATGCAAAAAGCTAAGGACGAATTATTTAACAATTTTGGCCGTCATAAGCTTCAATTTCCGATGCTTTACACCACCTTCATTTCGGGCTCCTATGTTGATTAGAAAACACTCCATGATAGAACTTTCGCTCATCTGATGGGGGGTCAAGAATCTAACAGGATTGCTTAAATTATTAAAATATATCAGGAAAATTTTTGTTTTTGGATTCTAAAAAATCTTTTTCTCGTTGTTCAATATTTTCTAAAACGGCTTTATAAACATCTTCTTTAATTTTAAGTTCTTTTTCTTTAACCCCGGGTTCTAAATGGACAACCAGCCAAAAATATTGATAAAAAACAAATCCGGCAATAATTAAAGATAAACCAAATACCGAAATTGCTAAGGGCGTATAATATCTTCTCAAAACATCGACTGATTCAATTAAAAATTTATTAACGGTTTTCAAAAGATTATTGTTCATTTGTTTAATTAAGCGCGTAGTGCAGAATTTTCTTTCAGAAAATTCTGCACTATTCCTCCCTAATTTTGCGAGATTTTTCTAAGACGAGGTACTCGCCGACCACTGCCTCACGAAAGTTTACCCCCTAGAAGTCTGGAAGAAAAAATTTGGAGACTACTTTGTGTAAACCTTTATTCCTAAATTGGTTTGAATATTTTCATCAGAAATTTTTCTTAAATCAATATTCTCAACCTCAACCAAACGGTAAGGAGGATAGGGAACATTTTCCAACCCGGTTAAAAAATGAAAAAGGTTGGAAAAAGAGCCCAAAAGAGAAATTTGGAATTTTATAAATCCATCGTTCGCTAAAGTGGAAACTCCCTCAATTTTAAGAGAATTATTGGTCTGGTCGGCCATTCTTTCAAGAGAGGTAATGAAACCCAGAATTTCGGCAAAGTCAAGAAAAACCGTCTCACATTCTGAAGAAATATTCTTAAGCTCCTGATGTCTCTTTTTAAAATATTTAACTTCCGTTATCTCTTTTTCTAAAACCAGAAGGGTTTTCTTTCCCTCTGTGAAAGCCTGAGCTCTATCTTTTATTTCTCCCATCAGCAGAAAAATAACGCAAATAAAAAATATTAAAATTATAAAAATTGCCGCTGCGCTAAAATAAAATTTTTGAATTGGGTTCAAATTCATATTTTATTGTATCGGAATTTCAATAATTCCGATATAAGCAAAAAGGGAGTCGGGGAAACCCCGAATACTACAAATCCTGTTGGATTTGAGCACGGGGCAAGCCCCGATAGTAAGAACTGCTTGTAAATTAAACTCTGGCTGGGAAAATTCGAGATAATTGCCCTTAAGAAGTTCTGGGGCGTAGTCCCGTAGTGTCCCGCCCTGACGGGACTACTACGGGGCAAGTATTGCTAATTCCAACTTTGGATTTATTGATGCTCGCCCCGTAAAAATTGGAGCGAAGCGAGAATTTGTACGTGGCTGGGTGTTTCCCCGCTTGTCCCACCAGATAGAAAGTTTATCTAACGGGGTGAAGAAAACAGGGAGCGAACGAAGTGAGCGACCGCCAGAAACCGAGGCGTAGTCCCGTACCGAAACGAAGTTTCTGGTGCGGGGGTTTCTTAAGAACATAAGTAAAGCCAAACGAAAAGAGCGCTTGAGCGAGCGAAGCCCCGTTACAAATCAGAGATTTATAACGGGGTGAAGCGAGCGAAAGGAAGCTTATGTTCTGTGCAAGTATTATCTCTTAAATTTTAAACTTATATTAAAAGTTATATCGGTTTTTTTTAATAAATCAAAAACCGGCAAATAAACATCCAAAAATCCTTTATTCTCTTTTAATGACTGCTCAAAATTAATAAGGTGCTCCCGGGTTGGAGCAAAACCAGAAATAATCATTTCGGAACCGTGGCCCGAAAGATTTTTAAGATAAACTTCTTGGGGAATAGAACTTATTAAGTCTTCAATAACTTTTGACCATAAAACAATTTCTTTTTGAATGGTATAAATTTTAGTAATTTGGTCATCTATTTCTTTGATGTCTCTTTCAATCTTTTCTATTTCTTCAATTTCCGGCGTTTCTTTGGTAACTTTTATTAACTCGGTTTGGGCTTTAAAAATAATTGATAAATGAAGGTAGAAACTAAAAAGCAAAGTTAAAAATATTACCAGTATACAAAAAATCGTTTTCCAAAAAAATAAAAGGTAGTGCCTGGATTTTTTAAAAATTATTGTTTCTTTTTCTTTTAACGGAAGTAGGTTAAGGTCAATCATAAGCGCTCCCCCGCCCTTTCTATAATTTCCAAAATTTCTAAATTTTTATTTGTATCTTTCAATTATTTAAGTTGTTAACCTTTGTGGAAACTTTAGAAAGGGCGAGGTCACTAAAATCAAATATCAAATATTAAATATTAAAAATGAAATTAAGTATTCAAAATTTTCTAAAAGAAAATTTTGGATACCTATTTCTTAATTTTTGATATTTGATATTTTATTTTTTATATTTCTATCAGGCTCCGGAGGGCCAAACCCAAGGCAACAGTATATCCCAAAGACTCTTTATAAGATATTTGGGATGTCTCTTTTTTAGACGACTCTAATAAAATATTAATCCAGGGATTTCCAATTTCAATTGATAATTTTGACTTTGAAGAAAGAAATTCGGGAAGACCGTAGAGCAAACTATCGCCACCGCAAAGCAAAATTTTAGATATAATTCCATTTGGAACACATTCAATTATCCCGTAATTTCTATAATAATCAATGTAATGCTGGATTTCAGAAGAAAGTTTTTCTAAAATTGGTAATAAGGCATTGCGAATTTTTCTTTCCAGTTCGCTAATTTCAGGATTATCTTCAAAACCCCCTGGTAATCCAACTTTAATTTTCAGTCTTTCCGCTTCTTTGATTTCTATATTTAATTCTTCGGCCAAAGCCCGATTGAAATCCATTCCCGAAACAGCAACATGAGAAGTGAACAGAATCGTCTCTCCGGAAAAAATAGTAAAACCAGTACCGCTAGCCCCTATATCAAGAATAATCACCGGTTGAGGGGAACTCCCATCTTTTAACAAGCTTCTGGCTGAAGCCATTGATTCAATCTCAAAAACAATGGGTATTATTCCCGCTTTTTTAAAAACCGAGAGATAAGAATTAATTATTTTTTTGGACAGGGCAGAAATTAGAACAAAAGAATTTTCCTTACTTCGAGAAGGAAGTTCCTGCCAGTCAAAACAAACTTCTTCAAGAGATAAAGGAAGATTTGGCTCGAGCTGCCATTTTATTCCTCTGGCAATTTCTTCCTTTGACATTTTTGGCAGTCTAATCACTTTTAAAAATGCTTCCTCTTCCGGCAAAGAGCAAACCGCGTATTGGGTTCCAAGTTTTTCCCCTTTAATTTCGGCTATGGCTTCTTTTATGATTCCGGCTACCGCATCTTCTCTCACTATTACGCCTTTTTTGATAAGACCAGCCGGAACCTCTCGCATGCCAAAACTCGCAACTTCAAATTGCTCCTTTCCTTTTTTGAGCTTAACAATTTTTAAAGAGAAATCAGATAAATCCAGTCCAAATGCTTCTTGTTTCGGAGAAAAAAAATCCATAGAAGATAAGCAAAAAAGAATATAGCCCGTGTCAAATTTTGCGAAGCAAAATTTGACGGCTAAACCCGAACTATGTTCTTAAGAAACCCCCGCACCAGAAACCTCGTTTCGGTACGGGACTTACGGTTTCTGGCGCTCACCCACTGGGCAATTTTTAACGGCTCGCGAGGACGCTCGCCTAAACTGCCCGTCAAAGCCAAGTAGATTGGCTTTGACCCCAATCCTAGGAGGCAGCCTCGCCTTCGGCGAAGGCTGAACTCCCTCAGGAGGCAGCCTCGCCTTCGGCGAGGGCTGAACTTCCGACCCGACCCCTCCTGTGTTGTATCGGAAACTTTCAGTTTCCGATACAATTAAATAAGCGCTTAAATAAAGTATAACATATTTACCCCGTTAGAAACAAAGTTTCTAATGGGGTTTACCGTCTTCAAATAAATTCTGATAAACCCATTTTATTCAATAATCGGCAGCGAGCGAGCCCCGTTAGATAGAGCTCGCAAGCTCGCTATTCTAATGGGGCGAGCGAACGAACCGCTTATATAGTAGAGGAGACAGTCCTCCTCCTACTCTATTTCCTGCCAGTTGCTTGCCTGCCAGGAAGCGCCGGAGCCGCCGCTAAATTTTGTATTGGCTAGGCCCGAGTCATAATTAAGAACGGCATTGGGCTTCAAAAGCAACTTGTGGCCAGTAATTTCCCTGACCTCCATATTGTTGTCCAGCACTATTAATCCATCACTGGCATAAAAAATACTGGTTTTGGCGGTGTTTCCTATATAGATAGCTGGACAATTGGCATCAATTTTGTTAAGATTGCAAGGTTCAATTATAGTTTTTGTCGCGTTGGTGGAAAGAAGCATCTGAAAACTGCCGGTAGTGCCGGAGCCTTTAAGAGTAACCCCGTTTTCAATCAGAATTTTTCCATCAACAATAATTAAACCAGACATTGAGCCATAATTTGGATCGAGTTTGATTGTGCCGCCGTTTTCAACTATTAAATTGCCGGTAATCCAGATAGTCCCTTTCATATTCAAGACGCCTTTATTTTTTATTCTTAGCGACCCTTCAATTTTTTCTGGACCCCAATTTTTAGTTTCGTCAATCTCGATTGTTAAATCGCCAGCAGGGCTGTGGAGGCAGGGGCAGGCGCTGTCAGTTTTGCAACAAGCTTCATCCTTCCATTTTTGAATTTGTTCTTCAGTGATTGGCAGATTTTCTTTGGGTATTTCCTCGCTTTGTTCCACATTGCCTTTCTCGGCAACGCAGTTTCCCGGACTGCCGCCAGTAACCCAGTATAATTTTCCGCCAATCGTGGCATTAATACAGGAATGGGCATGGGCATCGGCTTTGCTCTCTTTGCCAATTTCAATTATACCCGCCTGGCTATTAATTTGATTCCCGTTGCTGGCCACAAAGACTTCATCTCTAATGAAACTTTTCTCACCGCTTTCAGCCTCAATAAGCAAAATGCTGCCGTTTGAGTAAATATTCCCCTGAATTTTGCTATTTGTCCGCATTTCTATTCCGCCATTTCCGATTTGAGCGCCGTAAAAAAACGAAATTTTCGCGATGCTTGTTGTATAAACAATTCCCAATTTTTTGATTCTGTTTGAAATATTTCCTTGGGCGCTAATGTTCCTTGAGCCGCCAATGTTTTCTGAAATGGTTACTGAAGTTGTGCCGCCAGCGATATTGAAATTATAGGATGTGGCGGCTATGGTTGGATTTTTCTTTAAACGCAGAAGGGCGTCTTCAATTCCGGCTTCGGCGGCAAAATAAGATTGAGCTGATTTTAGGGCATTTCGGACATTTTTTTGTTCATTCCAGCTTGTTAAGCTGATACTCATCACCATTGTTAAAATCACCGTTAAAATCAAAATAACGCCCAAAATCGCCGAAACTCCTTTTAATGGTTTAGCCCCACCCCCTATTAGCTTAAAACTTATTGAGCGGGTCAAATTTTTAAATAAGTTTTTTATGTTTTTTGTTGGCATCACTTTCTTAAAGTGGCTGTAGAAATTAAAAATGTTTGGGCTTGCCATTCTGGTTTTTTGGAGGAAGTTTTATACTCAATTTTCAGCTCTGCCTGAATACTGGAAGTTGAAAACGCCGAATTTAAATGCCTAAAAACCAGATTGGTTACTTTGACCCTTTCCGAAGTTAGAGCTTGGGGATTTTGACTTTCCCTTTTCAAATAAATTTTTTCGTTTTCCAAATAAAAATCTGCATAAGTGGCGTTTTCTCCCTCTGGCAAGTTCTGCTGGGTTTTTAAGGAAAGTTGGCCAGGATGGGCATCAAAGACAGAAGTTGGGGTATAAATTTCTTTGGCGCCCCGTATTTCAAAAACTATTTTTTCCATTGCCAATTTGGCATTTTCTAAAACTTCCTGACTCGCTTTTGATTTTGCGCTCATCTTAATTCCCCAGGAAACAAAATAAATGGTAAATAAAATAATAATCGTCAAAATCCCAATATATATTAGCATTTCAATTAAGGTAAAGCCCTTTTTCATGTATTTGCAAATTAATTAAAAGCCCGATTTAGTCTGGATGATTTTTGATTAACACAAGCGAGGAAACCCCGTTAGATAGAGCTCGCAAGCTCGCTATCTAATGGGGTGACCGAGTGACGTGTTAATATAGTAAGGAAGATATTGTTCTCATCCTACTCTATTTCCAATTGCTAATATAAGTAATTAAGGTAATTTCATCTTTAGCTCCAGTACAGTTTGTTTGACTGTTCCAGCAAACAGTTGAGGTTATTTTTTTTGTATCAGGGTCCGCTACTCCATCTGATTCTACGATATCGCCGCTTACATCCCGAAGGGCATTTTCAAAAATTACCTCCCTTAGAAAAAATTCGTTAATCGTTTCCGTTCCTGAAGCCAAAATCCATTTTTGAGGAGTGCCTTGTTTTGCGGGATGATAAATTGCGCCAAGAGTTAAATTGGAAATATTCGTCCAAGATTCATCGCGAACCGCCCTGATGGTTTCAATCGCTTCCTGGGCGAGATTTATGGCCTCAATATTTTTTTCCTGTAGCTTTGCAATCTTTATATAATTACCAAAAAGCCCCATTAGCGAGACTAGGGCAATACTGACAATGCTGATTGCTACCAAAATTTCAATTAAGCTGATTCCTTTATTGGATTTCAATTGAGCTGACATAGATTTCGCCTTTTTGCATAGTGTCGTTTTTGTCGGCAAAATAATGCGCGATTTCTTTATCCACGCCATCAACAATATAAATTACCACTTCTTCGGTGTTTTTCCCGCTGTTTCTGTCCCGGTGGATACACAAAAGAGTATTTGCGCTATCAAGCAAGTGCGTATGAATTCGGAATTCCTGGTCAATATTGTTGACCGTAAATTTTCCGCTCCAATCAAACAAAGTTTTCTCGGCATTAAAATAATTAGCCATATCAACTGTTTCAATTTGATTTGGCTGCGGGCTTAAAAATTTAAATTTTAAGACAGTGGCATTTTGGATGCTCCATCCTAAATTAAAGTGGGTGTGTCTAGAGTCTTTTTTCCTTTGATTTTCCGAAACGGCTGGAATTTCGGTTACTATTTTGCCCGAGGCCAAAACATAAATGGTTCGAGTTTCTGGAGATTGAAGTTTTTGTTTTAAAATTAAATTTCCTGTTTGATTGGCTGTACCAGTAATCCTGTTAAATACAACTTCATTTGAGGGTTCATCGGGATTGATTGTCAATTTAAGATTAATCTCGGAAATTTCTACTAAGCTGGGCAGGGTATAAATTTTATCAAAATCAGGATTTCTTGCTTGATAGCTGTTCCCTTTGAATAAAATATATTTGCCATTTACTTTATCAAAATAAACCCCATATTTAGCCGCTCCTTCGGAAGCTGTGGTCATTGTTCGGCTTAAATCCAGAGTGCTGATAATTTCATCTCGGGCATTATTTAAATCAACCGTTTTTTGGAAAAAACGAAAAGCCGGCACCGGAATGATAATCAAAATAACCAGAATTGCCACAGCGATTAAAATTTCTATTAAAGTAAACCCCTCTAGGCACTGATCGGACACGAATTCATTACAGATTTTACACAGATAATACAGATTTAATTCGTATTATCAGTGTTAAATCTGTCTTTAATTTGTATTTAATTGTATCGGAAACTGAAAGTTTCCCATACAAGAACATAAGTAAAGCCAAACGAAAAGAGCGCTTGAGCGAGCGAAGCCCCGTTACAAATCAGAGATTTGTAACGGGGTGAAGCGAGCGAAGGGAAGCTTATGTTCTCGTATCGGAATTTCAATCAAAGATTGAAATTCCGAGGAGAGCCAGCACCAATTTTGCCTTCAAAAGAATAAACAAACTTTAACATCCAAAAGGCTCGGTTTAGTCCTTACGAGGCAGTGGGCGAACCAGAGCACCAAAATTTCATTTTAGTGGCTCGGTCGAGCACATAAATATGTGCTCTGATAGCCCCGACCGAGCACTCAAGAGATTGAGTGGCTCGGGAGTGCCTCGCCATCAAAATTTGCGCAAAATTGGTGCTGAATAGTGCGTGAGCGATAGTGAGCGCCTATGTGCTGTGCGGCATTTACTTAATATGCATTATGGGAGTGTATATTGCCTGAATTATAGAAACGGCAAAAAATGCCACCATAAGTCCAGTTACGAGAAGCAAAATCGGTTCAATAATTGAAGAAAAATTCTTAGTGGTATTGGAAATTTCTTCTTCAAAAAAATTAGCAAGATGCTCTAAAACCTCGGACAGGGTTCCGGTTTCTTCTCCGATGGCCAATATTTGAATAAATAAAGCTGGATATACTTTTTCATACTCTTGAAAAGATTCAGAAAGTCCTTTTCCTTTCAGAAGGTTATTAGAAACAAAATTTAGGGTATCCCTGTAGTAATGATTGCCAATGGTATGAGATGCAACTTTAAGTGACCTGAGTATTGGAACGCCGCTTATTATTAAGGAACCTAAAGTTCTTGAAATTTTAGCGACATTAATTTTTTGAGTAAAGGGGCCGATTATTGGCGCCGATAAGAAAAAATAGTCAAGTATTATCTTTCCTGATTTAGAATTTGTTATTAATCTTTTTAAAAATATAATTCCAAAAACAATTATTGGGATTAAATACCAAAAATTGTTTAAAAATTTTGCAATGCCAATAAACACTGAAGTAGTAAATGGCAGAGAAATCTCCATTTCCTCAAAAATAACCATAAATTGGGGCATTACTATCACCATTAATAAAACACCAATAATAACCATCGTTGCAAAAATTATTGCCGGATATATCATAGCTCCCTTCAACCGAGAATTTAATTCATGCTCTTTCTCCAGTTGGCGTACCAGAAACCTTAATATCTCTTCTAATTTCCCTCCCTCTTCTCCAACTTCTATCATACTGCAAAAAAGTTCACTAAAAATCCCTGAATGTTTTTTTAGACTTTCGCTAAGAAGTTTACCCCGAGTAATATCTTCCTTAACTTCTAAAATTGTCTTTTTAAATGTCTTGTTTTTTGTTTGTCGAACTAAAACCTCTAAGGCTTTTGTCAAAGGAAGACCGGCTTTTATCATCAGGGACAAATGCTGACAAAATACTATTTTTTCCACCAGAGAGACTCTTTTGAACCTGCCTAAAATATCAAAACTAAACAAATTTTTTTTCTTAGAAAGCTCGCTGTAAATTAAAATATACCCTTCCTGAAGAAGAGTATTTGCCAACTCCTTCTCGTTTTTTACCTCAAGTTTTCCCGATTTTATCTCTCCGCTAAATGATTTAGCTTTATAATCATAAATTGACACATTCCTTTTCCCGCCTAAATTTTGCTTCGCCTGCCCGCTAAAGCCTTCTTCGGCTCAAACCGATGGCAGGCGGGCCTGCCCGACCCCGCACCTTTTGACAATTAACAAAAGAGTTCACCAAAAATTAGCTCTTAAAGTTGAATAACGGACAAAAGGCGCGAGGTCAAGGCGGGCAAAACTCTGACGAGAGAGCGCTTATTCTCTGATTACTCTAAATATTTCTTCAATAGTTGTTATTCCCTGAACGGCCTTGATAAACCCATCTTCAAGCATTGTTGTCATACCCTCTTTTTTAGCCTGTTCTTCAATTTTGTCGGAAGGTACGCCCCTGATAATAAGTTCTTTTATGGATTCGCTCACCTCCAGAACCTCAAAAATCCCGATTCGGCCTTTATAACCCTCCGGACAAATCTTTGAAGATTGGGGTCTGGTAAATTTAATATCTTTCCAATTGGTCTTGGAGCCCACAATTCTCTTTTTTTTCAGCATATTGAGAATTGAATCCATATTATACTCTTCGTTTAGACTTTTAATTTCCGAATCTTTTAAGATATGGTTCTTTTTACTATCGCAAAGACGCCTAACAAGCCTCTGAGCAATAATAAGCTTAGCGGTTGAGACGATTAAAAATCCTTTGGCCCCCATATCAATGAGTCTGGGGAAAGCTCCGGCAGCCGAATTAGTATGCAGGGTCGAAAGAACTAAATGACCTGTTAATGCTGCATTGATTGACAGGGAAGCAGTTTCAACATCCCTAATTTCTCCAACCATTAAAATATCAGGATCCTGTCTGACAAGGGATCTCAAGCCGTTGGCAAAAGTTAAACCAATTGCTGGTTTAACTTGGGTCTGATTAATCATAGGAATACAATATTCAATTGGATCCTCAATTGTTGAAATATTCACCCGAGTAGAATTTAGTATATTCAAAATAGTGTAGAGAGTGGTTGTTTTTCCACAACCAGTGGGACCGGTGACTAAAATCAATCCTTCCGAGCTTTTAATATTGGACTGGATTTTTCTTAGGGCATCGCCTGAAAGACCCAGCTCATCAAGAACGGAAACCTTGACTGCTTCAGGAAGTAATCTCATAACCACTTTCTCGCCGTAAAAAACTGGCATAATTGAAACTCTGAAAGAAATTTTATATCCCTCGGTTTCTATTTTGAAACGACCATCCTGAGGAAGTCTGTGTTCGTCCAGTTTAAGATTGGCAAGAACTTTAATTCTGGCAATAATGCCGGGGTGAACCTGTTTGGGTAAAAAAAGAACTTCATATAAAATACCATCTATTCGATACCTAATAACCACTTTTTTCTCCATTGGTTCAATATGAATGTCGCTGGCTGATTCTAAGATGGCATGCTTGAGTAAAATATCAACCATCCGAATAACTGGTATTTCTACGGCAATCTTCTTTAAATTTTTATTTTTTGAGGAGTCTTTTAGTATCGGACTCATTTCCTCTGCTTCCTTTATTAACTCCTCAAATTCTGCCACTAAAGTTTTTATATATTGTTTAAGAATATTTTTTATACTTTGAGCAGTAGTAAAATATGGTAAAACTTTAAGACCGGTTTTCTTTTCAATAAACTTAATAGTCTGGAGGTCGCCTGGATTGAGCATAGCAACCAAAAGGTCATTTCCAATCTGTTTGAAGGCGATAACATTATAGCGTCTTGCCAGGGATTCTGGTATTGTTTCCAAGATTCTGGGCGAAATAATCTCTTTTTCAAGATTAACAAAAGGAATCTTCAAAGTTTCGGCTTTAATTTTTACCAAATTCTCTTCGGATATTGCTTTTTCCCCAACTAAAACATCTTCCAGTTTTTGCCCGAGTTCTTTTGCTTTCTTTTCAGCAAGTTCAAGCTTTTCGGGAGAAATCAAATTCCCTTTGAATAAAGCTTTTTTAAGTTGTTCTAACTCTACATCCATAGTTTTATTATAGCATATTTTTTGAATTAAATCAGCTAACCCCTAAAAAAATACACGAATTGTCTTGTGTATTTCATCTAAAAGCGCGGGGTCAAGGCTCTGCCGAGGTCAAAGGACTGTCCTAGGACAGTCCTGTTGTAAACGATTTAAAACCTTTTCAAATAAATTCCGGTATAACTTTTATTATTTTTCATAATATCTTTTGGTGTGCCCTCAGCCACAATATAACCTCCCTTTTCTCCACCCTCAGGTCCTAAATCTATTATCCAATCGGCGTTTTTGATAATGTCTTGATTGTGCTCTATTACTAAAACCGTATTGCCCTTTCGGACAAGACCGCAGAGCACCCAGAGAAGTTTCTTTATATCATCGGGGTGTAGTCCGGTAGTCGGCTCATCCAAAATATACAAGGTTTTACCGGTGTCTTTGCGGGAAAGTTCGGCAGCCAACTTTACTCTCTGAGCCTCTCCGCCGGAAAGCGAGGGAGCCGGCTGACCAAGCTCAATATAAGAAAGACCAACCTCGTTTAAGGTTTTGAGCTTTTGCTCAAGCCCCCGGATATTTTTTAAAAAATTCAAAGCTTCTTCAACCGTCATTTTTAGAACTTCGGCAATATTTTTTCCCCGATATTCTATCTGTAAAGCTTCTTTATTATATCTTTTGCCGTGGCATTCCTCGCATTTAACATAAACATCCGGCAAAAAATACATTTCAATTTTTTTAAGACCCTGCCCCTCGCAAGCCTCGCATCTTCCTCCTTTTACATTGAAACTGAAGCGGCCTGGACCGTAACCGCGAACCCTGGCTTCTTTAGTTAGGGAAAAAATGGTTCGGATATAAGAGAAAATCCCGGTGTAGGTCGCCGGATTTGACCGGGGGGTTCGGCCAATTGGCGACTGGTCAACCAAAACTATTTTGTTTAAAAACTCTGCGCCGAAAATCTCTTTATGTTTTCCGGGCATTTCTTTGGCATTGTAAAATTTCTGAAACAAGGCCCGAGCCAGAATATCATTAAGCAAGCTGCTTTTCCCCGAACCGGAAACCCCGGTAATACAAACAAATTTGCCAAGAGGAATTTTAACATCAATATTCTTTAAATTATGCTCTTTGGCGCCTTTGATAATTAATTGCGGGGCGGCAGGGGGCATGTTTTTGACTTTTGGCTTCGGACTCGTCAACTCAACTTTTTTACGGCCCGACAAATAATCCCCGGTTAAAGTTTTTGATTTCAAAAGCTGTTGAGGAGTTCCCTGAAAGATAATTTTGCCGCCGTGTTTTCCGGCGCCCGGCCCGACCTCAATCACCCAATCAGCCGCTCTGATTGTTTGGGGGTCATGCTCAACTACAATTATGGTATTTTGCAAATCTCGAAGTTCTTTAAGGGTTTCAATCAACCTGCCCTGGTCTCTCGGATGAAGCCCGATTGAGGGTTCGTCCAAAATATAAGTTACCCCGGTTAATTTTGAACCAATCTGATTAGCCAATCTTATTCTTTGAGCTTCTCCGCCAGCCAGAGTAGCTGTTTCTCTATCCAGGGTTAGATAATCAAGCCCGACATCAATTAAAAATTGCAGACGATTAACAATCTCCTTGATAACAGGAAGGGCAATTTTTAGCTCATTACTCGTTAATTTAAGCGAATTTTTAGCGAAGTTTGGCGAATGTTCTTTTTTTGTCTGTGAAAAATTTTCAAAAAATTTCTTTACCTCTCCGACGCTCATCCCAACTATTTTATCAATTGATACTCCGGCTAAGGTTATTGCCAAAACTTCGGGTTTGAGTCTCTTTCCCTGGCAAACCAAACATTGTTTTTTTGTCATATATCTTTCAATCTCCTGTCTTGTCCAATCAGAATCAGTCTCATGATACCTTCGCTCTAAATTTGGAATCACTCCTTCAAAATTTTCTTTCTCGCCATAAAGTATTAAATCAATTATTTTTTTAGGTATTTCTTTGACAGAAGTATCAAGAGAAAAATTATGCTTTTCTGCTAAATCGTTTAGCTGCCACCAGTAATAATTCTGTCGACCCAAACGATGAGAAGCGCGCATCCAGGGACGAATAGCCCCCTCGGAAATCGTTAAATTTTTGTTTGGAATAACTAAATCTGGTTCAACTTTTAGCTTTGAACCAAGACCGGTGCAAGCCGGACAAGCTCCGTAAGGCGAATTGAAAGAAAAAAGGCGCGGCTCAATCTCCGGCAAAGATATTTCGCATTCCTCGCAGGCAAAATGCTCAGAAAATAGCAAATCGCTAATCGCCAATCGCTTATCATTTTTCCTTTCTTGCAATTTGCTATTTGCCATGTGCGATTTGCTCACTATGAGGGTGCCTTTGCCGATTTTCAGGGCCTGCTCAACCGAATCAATAATTCTTGCCCTGTCTTCCTTGCTATTTTGCTCCAAAATTAATCTATCAACCACTACCTCAATATTGTGCTTCTTGTTTTTTGTAAGCTCAAAAGACAAAGCTTCTTCAAGCCTGTGAACTATGCCATCAATTCTGACTCTGACAAAACCGGCTCGCTGAATTTCTTCTAAAATTCCTTTGTGCTCGCCTTTTTTTGACCGAACAACAGGACCCAGAATTAAAATTTCCCGCTCTTTGGGAAGCCTCAAAATCTGCTCAACTATTTGCTCGGGTGTCTGACGGCTAACTGGCTTGCCGCATTTTGGACAATGGGGCTTGCCTATTCTTCCGAATAAAAGCCTTAAATAGTCATAAACCTCGCTGGCTGTTCCGACGGTTGAACGGGGATTGCGGGAAACTGTCCGCTGGTCAATAGAAATTGCCGGCGAAATTCCCTCAATTTTATCAACATCGGGTTTCTGCATTACGCCCAGATACTGTCTGGCATAGGCGGAAAGACTTTCCACATATCTTCGCTGACCCTCGGCATAAATCGTGTCAAAAGCCAATGAAGATTTGCCGGAACCTGAAATTCCGGCGATGATAACCAGTTTGTTTCTTGGAATATCCAAATCAACATTTTGAAGATTATGTACCCTCGCCCCCCTTATTTTTATAAAGTCTTCTTTCATGTTATGTATTATGAGAGCATTGAAGAATTCAACGTTGTTCAGCGTAGATATCGGCGTTAATTCAACATATTATCGCTGAGTAAACGCTGATATCTACGCTGAGTTAACGCCGATACGCTGAAAAATAATTGTTCAACAGTCTCATTATATATTTTTTGCTCTTGAATTGATGTATTATACTCAGAAATTAAAACAAAAACAAGCCCCATTAGAAGTCGTTTAATGGAAGTCGTTTGCTATAGTAATCAATGTTTTACTTTTTTTCGTCTCTTTGCTTCCAGTTCCCGAACCTGTCTTTCATCCATTCCAAAATGATGGGCGATTTCGTGCCAAATTGTATTTTTCACGAAATCGCGAACATCCCGGGGAGAATTTGCAAATCTCTCAATCGGCTTTTGAAAAATGGTTATTTTGTCGGGTAAAACCATCCCGTAATTTCCTCTTTTCGTCTGGGGCACGCCCTCATACAATCCAAAAAGACTGCCTTCTTTTGAAATTCTCAACTTTTTTAACTGCTCCAAAGACGGCTCATCCTCAATAACAATTGCCAGATTTTGAAGTTTCTTCCGGAATTCTTTGGGAACCGCTTTAATTCCTTTTTTAACAAGTTTTTCAAATTCAAACCTCTGCATAGAGGAAAAATTTAAAAATTAGTGTTATAATAGAGTGAGGAAAGGATAATGCCTTCCCCACTATATTAACACGTCGCTCGGTCACCCCATTAGATAGCGAGCTTGCGAGCTCTATCTAATGGGGTTTCCTCGCTTGTGTTAATTAAAAAATGAAGGGTTTTTCCATTTTAAAGAAAAACGTCCCTTTTTTTATTTTAATTGTTCTGGCAATTTTTACCAGATTTTTGTTTCTGTCCTCTCCGGCCGAGGTGGTTTTTGACGAAGTTCATTTTGGTAAATTTGTTTCCGCTTATCTTTCCGGGGAGTACTATTTTGATATCCATCCGCCGTTGGGAAAATTGATGATTGCCGGCTTCTATAAAATTTTTGGTCATGACCTCCTGATAAATTCAGAGCAAATTTTTGAAAAAATTGGCGAAAGTTTCAGCGCCCAAAGCTTGTTTATTTTAAGATTTCTGCCTGCCCTATTTGGGACTTTGCTTGTAATTTTAATTTATAAATTTATTTTAGCTTTGGGTTTATCAAAAAAATTTGCCCTTTTGGGCGGCTTTTTAATTCTCCTGGAAAACGCTTTTTTGGTTGAATCAAAATTTATTTTAACTGACATATTTTTAATTTTCTTCGGATTTTTATCTCTTTATTTCTTTGTTCTTGCCAATCCCATCAATACTCGCTCAAACTCGCAAGGACGACTTTCGACGGGCCGGAAAAACGCCCGCTCCCCGGCTTGTCCTGTTCACGAAAATTCGCAAAAAGTCCATAGAATTTCGTATAGCTTGCTGGCAGGTATCTTTGCCGGCTTATCTTTTAGCGTTAAATGGACGGGGCTGTCTTTTCTTGGAATTATATTATTCTTTAGCTTTGTAGCCGTTTTGCAGAATTTTGGATTTAAAAAATTTTTTAAAAGGGGGGGCCTTTTGTCTTTTGGGAAAAAATTTGTTTTTTTTATCGTTGTTTCATTGTCGGTTTATCTTCTTATCTTTTTTGTTCACTTTAAACTCTTGCCAAAATCCGGACCGGGCGATGCTTTTATGAGCAGGGAATTTCAACTAACTTTGGAGGAAAATAAAATCTCCCCGGTAGAAGGAGAAAAATCTCTTCGTTTCGGAAAAAAATTTATTGAGTTGAACAAAACAATGTACACCGCCTCGGCAAATCTTGAAGCCACTCATCCTTCAGCCAGCCGATGGTATCAATGGCCGGTGATGAAAAAACCTATCTGGTATTGGAGCAAAAACGCCGATAAAAAAGCGGCTAACATTCAGCTTTTTGGCAATCCTTTAATCTGGTGGCTGATATGTATTTGCGTTCCCTTTGGTTTATTTTCTCTGCTGGTAAAAAAAATCCGCCGAAAAATCCTGCCTCAATTCAATTTTTTAATCTTCGGTTTTCTTATCAATCTTTTACCTTTTATTTCTATTGAACGAGTAACTTTTCTTTATCACTATCTTCCCTCTTTGATTTTTGGCATTTTAATCCTGCTTCTTTTGCTTGAAAAAATTCCCCAAGCTTATCAATTCAATCTTTCTCCCAAATTTTTAATAGGGTTTTTATTTTTGGTTTTAATAACATTTGTTGCTTTTACGCCTTTAAGCTACGGGTTTTTTCTGACGGAAGAAATAAATTCCCATTATCTAAAAATAATAAATTTTTTCAATTAGAATAGAACTCATAGCGAGTTTTTCTTAACTTTTGAAGTTTTTCGCGAATTTTTGCGAATAGGGCCGCCTAAAAAAAGAGTGCTCCAACCTTGAAGCTTGAGGCGGCCTCGCGAATAAACGCGAATAAATTCAATATTTCGGCAGTCAAATTTTCATTCACGTTCCCTTATTTTAACTTCGCTTTTCTGATAAACCCAATATAACTTCAGCAAGGGTTTTGTATGCGCAACTTACGATGCCGCGCATCTCAAGAAGCAAAAAGCGACTCAGGATTTTTGGGTCGCTTTATTTTGCAGTATCGGATTTTCAATATTGAAATTCCGATGCTCCCAGAGAAGGTCAGGGAAATTGCCTCCCCTAAAAAATTCCCAAGGCATCTATTTCTTTGATGCTTATATCTTGCTTTTCCAGAATAACTTGGGCTAATCTTTCTAATTTATCTCTTTGGCTCATAAGCGTCTCTCTTACTTTATTCTCGCACTCCTTGATTATATTTTCAATTATTTTAGCAGTATCTTCTGCTCCCCTTCCTTTACTTCCAACAATGATTTTATTAATAGTGAGCATCCCAACTACATGATTTAAGTCAAGCGCTCCAAGGGTGCTAACGCCTTTCTTACCATAAATAATCTCTTCCGTTATTTTCCCTGCCAGCCTAAATTCAATTTCTGCCAATAAACTTTCTTTTGTTGGCAGCCGAAATCCGTCACCCGGTAGAAAGATAATGGAACCGAGAGATCGTTTGCTGGGAACCATTTTTATCCCCTTTAGCAAAAAACTTTGCTGAAGAACTGGATTGGATTTTCAAACAACTATTTGACCAGCTAAATAATAAGCTACCCTTTTCTTCTCTTCGTCCCTTAAATGAAACTCTCCGATATGCCCAATCATATCTTCTGTAGTTTCTTTAAAATTAGTCATTACAAAACCTCCTTTGCTTCAATTATTTGGCTGAAAACCAGACCTCGTAAATGTGCTTTTGAAGCGCAACAGCTACAATTTGAAGCCATATTTTACCGCCTTATTAGAAAACCAATAAAATATAGCAAAATCTGTTATACTACCACCTCCTTTCTTTTAGAGATTTTAATTTCAAAATGTTGCACTTCAGGGTCGAATGTGCCCCTTTTCAGTCATCACATTATAGCATTATCCATAAAATCTGTCAAGGGAGAAATTGGGAGTTGGAATAACCCCTGCTAAAAAATTGCCCAAAAGGCAACTTTTACCATTCTTTCTTTATTATTTGCTTAAATTCTTTGAATGATTTTTCAGAAGCTAATTCTAAACTTATGGGAGTAATGGATATTTTGCCCTCCTTTAAGGCCTTTAAATCAGTGCCGCTTTGCAAGTCTTTTATTTTTAAAAATGGCGTATGATGTATAAATTTATTGTTTTTTTTATGAAATAACTTCCAGTCAGTATCTTTAAATAGTTTAGTTATTTCAAAATCTGAATTTATAGTGGCGTTGAATGGAATGTTTATTGAAAACAAATCAACGTCTTTGCTAAAATCTTTTTTAATTAATGTTTTAACTAATTTAAATGTTATTTCTGCGGCATTTTTTAAAATTGGACAATTTTTAGAATCGATGAAATTTATCTTTTTCACCGGCTTCCGATAAACATCGGAGAAAAGACAAAAAGATGAGGCTATTGCTTTTATGCCGATGATTGAGGCCTCCATTGCCGCGCCTACGGTGCCGGAGCTGAGAATTCTACCTCTTCCGATATTTGGGCCATCGTTTATTCCCGAAACAACCATTCTTGGGAGTTTTTTTAAAATATTATATATTCCGACCTGAACGCAATCAGCAGGAGTGCCGTTTAATACAAGGATGTCAAAGCCATCTATTTTAACCTTTTTCAAGTCCATCTCTCTTTTTGCGGTTATGGCTTTGCCGGTCCAGGATTTTCCATCCGGAGAAGTAATGGCTAAAACAGAAAATTCCTTTGATAATTCTTTCAGCAGGGAAATAAATCCTATGGACTGATAACCATCGTCATTTGTTAGTAATATATCTACCATATCTTTTATTATAGTTGATGCGCAATAAGAGATTGATAACATATTTTGCGCGATCGCGCAAAATATGTTATCAATTGAATTCAGGTTTTGCTGAATTTCCCAGAAGGGTCCTTAAAATACCCAAATTTCTTATTACGCGCTATCTTTTATGTTGGAACCATATTCCAACGGCAAAATGAGTATATTTACATATCAGATTTAAGACCAGTGGCTTAATTCTTGCTTGCCCCACCCCGCTACTCACTATTTCTCAAACAAAAATAGCCCGATACTAAAAGTATAGTTATTAAATAAGTTTGCTTTTTTGGAACTTCTGCTTAAGGGAAAACCAAACAGGATATGGCGGAAAATTAAAATTCTTCTTCTTCCTCTAATTCCGAATCTTCAACCACAGGTGTTTCTTCCTCAACTTCCTTTTCTGAAGTCTCCTCTCCTTATCTCAACGCCGTCTTTATTCTACCAAAAAATTTCTTTCCTGCCCAGTAGAACAACTTTGAATAAAGTTTTCAAAAAAACTCCCAAATAAAAACTAAATCTTCTTAAATCGCAAGCGGCCGCTTGTCAAATAAAAAGATTTTTAAGATTGGAAAAAAGACAGAATAGTTATCCACAGCTTGACCCCGTTAGAAGTTTACCAATATATTTATTGGCTGGAGAAGTTCATAATTTAGAACTTCTCCAGCAAGAAATTAAATAAGTTAAAGTAAGCAATAGAGCATTGGATTGTTAAACAATCGCAAACTTCTAACGGGGTTGACCCCCTCTTGCTCGTAGTATAATGAGAGTGGAAACGCATACGAATTAAAATGCTAATTTAATGCGAATTATATGCGAATATGCTAATTTTTGAAATTCGTACATTCGCAATAAATTCGTAATTTCGTAGAAGTATGAAGAAAATAATTTTTTCGTTTATTGTCTGTTCTTTGTTCGCCACTGCCCTGTTTATGGTTCCTGTTAAAACTTTTGCTTAAGAAACAACGGGAGATGATACTGCTGTTTTGGCATCAAATGATATGGTTCATTTTATTATGACCGTTAAGTGGGGCAATGTCCTGGGTGAAAAAACTGATAAATCTGAAACGAATTTTGACGGCTCAATTGCGGTGTCCTCTGATGGAAAAATAAGTCTTATCAGAGAATTGCTTTTTGAAAAGCACAACGAAACTGCCGACAAAATTACCTCTAAAGAAAACCCCATTTCCTGGACTTCTCTTATTTATGGCCACTGGGACGGAATAAGGGTGCTTGTATCCTCGCCGGCCGGCGCCGATGTTACGATTTCCACGAGCCAGGGTTCGGTTACTAAAACCGCTAAAGAGTTTTATGAAGCAACAAAGCCTATTATCCAGGATGTCGGAAACAACAAAGAAATTGTGATTAAAACCCACCCAACGAAAAAACGGGCTTTTATTATGAAGCTTATTTGGGGAAAAGTTGATAAAAATGACTATGCGGCAACAATAGGCTGCGATATTGAAGCGTTAAAAGCTGGCGGTATAAAAGCAAAAATAAAATCAGCTCGCTGCCGATTGCTTAATCAAGAAAATTTCTCCGGTTCTCTATCGCTTACTGGCGGAGCGACAATGAAATTTATTCGAGCTCTTCGCTTTGAAAAAAACGATAAAATAAACAGCCAATCAGAATCCGATATTAACTGGACATCAAATATCTATGGCGGGGTTGATGGTCTGCTCGTAAAATTCGCTCTGGACAAAAATATCACAAAAGACACAAAAGCAACTCTGAAATTTGACGAGCAGGATTTTGAAAAGAGCATTTCTCTGCTTGAACTCTATCATAAAAGAATAATTAAGAACGAAGTTAAACCCGGTTATGGAGTCTGGGCGTCTATCTGGTCATTTCCTGACAGAAAGCTTATCCGAGCCAAGGGAAGACCGGAAGTTTATGTAATTGAGGATGAAATCAAGCGCCATATTCCCAATCCCCGGGTTTTTGAAGACCAGAGCCTTAACTGGAATGATGTTGAAGAAGTTGAACCGGATGAAATTGATGTTATTACGCAGGGAGACGCTTTAAGTTATTCGGAAGGAACCCTAATTCAGGGCAGCGGCCCGGAAGTTTATGCCATAGCCAATAGCGAGAAACTTCATATTAGAAATCCGGCTGTTTTTAATAAATTAGTTTATGACTGGAAAAATATCATTAAAGTTGACAATTCGGAGCTGGCTCTTTATCCGACCGGAGATAATCTTGATGAAAATTCCCAGCATCCGGACAGCACCCTTGTTCAGGTTGAAGGGGACCCTACCGTTTATGTGACCGAAGGCGACAAACTCAAACCGATTCCTTCTGTTGAAGTTTTCAATAGCAATAATTTAAAATGGAACAGAATTAAAAAGATAACTCCAGGGATTCGCGCTGCATACAAAATCGGAAAAAATGTTGAATTTGGCGACGGCGCTTTAATCCGCGATGAAATGGGTAAAGTTTTCCGAATTGACAAGGGCAAAAAACGCTGGATTCGCTCGGGTGACGACTTCAATAAAGCCGGCTTCAAGTGGGACAGAATCGTTGATGCGAAGCCCTCTGAAGTTGCCGCCCTGGAAGGAGGAGAAGATGTTGTTTCCGAAGATATTACCTCTGTTGTTTCTGAATAGTAAAACTTTCTGAAATATCTAAAAAGAGCCTCTCCAAAAACGGGGCTCTTTTTGAATCAAAAACATAAAAAAGCTTTGAATCTAATAGGAGATATTTAAAATTGTTCACACAATTTGTAAATATCTCCTGCTCCCATTACTATTACCACTTCCCCGCCCCGAAGGTTTTTCTTTAGATATTTCTCAGCCTCGCCAATGCTTTTTATGTATAATACATTTTTGACAGACTTCCTTAATTCTGCTCTGATGACTTCAACCAATTTCTCTGAAGAAATTTTCTTTTTTATTTTTTTTTCTTCCCGACCGGCAACATCGTAAATTTCAACCAAAATCAATTTGTCAACCCAATTGAATCTTATCGCGTCTGCAAAAACCTCTACAAAATCCTTAAATAAATAAAAGGTTCTTTGATATTGATGCGGTTGATAGACGCACCAAATTTTTTTCCCGGGATACTTTTCCATGGCGGCTTTTAAGGTCGCTCTAATTTCCGTCGGATGATGAGCATAATCACTTATAATTTTCAATTTACAACTTTTCCCGCCCCTGGCGGGATCCCGTCCCGCATTTCCTCCTTTGGCGGAATCCGCTGTAGGCGTGATTTGCGGGATCCCGTCCCGCATATTGCGGGATCCCGCTGTGGCGGGGCTGCGGCGGGGCTGTGGCGGGACAATTTTCAATTCTTCAACTTCAAAGCGGCGCCAAGCGCCTTTGTATCCCGATAACGCTTTCAGGGAAGTTTTATCGGAGATTTTCAAAATTCTTGCCACTGTTAAAGCTGATAGGGCATTATAAACATTATGTTCCCCGGGCACTTTCAAAATTTGTTTCAGTTTTTTTGCTTCTTTTTGCTTAATCGAATAATAAATTATTTTGGGAATTTGGAATTTAGAATTTGGGATTTGCCTGCCCCGTAGCGAGCTTTGCTCTGCTATTTTGGGTTTAGAAATTAGGGTTTTGGATTTAGGATTTAATATCCTTTGGATGTTTTTATCATCTCTGTTTGCCACCAAAAATCCATCTTTGGGAAGATATGAAACATATTTGCGAAACGTTCTAAGGATGTTCTTGAGGTTTTTATAATAATCCAGGTGGTCCTCCTCAATATTGGTTAAAACAATGATTTTTGGCCAGTAATTCAAAAATGAGCCAAAATGTTCATCGGCCTCAATCAATAAAATCGCTGAACCGCGCGGAACAGTACGCGGAACCCCGCGGAACAATTTTCTTCCCATTCGGAAGTTAGAATTACCGAATTCTTTCAGCTTTGTGCCAATAATAATGGTGGGGTCAAGGCCGGCTTTAATTAAAATTTTGGCGAGCATTGCTGTGGTAGTGCTCTTTCCGTGAGTTCCGGAAATTGCGATGGTGAAATATTTTTTGGTCAGCTCGCCCAAAGCTTCCGGATAACTTTGAATTTGGATATTGGATATTGCCTGCCCCGTAGCGAACTTGTTCTGCTTCGGGGGATGTTGGATGTTGGACCAGAGCACAAAAGATTTTCTTTTGTGCTCGGCCGAGCACTCAAATCTATTTGAGTGCTCTGGTTTTAAATTCTCGGCTTTTTTAAGTTCGGGGTTGTCTGGTTTCACAGCCGGACTGTAAATCACCAGGTCTACATTATTTGGAATATTCTTAGCTTTATGGGGACCCGTGAAAATTTGCGCTCCAAGTTTTTTTAAAAATTCGGTAATCTCCGAGAATGCCAAATCAGAGCCGGAAACCTGCTCACCCCGGGCAAGATAGTATTGAGCAAGAGCGGAAACGCCGATGCCACCGATACCAATGAAATGCACTTTCATAAGTCGCAAATTTTTGCTAATTAGGGTGCTAATCTGTGCGAATTATTCGCAAATATTCGCACCCATATTCGCACATATTAGTGAGTTATTCTTGCCCTTATCACTAGGCAAGGAAATTTTATCACCGCGTTATATATTCTTTTTGCTCTCCAAGGTTGGAGCATAAATCTCCACAACCATTCCAGCCCAATTTTTCTCAAAAAATTCGGAGCTCGCTGGATTTTCCCGGAAATAAAATCAAAAGCCCCTCCCACTCCAATAGCCACTTTTACTGATGGAATTTTATCTATATTATAATGTATCCATTTTTCCTGTTTTGGAGCGCCAAGGGCAACAAATAAAATATCCGGCTTTCCTTGGTTTATAAGTTCTACTGCCTCATTAATGTTTTCCGTAAAGCCAACTATATTTGAAAATTTTTTTGCAATTTTTTCTGCCGCTTCATTTTTGCCGCCCAAAAGGAAAATTTTAAATTTTGATATGCCTGCCCCGTAGTGTCCCGCCAAGGCGGGACTACTACTGGGGTCATTTTGATTTTTGCATTTTGATTTTTGATTTTTTAGCAATTCCTCCATTAAATCCGTTCCGCTTACTTTTTCTTTTATGTCTCCTTTTAAAATTTTTGAAGCCCAAATTATTCCTGTTCCGTCGGGAATAGACAAATCAGCTTCATTCAAAATTTTTTTAAACTCTTTGTCTTTTTGAGCAAAGACTATTATCTCGGGATTCGGGGTAACAATATGATGCTGACGACCATCAGCAAGAAAAACCTCAATTTTCTTGAGAACTTCATTCATATCAACATTATCAATTTTGACGCCGAGAAGATACACAAAAAATCAATTTACAATTTTTCCCGCCAAAAGCGAGAAAAATTGTAAATTGAAAATTCTCTGAATATCAGCCGAGCTCGGCTGATTCAAGAACGGTATATTCTGCTCCATCTCGCAGCAGCCGGCTTTCCATAACCTCAATTGAATTGACGGCAAAACTTAAAGAAACATTCTCTTCGATTTTTGGAGGTGATTGCAAGCTCCGCCACTCTGAGGTTCTAATTCTGGCCAATGTAAGATGGGGCGAGAAAGCTCTACTCTCTGGCTGGTAATCAATTGATTTTCCCGAGCTTAAAAAATTCTCCAAATCCTGTTTTAATTTGGCAAGTTCCGCGCTTTTTTCTCCCTCAACCCAAATCATTCTTGGCGGACGATTTGGCGGACCCAACAAAACTTTTTTAAAATTAATAAAAAATGGCTGATGAAGACTTGCCACTTTTTTTGTAATTTTACAAACCTCCCAAATTCCCCCGTCGTCCATATACCCCAAAAAAACCAAAGTAAAATGCAAGCTCGCTTTTTTTGTCCAGTGAACCGGAAGCTTTGCCCATTTTTGCTGAATTTCAACAAGCTTTCTTTTGGTATCTTCGGGAAAATTAATGGCAATAAAAATTCTATGAGACATACCTTAATTTTAAGAAAGTTTATTCAATTGAATAATAGCATAAATTACGGTATGATTAAATAAATAGGGAACTCATAGCGAGTTTTTCTTAACTTTTGAAGTTTTTCGCGAATTTTTGCGAATAGGGCCGCCTAAAAAAAGAGCGCTCCAACCTCGAAGTTTGAGG
>PCWD01000060.1:0-1248 GCA_002787255.1 Parcubacteria group bacterium CG11_big_fil_rev_8_21_14_0_20_39_14 | reverse complement strand
AAACGCGAATAAATTCAATATTTTGGCAGTCAAATTTTCATTCCCATTCCCTTATTTTAACTTCGCTTTTCTGATAAACCCAATATAACTTCATGATAATAGATTTGATTTTTAATATATATTTTTGATTTTTGATTTTATGTTTGAGGCTCTGTTGTATCAAAAATTAAAAAATGGAAATGTAAGATGCGATGTTTGCAATCACCGATGCCTAATTTCTCCGGGAAATCGGGGAATTTGCCATGTTCGAGAAAACCAAAACGGGAAACTTTACTCTCTGGTTTATGGCAAAGCTATTGCCTGCCATATTGACCCGATTGAAAAAAAACCTTTTTTTCACTTCATGCCCAAAACCCACTCCTTATCTATTGCCACTGTCGGGTGCAATTTCCGCTGCCTCTGCTGTCAGAATTATGAAATTTCCCAAAATTCAAAATTTACCAAAAAAATAGAGGGCGAAGACTTGCCGCCGGAAAGACTCGTTGAAATAGCCGTCAAAAACAATCTGCCAAGCATTTCCTACACCTATACCGAGCCAACAATTTTTTTAGAATACGCTCTAAAAACAATGAAGTTGGCTAAAGAAAGGGGTATAAAAAACAACTGGGTAACCAACGGATATATGACCAAAAAAACTTTGAATCTCATCGCTCCTTACCTTGATGCCGCTAATGTTGATTTGAAGGGTTTTAGCGAGGTGTTTTATCAGAAATATTGCGGCGGTAAACTTCGTCCGATACTCGAAACCTTAGTTGGAATGAAAAAGAGGAAAATCTGGGTTGAAGTAACAACTCTTCTCATTCCTTCTTTAAATGATTCAGAAAAAATTTTAAAAAAAATCGCCCGTTTTATAAGGAGTCAACTTGGACCGGAGACTCCCTGGCATGTAAGTCAATTTTTTGGTTCAATTTCCTGGCAGCTTCAACAATTGCCCGACACCCCAATTGAAACTATCAAAAAGGCCTGGGAAATTGGAAAAAAAGAGGGGCTAAAATATGTTTATTCGGGGAATATTCCTGGCCACCCAACCGAAGATACTTACTGTCCAAAATGCAAAGCCAGGGTCATTGAAAGAACCGGTTTTGCAATTGAGCGCTATGACAAAAGCGGCAAATGCCAGAGATGCGGAGAAAGTTTAAATATAATAGAATAGCGCATATACACTAAACCTGATGCGTAATAAATAATTGCAGCGTTTCAACGCGAAACCGACCCCGATAGTACAAATCCTGACGGATTTGACTACGG
>PCWD01000015.1 GCA_002787255.1 Parcubacteria group bacterium CG11_big_fil_rev_8_21_14_0_20_39_14 | reverse complement strand
AAAAAATTTTAACAAAAATTTATAATAAAAAGACGGCTCAAAGAATCAGAATCATTTATGGTGGAAGCGCAAATAGTAAAAACGCCGCCGATTATATTTTTAAAGCCGGAATGCAGGGACTTTTGGTCGGAGGAGCAAGCCTGGATGCCAAAGAGTTTGTCAAAATTGTTAAATTATTAACCAGGTTCTAACATCGTCCAATGCCCGGAGCCCCGAAAAAAAATCGCCAAGAAGGCGGTTTTTTGTTCTTGACTGAATTCCTCGATGTTTTAAAATGAAGTTGGAGATATTATTAATTGAAACCCTGAATTACAAAAAAGACAAAATCTTCATAATGGCGTAAAATGATAGTGGTAGAAAACTTAACAACTTTATGCCGTGATGAAAACCGTATGGCGCCAGAATGTTAATAGAACTCAACTTCAGAAACTTAAAAATGTTTTACGGATTGGTAACCAGTTTACCAGAATCAGCAGGCGGATATTTGACTAATTATATCTATAGCCTCTCGGCTTATCAAATTGCTTAATAATCTGTCTTAATGTTTGTAAATTTTACAATCTGCTCGCTAACCCCGTTAGATGTTTACTATCTAACGGGGCTATTAACTAAATTTGGGAAATCCAAAGAAGTTTTTGAATTGCCTGAATTTAGCTGTTAGATTTGCATTTTGTAATTCAAAGCATGAAAATAAATTTTATGCCCAGACATTCAAATAAAAGTTATAAAAAAAATCGGAAAAGAAAGGGCTATCCCAAAAAAATTACCAAAAAAAGAGGCTGGAAGAAAACAGTTCCTACGTTGCATAAGCCCCCAAAAAATCCAATAATTGTTCCAATAAAGGAACATGGATGGGAATCCCGACAAACATTTAACCCAGCTGTTTTATTTGAAGACGGCAAAGCGCGCCTTCTTTATCGAGCCATTGGGGAAGATGGTGTTTCGCGGCTGGGATACGCAGGAAGTTATGATGGTATAAATATTGATGAAAGATTGAAGGAGCCGGTTTTCACTTATTCTTCCAGCGCCCCCGATTATTTAAAGGCTCAACCTTATCGTGCTTTTGAATATGTATCAGGAGGCAGTTGGGCCGGCTGCGAAGACCCCCGCCTTACTAGGATTAGAGATACGATTTATATGCTTTTTGTTTCTTTTGACGGTTGGAATATTCCCCGTTTGGCAATCACTTCCATCGGTTTGGAAGATTTTCTTAAAAAACGCTGGAAATGGGGTGGGGTTAAAATTATCTCTCCTCCAGGCATTATTGATAAAAGCGGCTGCCTTTTTCCGGAAAAAATCAAAGGGAAATATGTGATTTTGCACCGCATTTTTCCAAATATTCTGATTGATTTTGTTGATGATTTGGATTTTAAAGAAGGTCAATATCTTAAAGGAGAATATTCCATAAAAGTTAGAAAAAATTACTGGGATTCGAGAAAAATAGGAGCAGGAGCGCCTCCTATCAAAACAAAATACGGCTGGCTTTTAATTTATTATGGAGTTGACAACCGCGATCCCTCAAAATATAAAATTGGCGCAATGCTTTTGGATTTAGAAAATCCCGTAAAGGCGCTTTATCGAACAGATGAACCAATTTTGGAACCAATAGAATGGTATGAGCAAGAAGGCCACAAGGCCGGCATAGTTTACCCATGCGGAGCGGTTGTTATTAAAAGCAAGCTTTTTGTGTTTTACGGTGGCGCGGATACGGTAGTCTGCGTTGCAACGGCGAATCTTGAAGAATTTTTACAAGCATTGATGCATACAAAAAAACCGAAATTAAAACCCGTTAAAAAATAGCCCTCCATGTTTAATATTGAACGTCATCCCCAAAATCCCATTCTTAGGGCGGATTTAACTAATTTCTGGGAAGCAGAGGCAGTATTTAATGGCTGTCCGGCAAAAGACGGCGCTTCTTTTCATTTTGTTTATAGGGCAGTTTCAGCAATGCTCCAACATTCGGGCGCGGAATTACAGCTTTCATCCATTGGATACGCGCAGAGTTCCGATGGGGTTAATTTTAAAAATCGCCGGCGATTCATTGAACCGGAGTACGACTGGGAGTTGTTTGGCTGTGAAGATCCGCGAATCACAAAACTCGGCGGCAAATACTATATTTTCTATACCGCCCTTTCCACTTATCCGCCATGTGCTGATGGCATCAAAATTGGGCTTGCCATCACGAAAGATTTTGAGCGAATAGAAGAAAAGCGCCAAATTACATTTTTTAATTCAAAGGCGATGGCATTATTTCCCGAAAAAATCAATGGGAAATATGCCGCAATTTTGACCGTTCATTCGGACTCGCCGCCCGCTAAAATTTGCATCGCATCATTTGACTACGAAACAGAGATTTGGTCCAAAGAATACTGGGAGCATTGGTACGCCCTTCACGATGATTATGTTGTGCCGCTCCAAAGAGACAACAATGACCATATTGAAGTTGGGGCGCCTCCAATAAAAACGCGCTACGGCTGGCTTCTTATCTACGGTTATATTCGCAATTTTTTTTCTTCACCCAGAATTTTTGGCATTGAAGCGGCTTTGCTTAATTCAAAAGATCCTTGCAAGATTTTAGAAAGGACATCAAAGCCGATTCTGGTTCCAGAAAAGCAATATGAAATATGCGGGAAAGTGCCAAACGTTATATTTCCCTCCGGCGCGTTTATCAAAAACGGAAAACTATTCATTTACTACGGGGCAGCGGATACTGCATGTTGCCTGGCTACCTGCAAAGTAAAGGAACTCTTTAAAGAGATGAATCCGCAATTTTCCTTCCGGGTGCCAGCCCTGCAGCGAGGCAAGGCGCCGGAATTGAAGCGGTTTGAGGATAACCCCATTATTCGGCCCAGGCCGGAATATCCCTGGGAAGCGAAAGCGACCTTCAATCCCGGAGCATTCTTTGCAAATGGAAAGGCGCATATTATTTACCGTGCCATGGCAGAAGATAATAGTTCGGTATTCGGATATGCAACAAGCAAAGATGGCTTGCATATAGAGGAACGAGCAGAAGAACCGATTTATGCGCCCGGAGAAGATTTTGAAAAGAAAATGGCTCCCGGAAACTCGGGTTGCGAAGACCCAAGGTTCACAAAAATTGATAACCAAATCTTTATGACCTATACGGCAGTTAATGCCGCCGGCTCTGTCCGTGTCGCTCTTACCTCTATTACATTAGAAGATTTTTTGGCAAAACATTGGAACTGGAAAAAACCGGTTCTTATTTCCTCGCCCGAATATGACGACAAAAACGCCTGTATTTTTCCCAGAAAAATAAGTGGGAGATACGCAATGCTCCATCGGATTGCGCCCGATATCTGGATTGATTTTGTTGATGATTTAAATTTTGACGGCACATCGTGGCTAAGGGGTCAGGTCCTGGCTAGGCCTCGAGAAAATTCCTGGGATAACAAGAAAATCGGTATGGCTATGGCGCCGTTTGAAACTCCGAAAGGCTGGCTGCTTCTTTATCACGGCGTTTTCGAAGTTGATAATTCTTATCGCGTTGGCGCCATGCTGTTAGATATTGAAAACCCGGAAAAGGTTATCTCTCGGCTTCCTGAGCCGATTCTCGAACCCAAAATGTCGTATGAGCGCGAGGGACAAACGTCGAATGTCGTTTTTCCGTGCGGCGCGGTGGTTATTGGAAAAAAATTGTTTGTCTATTATGGGGGTGGAGACAGCGTAATAGGAGTGGCTACAATTAATTTTAACGCTCTGCTGAAAAAATTGCTTCAATGCCGTTTTTAAAAAAAAGAAACCTGAATGCCCCTTGTCTTATTTTCCGAATAAAAGCCCCGACCGAGACGTCTCGGCAGGGGAGTCTCAATCCCGCCATGGCGGGACTACTACCGGGGTAAAAGAAAATTTTTCACATATTAAGGCAGAAATTCATTGGAATTTCTGTTTTTTTTGTCGCTCCTCCTCTTTACATTTTTGAATGTATAGATTTGACAGAAAATTATAGGGGATATATAATAAAAATGTATAGATTTAATTTAAATGCATGGGTTCAGAATTAATAACAATTGGACAGGCCTCTAAAATGCTTGGCGTTTCCATTCAAACTTTGCGTCGCTGGGATGATGCCGGAAAATTGTTCTCAATTCGCAAGACAACAACAGGATATAGATATTATAGAAAAGAAGATATTGAAAATTATAATGTAAAGGATTTGTTTAAGCTGGCGAAGAATTGGATTGCAAGCGACTCGGGATTTGAGCCTCGTCAGAGTTTTTATTGTCTCGATAGTTCTGTTTTTCAAGCGCGATTATCAAGATTGGAAAATGAGTTGGGAAAAATGAAAGAATTAAGCGCGATATTTCCCTTAATCACGGCTATTACCGGTGAAATCGGCAATAATTCTTTTGACCATAATTTAGGCAATTGGCCCGATGTTCCGGGCATATTTTTCGCTTATGATTTAAATAAAAAAATCGTGGTTTTGGCTGATAGGGGACAGGGCATATTAAAAACTTTAAAAAGAGTTATACCGAACTTAAAAAATCATCGGGAAGCCTTGTATGTTGCTTTTACCAAAATTATTTCGGGACGTAGGCCGGAATCAAGAGGAAACGGGTTAAAGTTCGTAAAAGAGGTTGTAATGAATAACAAAATTAGTTTATTTTTTCAAACAGGCAATGCCTATCTTAAAATTAAAAATAAAGAGCCTGATTTGAAAGCGCAAAAAGCCGTTGTTAATTTTCGCGGCTGTTTGGCTTTAATCAA
>PCWD01000042.1 GCA_002787255.1 Parcubacteria group bacterium CG11_big_fil_rev_8_21_14_0_20_39_14 | reverse complement strand
ATTTTTAATTCTGTCAATCTCAAATAATTTTTCGTGATTTTAAATTCTAAAAACGAGCGGGCAAAAAAGAAGGGGTTTCAGGGGAGGAAATTTTTTGCCCGTGAGCCGACGGGTTCTCTTGACCGCCGCCCACTGGGCGGCGGGCATTGGATTTTTCAGGAATTTCTGATAAAATGAGTTCGAGCGGAGTCGTAAATATACTCCAAATCAAAAACTCCGCCGAAAACGGAGTTTTTGATTTTGAGCGGGTGAGCAGAGTTGAACTGCCATCTCAACCTTGGCAAGGTTGCATAATAACCGCTATACGACACCCGCATTTTGTGCCGCGGGCCAGACTTGCACTGGCGAAACCTCTTCTTTTTCAGAGAAGCGCTCTACTACCTGAGCTACCGCGGCTCGCCTTTGCCAAGGCTTCGGCGAGCAAGCATCAATATTTTCCGAGGCCAAGAGCTTTTAAATGCTTGCCCTCCGAAGCTTTAGCGTAGGAGGGAGCTACCGGCGGCCTATTTTGGATAAGCCCCCCCTTATAAAATTTTCAAAACATAGAAATAAGGGTTTCGGCAAATTTTTTAGGGCAAACCACCCAATTTCTGTCATTTCGTCATTCCCAACTTTAGGTTTACCAGATTTCCATTTTGAGTCAACCCAGATTGTAATATAATGCTTTTTTTCTTTTTTGAAAAAATCCTCGGTAAAACCAATCACTTTCAAATTTTTAATTTTAATCCCCACTTCTTCCCTGGTTTCTCTTTTAGCGCAGTTAATAATTGATTCACCAAAATCAATGTGACCTCCCGGCGGCGCCCAGGTTCCAGAACCATGAGAGCCAACCCTTTTTATCAAAAGAATTTTTCCGCTCTTTTTGATAATAACCGCTACGCCAACTTTTGGATTTTTATATTTCACAATGGACGGTATAGGACTCGAACCTACAACCTCCCGGATGTAAACCGGACGCTCTAACCATTGAGCTAACCGTCCCAAATAGCGCATTTCATAATTTTTTATTTTAGGTTGCCGAAAGCAACCGCTGGTGCCCAGGGCGGGATTTGAACCCGCACGCTCTTGCGAGCACGGCTCCTCAAGCCGTCATGTATACCGGTTCCATCACCTGGGCCTAACAATTTAATAATACAACATTATCCCCCTGTTTTATTTTCAGTTTTTTCTTCTGGTATTTCTCGCGGTACTGTTCCTTCCGGAATTATTTCGGCAAGTTCTTTTTGTTTGAGCCTGGCTCTTTCCCCCTTTACCCTTCTTAAATAATAAAGTTTCGCCCTTCTAACCTTGCTCCGTTTTAATATTTCAATTTTTTCAAGAGTAGGGGAATGAAGGGGATAAATTTTTTCTACCCCGATTCCGCCGATAATTTTTCTGACAGTAATCGTGGCTGAAATCCCTTTGCCGTGCTTTTTGGCAATCACCAATCCCTCAAAAGGCTGAATTCTTTCCTTGACTTCTTGTCCCTTTGATGATTTGCCCTTCTTTAGGATTTCTTTTATTCTCTGATAAACCCGAACGGTGTCCCCGGGTCTTATTTCGGGAATTTCCTTTTTAAGTTGAGTTTTATTGAATGTTTCGAGTTTGGTGGACATAATAATGAAATTTACAATTTACAATTTACGAATTTACAATCAATGTTTTAATTTCTTAATTTTCAAATTTTCAATTATAAATTTAGAAATTTAAAAATTGAAAATTGATTGAAAATTGAAAATTGAAAATTATTTAAGTTGTTCTATTACTCTCTTTAAGTCTTCTGGTAATTCCGACCGAAACCCTTTTATTTCTCCATTGGGCAGCCCAATTTTAAGTTGGGTTGCATGCAAAAAAAGCCTTTTAAGTTCCTTGGGGCAGGGTTGATTTTTTGAGCCGTATTTTTTATCGCCGGCAATCGGATGATGAATATAAGCAAAGTGCGTTCTAATTTGATGCGTTCTGCCGGTTTTGGGCAATGCCTCAATTAGGGTGTAGTTTCTTTGCCCGCCGAAGTCTTGTCCAAGGCGGGTTAAAACTTTATACTCGGTTTTGGCTTCTCTTTTTCCTTGGGCCTGGGGTTCGCCGGGTAAATAGACCTTTTGTTTTTTGCGGTCTTTCGGGGAGCGTCCGATTAAAGTCTCAATTATTCCCCTTTCCGATTTAAGGTTTCCCGTCAGCAAAGCTAAATATCTTTTTTCTACCCCTTGGTCTTGAAATTGCTTTTGCAGGAATTTCAAAGCATTATTATTCTTTGCTATTAGCAGAATTCCTGAAGTTTCTTTGTCGAGTCTGTGAACGATTCCATACCGAGGAGCATTTCCAACATTTTTTAACCCGGGAAATTTTTCCAAAAGACGAGCAATTAGAGTTTCCCCTTTCATTTTATCTTCGGGGAAAACAACAATTCCGGCCGGTTTGTCAATTACTAAAATATTTTCATCTTCGTAGATTGTTCTCATCTCGATTTCTAATTGCGGTAAATCTTAATCCTGTTCTAATTTAAAATAACAGAATTTTAGATAAAAATCAATTGCCTTGACATTGCCGTAATTATATCAAGAAGGCATTGACGAGGTCAAGGAATTTTGCTAATCTCTGGAGAGCACTTTAAAAGTTAACTAAAAGGAGTATAAGATGGTAAAACAAACACTGAAGCCGATTGAAAATTGGCAAGAGGAAGAAGAACTTTTGGTTTTGGGATTTTTTGAAAAAGATGGGAAACCTTTTGGCAGCGAACTGGGAAACGAAATTTTCGCCAATCTTGCTTACGGACTTTCCAACCTTCGGGGCGATTTTCAGGGAAAATTTGGTCAAAAATCTTTGAGCTATAGAATTAAGCCAAAAAGAATTTTATTTGTTGGTCTTGGCGAAGAAGAGAAATTTACTCCGGAAAAACACAAAGAAATTGCCGGACAGGTTGGTTGTTGTGTCAGGGATTTGGGAGTTAAGAGTTTCACTACCGAGGTTTTTGCTAATTCCTTTGAGCCCCAGAGGGTTAAAGCTCAAGTTGAGGGTCATGGCCTTGGCCTTTATAGATTTGACGCATATAAAAAATTTGCCCATCAGGTTGAAGAAATTAAAATTTTAGTTGATTTTCCCGACAGGGTAAAAGAGGCTTTTAATCAGGGATTGACCCTGGTAGAGGCAGTTTCTTTTGTAAGAGATTTGGTAAATGAGCCGGCCTCGGCAATGACACCGGAAAAATTAGTTAGCTTCGCCCTTTCTTTGCTTAAGCTTAATTGCTCTTCGGTTCAATCTGGGGCAAAATTTTCTTTACTCGGAAATGAGAAAATCAGAGTTAAAATTTTCCGAAAACCGGAGCTTCGGGCTCAAAAAATGAATCTTATTTTGGCAGTCGGAGACGGCAGTAAAAACGAGCCCCGCTTAATTGAACTGGAATATAAGCCCAGGGTCCATCAAAATGAAAAACCTTATGTTTTGGTTGGCAAAGCAGTTTGCTTTGATGCCGGCGGACTTCAAATTAAGACGGCTGACAGTATGAAAGATATGAAAATAGATATGGCTGGTGGAGCCGCGGTTTTGGGAGCAATAAAAGCAATTGCTTCTTTAAATCTGCCCCTTTGGATTGTGGGACTGGTGCCGGCTGTAGAAAATATTCCTTCAGGCTCCTCTTACAAACCGGGCGATATAATCAAAAGCCGCAGCGGCAAAACCATTGAGATTGGTCACACTGATGCTGAGGGACGGCTGATTCTTTTTGATGCCCTGTCTTGTGCCAAAGAAAAATACTCCCCCTATCTAATTGTTGATATTGCCACCCTAACCAGCGCTTGCATGGTTGCCCTGGGTAAGCATTATGCCGGACTTTTCGGCAATTCCCGGGAATTTTTGGAAAAAATGAAAATAGCCGGCCAGGAATCAGGGGACAAGGTCTGGGAACTGCCCCTGGACGAGAAATTTTTAAAAGACATGGAAAGCAAGGTGGCTGATTTGAAAAATACTGGTTCTCCTTTTGGGGGAGCAATTAACGCCGCTTGTTTTCTGCAGGAAGCGGTTGGCAAAGAGCAATCCTGGCTTCATTTAGATATTGCCGGTCCGGCTTTCCAGGATGAAGCCACCGGTTTTGGAACAAGACTTCTTTTGCAGTTTTTCTTGAATGAGCTAAAGAGGGACTAAACCCCCTCTTTTTTATTTCCGATTTATTCAGAAAAAGAGAAGGTCAACTTTTTCGCGATCGCGAAAAAGTTGACCTTCCCAAATTTATATTGTATCATTAATTCAATGAAGATAAAATTGCCAATTACTGAAAAATTTCTCTGGGATTTTTATAATTTTTTAGAAAAAGTTGCCGATATTCATCGGACTATTTCTCCCCGAGGATGGCAGGAGGTCGGCAACCCTCTTTTGATTAAATTTCGAAGAAACTACGAGAAGAAACAAACGAGAAGAAGTTTTGCCAAAATGATTGCTCACCTTAAGAGATACGGGTACCTGAAAGAAAAATCTCTGGAGAGCCAAAAAGCCTTTTTAATTACTCCGAAGGGGCATCAAAAAATTTTAAAAATAAAACTCAAAACAATAGATAAGAAAAGGAGGCCTGATAGAAAATGGCAAATGGCGATATATGATATTCCAGAATCAAAAAAAGATATTAGAGACGAATTCAGAAATAAACTGAAAATTTTGGGCCATAGAGAATTGCAAAAAAGTATTTGGATTTGCCCTTATGATGTCTTAGAAGAGACCGAAAAAATAATAAAAGATTATTTTCTGGAATCCTATGTAAAATTATTTTTAATTGAGGAAGTGGATGTTGATTAAAAAGCGCAGATTTCGCAAACAGAGCCGTGGTCGCTTTTTTTCGCGATCGCGAAAAAAAGCGACCAAATTGCACCTACTAACTGCACTTACTAATTGCGTCCAACCTTATTACATTTTCTATCTTATTTACTTTTATAAATTATTAAATAGGTTTTCTGCAGATTTTTTATAAACTTTTCCAAAAAAAATATATGGAATGGATTTTTTATATCTGATATAATAAAGTTAGTGCGTAATAATTTTCGCGTGGGTTT
>PCWD01000046.1 GCA_002787255.1 Parcubacteria group bacterium CG11_big_fil_rev_8_21_14_0_20_39_14 | reverse complement strand
TTCGCGCAAAGAACCTGCTATTCCTTATTACGCATCATCTTTATTGAATTACCCTTACGGGAATTTCCCTCCTTGGAGATTTCCGAAATTCAACAGGAATCCGGGAAACAAATCCCTTGGAGGTTTTGATAAAGGGCAAACCCTTTCTGTCCTGGGAGATAACTATCCTCTCTACAAAAACTTCCATCTTTGCCTCCTTATTTCTTGTTATCCCCAAGGGGACAGTTTTTGCAGGCAATTACGCCATAAACTTGAATTTTTTGACATTTCCTGCACTGTTCTGGCATTTTACTTGTCCTTCTTTTACTGATAGTTTGCTCTTACCTTTAATTCTCTAAATTCGGCAACACTCATATAAAGATTCTCGCCGTTAGACAATTCAATGATAATGGCTGGAAGCAGACCCTCTGCTCCGAAAAGCTCTTCTTCCCGGCTCACTAATCCCATTGTTAGTTTTCCATTGTGTTCAAGCAAAATTTTTTTCATCGTTTTATCCATCTCCTTTTTCCTCCGCTGCTTTGGACAAAAAATGATTTTTTGTTTCTACTTCAATTCTCACCGCGCCTTTTTTTACAGCCCAGTCCAGATTGTCTCTTAATATTGTGGAATATTCACAAGGAACTTTGAGCATCCAGGCTCCATATCCCGAAAGATATTTAAGAGCAAAACGAAACTCGCCGCTGTTTAGACAAATAACCAAATCCACTTTTTCTGCTTTTTCTGCTCCTGGGATATTATCCGAAAAACCTAAAATTAACTTTCCCTGCTCCTGTTGAGTTCTGTTTGGAGCAAAAGAAATGCCGCAGATGAAGTTTTCAGTTGTCACCGCCAGTTCTCCGTTGATTACCAAATCAACGTTTTTCTTTCCCGGGGAACCCTTGGGGCAGTCAACCGATTCCAACGATTCCAAAAACTTTCTTAAAACCTCCGGTCCGTTCATATTTTTTCTCCTCTTGGCTAATTTTTCCCGTTAAATCTACCACAAACATGTCCATTCCGACACTTTCATTATAGCACACTGTTTTAATCTTGTCAAGCGTTTTGGAATTTTTTTTGCGAATTTTTTGCGGTTCATCTTATTGAATTTATAATTTTTTTAAATTCATAAAGGTTTAAAAATCTGGCGATTAAAAGATAGGCGAGAAACCCGATAGATGCCGCTCCCGCTGCCTGCAAAAAAACACCGAAAAATGTCTGCATGTTTACAAGGTCAGCCAAAATGTAAAGACCCAAATAGGTAATTTCGGCCATTACAAGGGTAGCCAGTAAAATTTTAAAAAAAGCTCTTGAAATTGTTTTTAAGTCCAAATCTCCGAGCTTTTTATGAAGCCTAAAAATAAGCAAGGTAAAATTAAAAATCCCGGCAATTGAAAAAGCTAAGGGCAAGCCCAAAATGGCAATCTCGCTAATTCCCTGAAGTTTTAAATTCTCAAAAATAAAATCGTAAAAAATATTATTAAAAGTCAAAAGCCAAACCAAAAGAAAGGAAAGCCCGATATTCAATGCCATACTAAAAATACTTATTACTACCGGGGTTAAAGTATTGTGCAAAGCGTAAAAAGCCCTGGAAAGTAAAGGTGTAAAAGATTGGGCAAAAATTCCTAAAGAAAAAAGACCGAGACAGGCGGCTGTAAGCCTTGTATCCACCCAGCTAAACTGACCCGTTCCCAAAACGAGCCTGACAATTTGGGCTCTCAAAATAAAAATTAAAGCGGATAGCGGAATTATCAAAAACAAAATTTGTCTGAAGGTTGAAGAAAATTTTTGAATAAATCCCGTTAAATATTTATTTCTAACGGAATATGGGGGGGCAAACTCTTTTTTTCGCTGAATAGCAAACTCTTGGGATAACGAGGGAAAAGCAGCGGTGGCAAAAGAAATCCCAATAATTCCAACAGGAATATATTGAAAATTGTTGGATAAATTAAAAACGGCGATGCTTCCCGAAGCCAAAGTGGAAGCAATAGCTGTAATTACTATAAGGTTTATCTGAAAAGCGCCAAGCCCAATTGTTCTGGGCACCATCAATTTAATGATTTTTCTAATTCCCTGATGATAGATATTAAATACAAAGCGATAGCGATAGCCGCAAAATTTAGCTGAAGGAATCTGAATTGCCATATGCAAAAACGCTCCCAAAACAACCCCGAAGGCCAAACCGTAAACTCCAATTTTGGGAACAAAAAATAAAATCCCCAAAATTGTGCCAATATTGTACATAATCGGAGCCATTGAATAAACAAAAAAACGTTTAAAAGATTGTAAAATTCCCGAAAAAATATTACTGACAGCCAAAAAGAGCGGACTTAAAAACATAATCCTTGTTAGGGCAACAGTAATTTCTTTTTTTTCTCCCTCAAATCCGGGAGTGATGATTGAAATTAACATGGGGCAAAAAAAGATTAAAATTATTGAAAGAAAAATTAAAACCGCCAAAAAGAGGTTTAAAACTCCATTAGCTATTAACCAAGCTTCTTTTTGATTGCGGGCCCAAAACTCGGTAAAAACCGGGATAAAAGCGGCGGAGATGGCGCCAATAATTAAAAGATTAAAAACCAGGTCGGGAATTCGAAAAGCGGCATAATACATATCAAGTTCGTCTCCGGCGCCAAAATGACCGGCCAAAAGCCGGTCTCTGAACAAACCCAAAATTTTACTGCCCAAACTTGCCGAACCTAAAATAAAAGCGGCGGAGGTAATAGTTTTTGATTGAGAATTTAAAAACCTGCCAAACATAAAAAATTTTCTTTAAAGGGGGTAACAAAAATTACCCCCTTTAAATTTCTATATAAAAGGCTTTGCCTGTCTTTTGGCTATCTTTCTATTTCTTCAGAAACTTTCTTTTTTAATTTTTTCAAAAAGTCATGAGCTTCGTCTTTTCCGCCTAATCCGAAAGCCAGTCCTCCGGCCAATGCCAACATTCCAATAAAACCAACTACCAAAGCGTTAATAATAGTTGCGGCTACTCCCAACTGAGAAAAAATAGCTATGGCGGCAAAAACCAAAACTGCCCAGCGCACGAGCTCGCCCAAAAATTTAGCATAGGCAATACCGGCTTTCTGAGTGGCTCCCTTTACTATCCCTTCAAGAATGTCGGCTATTATTGTTGCGACAATGAAAATTAAAACGGCAATAATAATATTTGGGACATATCCCAAAACTCCGCCCAAAAACCCCGAAAATTGCTCAAGCCCTAAAATATCAGCGGCTGCCATTAAAAATACAATAACCAGACACCATTTTACTACAATTCCCAGAAATTTTGAAGCATCAAATTTTATTTCCGCTTTTTCCAAAGCCTCTTTCCAGCCAAATCTCTCTAAAAATTGGTTAAAATGACAAAAATTTAAAAATCGGGTTAATAACTTTCCTATCCCGGCAGAAACAAACCAGCCGACAACAAAAACAATAATAGCCCCTATAAGGTTGGGTAAAAAGGTTATAAATCCTCCCCAGGCTGCTTGCAAAGCCTCTAATGTTGTTTCAAGCCAATTTACCATAATTTTTGCTTTTGAAATCAACAACAAATCTCTATCGGTTTCTATAAATTTCTATAAATTTCTGTTTTAAAAAAGAAACTAATAGAAATTCGCTCTCTCTGGTCGTAAAACTAATAGAAACTCATTGCTCAAATGTTTTTTGTGTTTATCGACCAATTTTCTCCAAGAACAAATCTGGTCTTGGATAAAATTTATTTTATTAAAGATAGCGCGTAATAATTTTCGCGTGGGTTTTACGTAGGCGGCTTCGCCGAACTTTATATTGCCACAAACCTTTGCAGCCGCCTTGTTTCGCATCGGTTTCGCGTTGAAACGCTGCAATTATTTATTACGCATCAGGTTTATTATAGCACAATCTCTATTGATTTATATTCTCTATCTTTTCTTTTATACCGTCCGGCACATCCGTAGCAAAAATTCCGCCGAGCAGCAAAATTAATCCTAAAATTGCCCCGCCCCTGAATACCCATATTATCCATGGGGGCTGAAGCACATCTATCCAAAACTGAAAAATTAGAGCGCATATTCCGAACATGAGCAGACAAAAAGCTCCTAAACTTTTAACCGCTTTTTTACCGCCCAATATTGCCGTAATTTTAAATAACATATTTAAACTTTAACACTGCCAACAATTAATCTTCTGTGTTTAGCTGTGTTTATTTTTTTGCAAGTCCATGTAAAAACTTAATTTCACACAGAATAACACAGGAACCGCAGAGAAAAATAACCGGGCATAATATTTATGCGCTTGAAATCGACCTTGCTCAAATCACAATTTTGAGCATTTGGCGAATAAGGCTCGCTATCAAAAGCATAACAGATTTTACCTTCGGCGGCAAATTCCGGAAACAAAAAACCAGCTGATAAGCTGATTTCTTGTCCTAAATAAATCTTCTTTTGAACACTTACTTAGGGGTTAAGGTGGAGAAGAGCAAGAAGCAACTCCTCCACCTTTTTGGCGGTTATACGTGTTAGGTTCTGTAGGCGTAGCGGTCTATTTGCCAGTCACTGCGGTCCACGTCCCAACCACTCTGATTGATTGTATCGTAGATGACACCCACGATTGTCGCCACTGCGATCTCCTCAATCAGTTCTCGGCCGGACAGCTTGGAGCTGAAATCTTGCGGATGCACCGCAGAGATTGTCGTGTTCCTGACGAATCCGGAGAAATTTCCCATATTGCGACCTAATCCGAGATCTGCGTCTTCCGCCAATGCGTAAGTGCAGATATAGCCGATAGTCTTCGGGTTCATCTCCTTTACCTTCGCCTTGACCTGAGCGTAAAGCGCGGTAAATAGTTCATCGGGAGTCACATCGCAATCGGTGCCAGACGAACCAAAGCTTACGTGCTGTTTCTCCAGTTCCTGGATTACGTTCCTTCCTACGACCTGTTCCGCCAGATTGACAATGTAATCTTGCCCGTTCATTTTTCTCCTCCTTTTTGAGAAATTCCCGCCACCAAGAATATTTTGGACCTTGCGACCGATTTTATTCGGAAGCGAGGTAAGAGGCCGAGCAGACCTCTTTGACGGCCCAACAAGTTTTTCACCTGTTGATACTTCAATTGTAGCATATATCCTCAATTTTGTCAAGGTCTGGGGTAGAATTAAAAAAGAGGTCTTAACCTCTAAATGAATAAAATTTTTCTTTTACCCC
>PCWD01000028.1:22877-24595 GCA_002787255.1 Parcubacteria group bacterium CG11_big_fil_rev_8_21_14_0_20_39_14 | reverse complement strand
CCAAAATTGTTTTGGTATAATTGAGAAAACCATTAATAATTTAGGGGGATTAAGTCAAAAGGTTATTAAATTACAGGAAATCTAAAAGAATTCAGCTAATCAATTTTATCCAAAGCATTCACCCCGGTAGTAGAGCCCCGAACAAGTTGCTTCGCAACTATACGGGGTAAACGCCGCTCACTGCGGGGCAGGGAATTAATTGAGAGATAAACAGTCATAACATTCCAACATTCTTGAGAATGTTGAAGTATCCTGTTAAAACCTGTTAGGATAAAAGTATGAAGACGGCAAAACAATTTGAAAGACATTTTAAAGGAGTGGCAAATCATCACAGAATTGATATTTTGCTTTTAGTTTCTAAAAATCCTAATATCACGTTAGATGAAATTGCTGAAAATTTAGACAAAAACTTTAAAACCATCTCCGAGCATACCAGACGTTTAGTCCAAGCCGGTCTTTTGAATAAAAAATATCAAGGCAGAAGCGTGATTCATTCACTATCGCCCTATGGAGAAAAATTCGTGGAGTTTATGATAACATTCCAACATTCTTGAGAATGTTGGAATGTTATAGGTCCCATCTGCCCAAATACGCCAGACGGGTGGTGTATTGGAAAACCTCTGGCTCTGGGTTAATCGTTCGCCATAAGGTATGGGGAATAAATCCGCTATAATTCGCCATAATGGATATAGCAGATTGGCCATAGTTAAATCTATGAACCCCGTTAGATATTTTAGTCAATTAATTCAAATAGACGTTAATTATCCTACGGGGAAGAATTTATGCGTAATATATACGGAGCATTAAAGATATCTAACGGGGTGAATTCCGAAATTTTGGAGAAATTGAAATTGAAAAGGAAATTGCTGAGAGAGAAGGTAAAAACCCCAGTAGTAGACCGGGGAAGCTTGACTTCCCCAGTCAGACTGGTCACTATGGGACAGGTTTCCCGAATAGAAGCCTCCGCCCTTGCATAAAGCTTCCACCTTTGCCCTTCGGGCTTCGGCGGACAGGTCAGCCGGACAGGCCGACCGAGACGCCTTAATGAGACACTGGAAAAAAAGCAAAAAATACCTTAAAATAACCATAGTGGCTCGGTTCTGGACCGACACACACCGCCAGAAATTTTCTTGCAAATATTTTAGTAGTTAGTATTTTGTTGTTTCGGAATTTAAAAAAATTCCGAAACAAGTACAAAAAATGTCAGAAAAAATTATTGATATTAAAAAAATTCTCCCCAAATCAGAAATCTTGTTAGAGTGGGAGGTTGAAGAAACCAGAGTCTCCGGGAAAAAAATTATTGGAGCCGGTTTGCTTGTTTTGTTAATTATTGCTTATTTTATCTGGACGAAAAATTATTTTGGGACCATAGTAATACTCCTCGGTTATTTTGTATTTTATCTTCGCTATGCCAGAGGACCGAAAAAAGTTTATTTCGCTCTTAAAAACGGGGGTATTCAGGCGGATAATCAAATTTTTAAATATGCCGAGCTTGAATCTTTCCGGTTAAATTATCAAGCCGGCGGAACCAAAGAATTAAAAGTGCTCAGCAAAAAAAAATTAATGCCGGAAATCTCTATCCCCATAGGCGATGCCGACCCGGTAAAAATCAAAGAATTTCTTTTAAAATTTCTGCCGGAGAAAGAAAAAAAGTCCCTGTAGCTCAGCGGATAGAGCGTCAGGTTGCGGACCTGAAGATCGCCCGTTCGAATCGGGCC
>PCWD01000028.1:0-22840 GCA_002787255.1 Parcubacteria group bacterium CG11_big_fil_rev_8_21_14_0_20_39_14 | reverse complement strand
TGTTCAATTGTCAAATTGTTGAGACCGTTGAATAATTTAGCGTGGTTTTGCGTAAAGCCTGCCCCGTAGGGAGGCGAAGCCTCTCCTTCTGGGTTTAGCGTAGTTTCGCGATTTAATCATTTTTATCGCTAAACCACGCGAAACAACACGCTAAACTACGCGAAAAAATAATTGTTCAACGCTCTCTTTAATATAACATTTTAACGGTTTAACAATTTAACAATATAGCAATTTAGCAATGACATTATTTTCTCCGGTTGAACAAATTTCAAGAATCGGGCCGGCTTTCCAAAAAAGGCTGAAAAAACTGGGAATTAAAACCATAAAGGATTTACTTTACCATTTTCCCTCCCGCTATGAAGACTTATCCAAAATCACTCCAATTGCCAAAATAAGATTCGGGGAAGCGGTAACCGTTATCGGAAAAATTCTAAACATCAAAAGCTCAAGAACCTGGAAGAAAAAAATTTCCCTCACCGAAGCTTTGATTCAGGACGAAAGCGGAACCCTGCCCGCAATCTGGTTTCACCAGCCCTATCTTCTAAAAATTTTGAAGCCGGGGCAGTTTTTTTTATTTTCCGGCAAACCTGCCCTCAAAAAAAATCAATTATATCTTTCCAATCCGGCCTTTGAAAAAATAGACCAAGCTGACAACATTAATACGGGGGGTTTGATTCATACCGGAAGAATTGTCCCAATTTATCCGGCAACCGAGGGACTCTCTTCAAGATATTTTCGCTATATCTTAAAAAACATTCTTGCTTATTTTGATAAAAAAATTCCCGACCCTCTGCCAACAGAAACTCGGGAAAACCAAAAACTTTTGGAAATAAATAAAGCCCTCTGGCAAATTCATTTTCCGGACACAGAAAAATCGGCTGAAGAAGCCCGCCGCCGCTTCGCTTTTGAAGAAATATTTTTAATCCAGCTCTGGGCTCTAATTGAACGAATAAGATTAAGAAAAGAAAAAGCTTTAAAATTTGAAATAAACCTTCCCTTGATTCAAAAACTTATAAAATCCCTGCCCTATAAGCTAACTGACGGCCAAAAAAAATCGGCCTGGCAAATTCTAAAAGACCTTGAAAAGCCCTATCCAATGAACAGACTTCTTGAAGGAGATGTTGGCTCGGGCAAAACCGTAATAGCGGCAATCGCTGCCCTGAACTGCGCTTCCCAAAAGGGTCAGGTAGCCATTATGGCTCCAACCGAAATTTTAGCCAAACAGCACTTCAGAGAATTTCCAAAACTTCTAAAAAACTTTAAACTATCTATTGCTCTTTTGACCGGCAAAGAAGACAAAATTGCTTCCAAAAAATTAAAAGGCGAAGTTTTGGAAATTTCCCGACAGAAAATTTTGGAAAAAATCGCTAAAGCGGAAATTGATATTTTAATAGGCACTCACGCCCTTATCCAGAAAAATGTTATTTTTAAAAACTTAGCCCTGGCTATTGTTGATGAACAGCATAGGTTTGGAGTGGAGCAACGAGCAAAATTAACCAGGTCAAGAACTATCCCCCATCTGCTATCAATGACCGCCACTCCCATTCCCCGAACTTTAGCCCTAACCATTTACAGCGACCTTGATTTATCTTTGATTAGCGAGCTGCCAAAGGGCAGAAAAAAAATCATCACTAAAATTGTTTCTCCGGCTGGAAGATTGGAGGTTTTTGAATTTATCAGACTGGAAGCAAATCAGGGCCGCCAAACTTTTATAATCTGCCCCTTAATTGAAGAATCAGAAAAACTCCGGGTCAAGGCGGCTGTTAAAGAGCATGAACAATTATCTCAAAAATTTTTTTCCGACCTCAAAGTCGGTTTACTGCACGGCCGAATGAAAACCAGGGAAAAGGGAAAAATTATGAAAGACTTTAAAGCCGGAAAATTAAATATTTTGGTTTCCACTTCCGTTGTGGAGGTCGGAATTGACATCCCCAACGCCACCATAATGGTAATTGAGGGAGCTGACAGATTCGGTTTGGCCCAGCTTTATCAATTTCGGGGAAGAGTTGGCCGAAACATTTTTCAATCTTATTGCTTTTTATTTACCGATTCGCGCGCCAAAAGAACCCATCAAAGGCTTAAAGCCCTGATTGGCGCCGAAGACGGTTTTAAGCTTTCCGAAAAAGACCTGGAGATTCGAGGACCGGGAGATCTTGCCGGAACCAGACAGTGGGGACTGCCCGATTTAGCCATGGCCTCTCTTTCTGATTTAAGTTTAATTGAAGCGGCAAAAAAGGAAGCGGTGGCAATTTTGGAAAAAGATATTCAATTAAAAAAACATCCCTTGCTTAAAGAGAGGGTTGAAAGTTTTAAAAAAAGAATTCATCTGGAATAGAGATTTACTGAACTTTTAGCGGCAGTTTAAAAACTTTTTTATTTAATTCTGAATATTTTTCGGGAACTGTTTTTACAATTGCTTCCAAAACCAAATCGGAACTCAACGGGATTAAATTATTGAAAACGGCATAACCCAGCATATAAATGCCGGCGGAAATGACAGCGCCGGTTTCTTTTTTAACGGAATCTGCCGCATCCAACAGAATTAATTTTTTTGAAAATTTTTTAAGAGCTTTTGAAATTTTGTCAACTGACAAAACTTCGCCAGAAGAACCGGCGGAAAAAACACTGAATTTATTCACCAAAAATGTCGTTTTTTCTTTTGAGCCATAGTAGCAGGCTCGCAAAGCTTCATTTTGTTCCAAAGCAAAAAGCAGGTCGGCTTTCCCGGCCATAACTAAAGGGGAATGAATTTCCTTGCCAAACCTTAAATGGCATTCAACCGAACCGCCTCTCTGAGAAAGCCCGTGAAGTTCGGAAGTTTTAAAACTGAAGCCCCGAAGCATTGCGGCTTCGGCTAAAATTTTCAGCAAAGTAATAAGCCCCTGACCACCGGTGCCAACAATAACTATATTAAAATCTTTTTGTCTTGAATTTAAAATTTTGGTCATTTAATATTGTTTAGAATTTAGGATTTAGGATTTAGGATTTTATGAATATACAAGGACTTCGGGCAATAATTACCGAGACCTCTTTTTTTTCTAAAAACTCCTTAATGGTTTTTATTAAATCTTCCCGGCGCATTGAATCAACAATTTTCAGATTTTTTACTCCGCAAGCAGACACAATATCCTCTATTTTAATCGGCCGGGTTTCTTCTCCCTGTCCGGTTTTTCCAACCCCGGGATGGGGTTGATGACCGGTCATTCCTGTTGTACTGTTGTCCAAAATAATAATTAAGGGGTTGGATTTGTTAAAAACCGTATTGATTAAAGCCGGAATTCCGGCATGAAAAAAAGTGGAATCGCCGATAATGGTAATGACCTTTGGATTTTGGATATTGGATTTTGGATATTGGATTTTTGATATGCCGTGGGCAACGCCGATTGATGAACCCATAGAAATCAACCAATCCTGAATATTGTGAGGCGGACAACCGGCAAGCATATAGCAACCGATGTCGCCGCCAAAAATCGTATTTTTTGGAGCCGCTTCTTTTAGGACGGAAAAAACAACCCAGTAAGGGCAACCGGGGCAAAGATTGGGAAATCTCTCAATTAAATTTAATTTTTGAAAATTTTGCTGATGAGTTTTAAAATTGAATTGCGATTTTCTTTTAGAAATTTCGGAAATTGCTTCCAGAACATATTCCGGCTTCAATTCTCCGATTTTTGGCAAGGAGCCTGCCCGCCTAAATTTTTCGTTAGAAAATTTTGGCGGGCTGCCAAAAATCTCCAGCTTCGGATTTACATCTTTAGCTGCGGCTCTAACTTGAACTTCCAAAAATGGCTCCAATTCTTCAACCACTAAAACTTTTTTAAAATTTTTGATAAAATCTCTTATTGTTTTTTCGGGCAAGGGATAAGTAAATCCGAGTTTTAAAACCGGCAATTTTAATCCGAGCTCCTTAACGGCTTCCATAACATATAAATAAGAAATTCCCGAAGCAATAACCCCAAATTTTGGATACTGGATATTGGATAATGGATAATGGATAATTTGATTTAATTTAGAGCCATCTGAAAATTTTCTTATTTTTTCCAGTTTCTCCAAAAGTTCTTTTTTCATCTCTAAAACCCTTGGCGGCATAGTAGAAAATCGTCCCCTGGTAATCTTCAAAATTGGCGATTTGCGATTTGCGATTTTGCCAATAAGTACCGGCGCTGACTGATGAGCAACTCTTATAGTGGTTCTTACCATTACGGGAATTTTAAATTTTTCGGAAATTTCAAAGGCTAATTTTGTAAAATCTTTGCACTCTTGCGGATTAGATGGTTCAAGCATCGGAAGGTGAGCCATTTCGGCATAATACCGGGTGTCCTGCTCTGTTTGGGCCGAACTCCAGCAGCCGGGGTCATCAGCCACTACCACCACCATTGCTCCCTCAACGCCTGTGTAGACAACCGGCAGGAGCGCGTCGGAAGCAACATTCAAACCGAAATGCTTCATTGCCACCAGGGATTTTAAACCGGAAAAAGCCGCGCCAGCCGCCGCCTCAAGGGCAACTTTCTCATTCGTACTATACTCAAAATAGAAGTTATTTTTGATTTTTGAGATTTGATTTTTGATTTTGAGCGCAGCGAATGTGTCTCCAATTTCCGAAGCCGGGGTACCGGGAAAAGTAGAAACAAAATTAACCCCGGCTTCTAAGGCTCCCCGAACAATAGCTTCGTTGCCGAGAAGAATCACTTTTTTTGGCTTATTGCTTAAAATCTCCTTCATATTCATTTATCTTAAATCAGGTAAAAAGGGTTGACAAGGTCCCCACAGAGCCCCTGAATAGCCTTTGGGCGCTCTTTGTACACTCCTTTGTAAGCTCTATTGACTTTTTCCATGGGATTTGATATACTCCTTTCAGTTGGGGTAAAAAAATCTTCAACAAAACAAAAGAGAAAGGAGGTGAAAATGGTGGTAGAAACTACAAAACTTTGTGAAAATTGCATGAAAGCAAAGAATGACCCAGTGTCAAAAGATGGTAAAGAATGTACGCATAAACCCCGGTGGTCTTCTGGTTATGGTTGGAAATCGCTAGAAGACATTATGCGTACCTGTAATTTAAAAATAATGGCTGAATGTAGTCATGAAACTTTGAAGTATGGAGGAAAATGTATTGGAGCAGAAAATTGTCCAGACTATAAACCTAAGCCCTGGTATAAATTCTGGTGATTTTAGAAAAATCAAAGCGACTCACTAACTTGAGTCGCTTTTTTTGCTAACTTTTTAATGTTCCCGCAGCAATCCCTGTTTTAACCGAAAAAGCTTTTTACTTAAACCAAGCCAGTAAATCTCTGGATTCAAAAGCCTTTTATATTCTTCATCCAACAAATCAAGCTGATTCAATGTTCTTTGACGAATTTCCGGCAAAGCGGGATTTTTGTAAAACAATTTTCCCTCTAAGAAAATTGGTTGTAAAATCTCCTCAAAAGTTCCAGAAATTGTTTTTCTTTTGTGGGAATGAAACTGGTCAAAGGTTGCCATCGGAGAATATGCTTTCTCGTCTTCAAGCATCAAAACATCACCGACTAATTTTTCTTTGTTTAAAAACCTGACTATTTTTTTGACTCCGGGATTGGTAATTTTCTCTATATTTCCGGAAATCTTTATTTTCGGACAGACCTTCCCGTCTTTTTCAATAGCCACTAATTTATAAACAACTCCCAAAGCCGGAGCGTCTCTGGAAATAACCAGACTGGTTCCTACCCCAAAAATGTCAATTTGGGCTCCTTGAGAAAGCAAATCCTGGACAATCCATTCATCAAGGTCATTGGAAGCAACAATTTTAGCCTCTTCCAATCCCGCCTCATCTAAAAGTTTTCTGGCTTCAATGCTTAACTTTTTAAGGTCTCCGCTGTCCAATCTTATTCCCTTCAACCGCTTCCCCTCTTCTTTAAGTTTTAATCCAATTCGGATGGCGTTTTTTACACCCTCAATAGTATCGTAAGTATCAACGAGAAAAAGAGAACTGACGGGGAAAACCCGGGCATATTTTTCAAAAGCCTCAAGCTCTGTATCAAAAGATTGAATCCAGCTATGAGCCATTGTTCCTTGGACAGGAATCTCAAATTTTTTCCCAGCCAGTGTATTGGAAGTTGAGCTGCATCCGCCAATATAGCTTGCCCGAGAGGCTGACATCGCGCCATCGGGACCCTGAGCTCTTCTGGCTCCAAACTCAATCACTTCTTTCCCCCGGGCAGAAAGACAAATCCTGGCCGCCTTGGTGGCAATCAAGGTTTGAAAACCAATTATATTAAGCAAGGCTGTTTCCAGAAATTGAGCCTCGGCTAATGGGGCGGTTATTCGGATTAACGGCTCATTGGGAAAAACCAGAGTTCCTTCCGGAACGGCGTAAAGCTCGCCGGAAAAACTAAATTCTCTAAGATATTCCAGAAAATCAGCTGAAAATGTTTTCAAAGAGTAAAGATACTCAATATCCTCCCTTGAAAAATGCAGATTCTTGATATAATCAATTGCATCTTCCAAACCGGCCGCTATGCAAAACCCGCCCTGAGAAGGAATTTTCCTGAAAAAAAGGTCAAAAGTCGCTTTTTCAGAAGTTTTGCCGAGTTCAAAATATCCAGCCAGCATTGTAAGTTCATAAAAATCGGTCAATAAAGTCAGATTCATTTTCACCCCCCCCCATTAGATTTTCTTTGCGAGGTTGAGCCCCGCGCCGGAACAAATTCGGTACGGGATAAACTCCGGAATTCGTCTTGTTCTGCGCTAATTTTCAGAAACTCTCATAATTTTTTCTATTATTCTTTTGGTAAAACTTTCTCCTTCCAATAAAGCCAACCTGAAAGAGAACTCGGATTTTTTAATCTCGGCTCTTAAAACATTTTTATATTCTATAATATCAGCCGCAAGTTGAACCCTTCTCTTTTTTGGTTCTAAAACCTCAACTAAAATTTTGGAATCAAGAGGAAAAACCATTGGTTTAAACTGAACAGGGGTATGAATTGCCAGCGGAGTTAAACCAATAGCTGAAATTTCAGGATGCACAGAGCTTCCTCCGGCTGCCAGATTATAACCGGTTGAACCAAGGGAGGTGCAAACCACCAAACCGTCTCCCTGAATTTTTTCCGCCACTACTATATCATCAACCTTAACATTCAACCTGCAGCTCTGACGGGTTGAACGATTAAAATAAATATCGTTCAAAGCCAAAGTCTTGAAAACCCTGCCGCCCCTTACCTCGCTTGCTGTTTCCAGAAAGGGAAAAGTAAAAAGATTATATTTTCCTCCGATAATTAAATCTACCAATTCGTCTCTTAAATCGTTCATAAAAAATCCCTTATAGCCAAAATTTATTCCCAAAAAGGGCTTAAAGGCCTTATAATGCCTGTGAATGCATCTTATCATCCAGCCATCACCGCCAAGAACCAAAATCAAATCAGCTAATTTTGCCCGGGAAACTGTTTTTACCCTTCGTTCTTCCAACAAACTTAAAAGATTTTCTTTGAAACTCAAAGCTTTTTTATTCAGCTCATCAGTCAAAATCAAAACTTTCATCTTGCCCCCTTTTTTATCTATATAACTGATTTCTGGCAATGTAGTCTTCTATTTCCGTTACAACCAAACCCCTGAGAGACTCTCCTTTTTTAATTTTTTCTCTTATCAAAGTGCTGGAAATATTTTTTATTGGTTTTATATTAACTAATTGGAAATTGAAAGGCAAATCTGATTTTTTTATGTCAAAATTCTCTCTGGGAACCGCCAAAAATTCAATTTCTTTGAGCAAATCCTGCCAATCTTTCCATTTTTTGTATTCCTTGTTTTTTATTGTATCCGAACCGACAATCCAAAAAAATCGGTGGCGCGGAAATTTATTTTTTAGAGCCAAAACCGTATCAATAGTATAACTTACCCCTCCCTTTTTGAATTCAATATCGCAAGCCCTGCTTTTTCCACCGCTCATTAGATTTACCATATTCCACCGGTGTTTCCAGTCAATCAATTTTTTTTCAAAGGGATGAAAAAGACAGGGAATCAGCCAAACCTCATCAATTATTTTTTTTCGCAAAATCTCCTTGGCGATTTTTAAATGCCCGAGATGTGGCGGATTAGCGCTCATCCCCAAACAGCCGATTTTTTTAATTTTTTGAACTTTGCATTCCCGCATAATCCATATATTTTAACATATTTTTTAAAAATGGTCAACTCCTCACTTCCCTAACTCGAAATTCCTAACTGAAAAAATGGGGAAATAGTAAGAGTGAATCAATAAAAAGCAACAAATCTGGCCGATCGGCCAGATTTGTTGCTTTTAGAATTATTTAATTCTTCTTGATTAAATTGGTTGGCTCAAATATTAATTAAATTGGTTGGCTCAAACCCCGTTAGAGATTCTGGGAGCAAGGAGAGCTTAAAAGAAAAACAAATCTTTAGCGTGGTTAATCAACTTGTTGCGCTGGCGGCGGCTTTTTTTATTTCTTTTTCTATTTCTTTTGCGAGCTTGAAATTTTCTTTTAGGAAGAGGCGGGCATTTTCCAAACCTACTCCTAATTTTGATTTTTGATATAAAAATGTATTTCCCGATTTTTCAACTATCCCGTATTTCAGACCGGTATTTATAATATCGGAAAATTTGGAAATTCCCTCATTGTAAATTATATCAAATTCAGTTGTTCTAAAGGGCGGGGCAACTTTGTTTTTTACCACTTTTGCCCTCACCCTGTTTCCGATAATTTCGTCTCCCTTTTTAATCTGGGCCAGCCTTCGCATCTCAATTCTAACCGAAGCGTAAAATTTCAAAGCTTTGCCGCCGGGAGTGGTTTCGGGATTGCCAAAAACCATCCCAATTTTCATTCTGGTCTGGTTGGTAAAAATTACCGAGGTCTTGCTTTTGGAAACAATACTAGCCAGCTTCCGACAGGCCTGACTCATCATCCTGGCTTGCAAGCCAATAAATTGGTCGCCCATTTCCCCTTCAATCTCAATCTTGGGGGTTAAGGCGGCTACCGAATCTATAATAATAGCATCAACCGTTCCCGACCTGACCAGGGCCTCAACAACCTGAAGAGCTTGTTCTCCGCTGTCCGGCTGGGAAATTAAAAGGTCATCAATTCTAACTCCTATTTTTTTGGCATACTCGGGGTCCAAAGCATGCTCGGCATCAACAAAAGCAACCTGACCTCCCTTTTTTTGAGCTTCAGCCGCTATATGCAAAGCTAAGGTTGTTTTTCCCGAACTCTCATTTCCATAAATCTCTATTAATCTGCCCCTGGGGATTCCGCCAACTCCCAAAGCTAAATCCAGGGAAATTGAGCCGGTTGGCGTAACATCAACATCAACTTTTCGAACCTCGCCAAGCTTCATAATCACCCCCTCGCCAAAACGTTCTTTTAGCTCTCCTATTGTTTCTTCAAGTTCTTTTTGTTTTGTTTCTTCCTTGTCCGCCGACTTGTCCACCGAAGCCCCATGGACGAAGGTGGAAGCCTTGGCAGAGGCGGATTTTTTTTCTTCTTCTTTTGGCATAGATTGCCTCTTACGAAATTACGAATTTTTTACGAATATACGAATATTTGTATATTTGTAGGTAAATTTGTAATTTGTAGTAATTATTTTAGTTTCGAATTTAGTATGTTGTCTAAAATTTTTATTGTTGAATGACGAGCTGCCCATTTTTTAATATATTTTAAATCTAATTTCAATTTGGAATTATTAAAAATAGTTTTGATATCTTCCAAATGCTTTGAAGAACCGCTTTCTTTGTGCCACATAAGCTTGCTTAAAATTAAGTCTTCCGGGGAAACAAAAAAAATTTTCTGTTTATTTACTGCTTTTGGTATGGCTCTTTTAAGTTTCACGCTGCCATAAACATCGGCCTTGCTTTCTGTAATCCAAAAATCTACTTTCAAACCGGTCTGGGGATGAATAAAATTAAACTCTCCTTTTCTTTCCAAAGCATTTCTCATCGCATCTTCTGAAACATAAACATCTTTATCTATCGAAAGCAACGCCTTGGATAACGGTCTTATATTTTTGCGAACTAACTCTACAATAACATCAATATCGGCTGTAAAACGGGGCTTGCCCCAAACTGAAACAGCAAATCCGCCAGTAATAGCGTAGGAAATTTTAAGTTCTCTTAGAATTTCGGCTATTTTATATAGAAGTTTTTCCGGGGTCATTTTTTTTGCTTTTTGTATTCTTATAATTGGTTTGGTTTAATTTTTTTCCTAATAAAAATAACTGTCCGGTAATTTTCAGTTTTTCTTTAACGGACATCTTTTGATAAATTTTATTTTGCAATTCTTCGGCTGATTTAAAATTCGCCATAGTATTTTTCTCTAAAAATTTTTAGAGTACTCCATTAATTCCTATTGTGATAGTGCCGGAATAGTTGAAAAAAGTGCCATCGCAGGCATAGACGCCGGGGCTGGCCATATCGGGATTTTCTAATTTATAAACTATCAAGTACCATCGCCGGTCCGGACAACCATATCCCGCATCGGAAAAGTAAATATAATTATATTTTCCATCACCAGCCCAACCGCCGGTTTCATTTTTAGGGTCTTTTGGCAGGGTTGACATAAACTCCTGAACCTTGGTTTGCAAAGTATCCCAGCTCCCATCAGCGCTATTGGACCAACCATTGCTCGGATGGCTTGCTCCTCCTGGCGCCGGGTAATCTCCATTAGCATTATAATACATTTCCAAAGCGTTCATTAATTGCTTGATATCGGCTTTTCTTTTGGAATCCCGGGCTTTTTGGCTGGCCGACCGCAAACCCACCAAAACTACAGCTGATAAAAGCCCGATAATCGCCACAGTGACTAAAAGCTCAATCAAAGTGAAGCTTTTTTGACTTGAGCCCTTAAATCTCTCTCTTTCTCTGGTTTAGTTTTAAGATATTGGTCATTGGTCATTTTCTTCAAAATAAACTTCTCTTGGTTTTGCTCCTTCCCCAGGTCCAACCACTCCCCTATCTTCTAACATATCAATAATCCTTGCGGCCCGGGCATAACCAATACGCAGCCTTCGCTGAAGAAAAGAAGCTGAAGCTTTTTTGGCTCGAATTACTTCTTCCCTTGCCTGCTCGTAAAGTTCTTCATCGGAACGACCCTCTCCCCAAAAACCCGATGACTCCCTGTCGTTCTCAGCTCTTTCATCAGACGGCTCGGCCGGCAGTCTGTCCATCTTCCCCAATCTTTCCTCTAATTCCCTATCAACTTCAAATCTTTGCTTCTTAATAAAATCGGCAATTCTTTTAACCTCTTTATCAGAAATATAAGCTCCCTGAATTCGTCTTGGCTTGGCGCTTTCAGCCGAAAGAAAAAGCAAATCCCCTCTTCCCAAAAGTTTCTCGGCTCCGGCCATATCCAAAATGGTCCGGGAATCAAAATGAGAAGCAACCTGAAAAGAAATGCGCGAGGTAATATTGGCTTTAATAAGTCCGGTGATTACTTCAACCGATGGCCGCTGAGTTGCCAAAACTAAATGAATTCCAACGGCTCTGGCCATCTGAGCAAGTCTAACAATTCCAGCTTCAACCTCTTTACCCCGGGCAGCCATCAAATCAGCCAACTCATCAACAATCACCACAATATAAGACAGGGGTTTCTCTTCGTCTTTATGAAACTGCTTATTGGTAAACCCCTCGCCGCTAAAGTGATGAGCGGTAAACTGAAGATTATAACCCATAATATCTCTGGCTTGAGCTTGAGCCAAAATTTCAAAACGTCTTTCCATTTCCCCTATCAGCCAGCGCAAAGCGTTAATTGTTCTCTGAGCGTCAACAATTACCGGTATTAAAAGGTGGGGAATGCCGTTATAAATCGGAAATTCCACTCGCTTTGGGTCAATTAAAACTAATCGCAAAGTTGCCGGAGAATTTCGATACAAAAGACTCATTATTATTGTATTCAGGGCAATGGTTTTTCCGGAACCCGTGCTGCCGGCAAGCAAAAGGTGGGGCATCTTTCTTAAATCAGCATAAATCCTATCGCCCATTACATTTCTTCCCAAAACAAAAGTCAAATTAGATGGCGAGTTCCAAAAATCCGGGCTATCAATCAAGTGCCGGAGTCTGACCAGTTTTACGACTTTATTTGGAACCTCAATCCCAACCAGAGATTTCCCGGGAATCGGCGCCTCAATTCTTATTGGATGAGCGGCCAGGGCTAAAGAAAGGTCATTTCCCAAAATAGTAATTCTTGAAAGCTTTACCCCTTCGGCCGGCTTTAAGGTAAATTGGGTAACAGTTGGACCAATGTTAACTTCTCCCATCTCAACCTCGATGCCAAAATTCTGCAAAGTCCTTTTAATAATGTTGGAGCTTGCTTTAATGTCGCTGGTTGTTGGCTGACCCCTATCTTCTTCCAAAAGTTCAACCGGAGGAATTTTATATTGAAAGGCTCTAAACTGATTTTCCAAAACCTCAATTTCTTCTTTTTTCTGGGCTGTGGTTTCGGCAATACCGGCAATTTCTTTGACTTCAAATTCAGGTGTTTTTTTAATAATTCTTTCCATTAATTTTTCCAGTCTGGACGATTTTTCTTCAAAAATTGGGGAGAATGGGACAACTTCCCTATTTTTGGCTTTTTCATTTTTTTCTTTAAAATCAGGAATTTTTTCTCTTCTCTCTTTAACTAAAGGACCAAAAAAAAGAATTAGAGATATTGCTATTATTACGCTAAAAATTAAACAAGAAACCAAAAAACCGACTAACTTCAAAAACGGATAAGAAAGAACCAGCCCGAAATAACCAGCCGGTCGAATTTCCTCCGATATTATTTCAATAAGTCCCAGTGACCCGAAAATAAAAAGCAAGGAACCTAGCCCCAAAGAAAAATAGATGTCTTCACTTTCTGCTCTGAAAGAAACATAGGATAAAATTAATAAAACCAAAGGCAGAACATATTTGCCCCAGCCAAAAACAAACTCAAAAAAATTGTTTAAAAACCTGCCCAAACTTCCGGCTAAATTAAAAAAACCCAGAGTAATAATTAGGGTCAGGGTTAAAAAAATTATTCCAAAAACCATCCTTTCGGTTTTCAAATTAAGAAAAAGGGGCCTATTTTTAGTTTCAATTTTTTTCTTTTTCTTAGCCAGAAAATCACGCAATCAACGAATTTACGAATCTATGCGAATATACGATAACTCATTTCATTTATTCATCAACGAATAACGAATCTTTTATTCACCCCGTTAGATGTTTACTATCTAACGGGGCGGGTATATGAATCCTTCAGCGAGTTTGAGATGGTGAGCTTGCCGAATCCATTCGCAAATTCGTAACTGATTCGTAAATTCGTTGATGGTTATGTAAATTCGTAATTGATTAGTTATTCATTGATGACATCTTGTCTTTATTATAGTTCTCTTTCTTGTTTTTCTCAACTAAGTTTACATCAAACCCTTTTCTAAAACCGGTGCCAACCGGTATCAATTTCCCAATAATCACATTTTCTTTCAAGCCCCGAAGCCTATCTTCTTTGGCGGATAAAGCCGCCCTTATTAGAACCCTGGAGGTCTCCTGAAATGAAGCGGCCGAAAGAAAACTATCACAGGTTAGGGCAACTTTTGAGACGCCCAAAAGAATTCTCTGACCTTTGGCAGGAATTTTTCCTTCTTTTTTAAGTCTTTCATTTTCTTCCAAAAAGCCGTCTCTCTCAACTATTTCATCAATAATAAACTTTGAAGAATTAACTTCTTTTACTTTTACCCGAGAAAACATCTGCCTTATAATTATCTCAAGATGTTTTGAATGAATTTGAACTCCCTGAGAAATATAAATTTTTTGAACTTCTTTTTCAATATACTTCTGAGTCTTTTCCAGCCCCGCTAACCTATAAAGTTCTTTTGGGTCCATACTGCCTCCGGTAAGGGGGCTGCCTTTCTCAACTTTGTCGCCGTTTTTTACGCAAATTTCTACGCCAAAAGGAATAATGTATTCTTTTATGTCCTCGGCTTTCTGTTTCCGCTTGGCAGAAGCCTCTTTTTTGGATTTTTTCTTCGGACTATCATCGTCGGCAATAATTTTAATTTTAATTATTTTTTGTTTATCTTTTTCTTCAATTTCTTTGACCTCCCCATCTACTTCTGAAATTATAGCTTTCCCCTGAGGAAGACGAGCTTCAAAAATTTCTTCAACCCGGGGCAAACCCTGAGTAATGTCCCCACCCGTTGCCACGCCGCCAGTATGAAAAGTTCTCATGGTCAGCTGGGTTCCCGGCTCTCCTATTGCCTGAGCGGCAACAACGCCTACCGCCTCTCCGTTTTTTACAGGTCTATTATTCCCCAAATCCCAACCATAACATTTCCGACAAATGCCAAAAAGCGTCTTGCAGCTCAGAGGAGAACGAACCCTTACGCTCTCTATGCCGGAATTCTCAATAAGTTTAGCTGCCGATTTGTCAATGAACTCTCCCTTCCTTGTAATAATTTTTTTATTTTTGAGCCTGGATTTTTCAACAATATCTTCCAGTGTTATTCTCCCGATAATCTGGTCAGCGAAGTTCTGTCCAGTTTCTTGACTCTCGGCCCGGTAAAAAATTACTCCCTTGTTGTCTCTACAGTCCCCCTCCTTAGTAATTACATCGTGAACAACGTCCACCAGCCTCCTGGTCAGATACCCTGCCACGGCAGTACGCAAGGCAGTATCTGAGGTCCCTTTTCTTGCTCCGTGAGTAGAAATAAAATATTCCAGAATACTAAATCCTTCCTTAAAACTGCTCTTGACCGGCAACTCAATTATTTGCCCCGCCGGATTATTTACCAAGCCCTTCATCCCTGCCATTTGAGTGGATTGGGACCAGGTGCCTCGCGCTCCGGCATCAATAATCGAAAAAATTGGAGAATCAGATTTAATTAAAGTCAGAGGAACCAATTTTTCAATTTTCTCCATCACTTTATACCAAATCTCAATATTTTTTGCTTTTCTCTCTTTCGGGCTCAAAAATCCTTTAAGATAGTGCTCTTTGACCTGCTCGGCTTCTTTTTGGGCCTCGTCTATCAATTTTTTCTTTTCTTCCGGAACTTTGATATCGTTCATTCCCCAGGAAATCCCCGAAAGAGTTGAAAACTCAAATCCCAAATCTTTAATTTTATCTAAAGTTGGCTGACTATTCTCAGTTCCATATTTATCTATTATATCGGCAACAAGACTCGCCATTCTTTTTTTGTTTATTGTTTCATTACAATATGGAAAATCTTCCGGCAAAACTTCATTAAAAATTACTCGGCCGACCGAGGTCTCTACGAAACCATTAGTTTTGCTCGCTGTTGATTTTGGCATCCGAATCCTGACCCTGGCCTTTAAATCTACCTTTTTAAATTCATAAGCCAAATTTGCCTCTTTGGGGCTGGAAAAAATCTTTCCTTCTCCAAAAACGCCGTCTTTAATTTTAGTTAACCAGTAACAGCCAAGAACGATATCGTTGGTTGGAGAAACAACCGGGATTCCGGTGGCTGGTTTCAAAAGATTTACTGATGAGAGCATCATATCTTTCGCCTCAACCTGAGCCTCTTCTGATAAGGGAATATGAACCGCCATCTGGTCACCGTCAAAATCAGCGTTGAAGGCGGAGCATACCAAAGGATGAATTTGAATTGCTTCTCCCTCTATAAGGATTGGCTGAAATGCCTGAATTCCAAGCCGATGAAGAGTTGGGGCCCGATTTAAAAGAACATACTTATTCTTAATTACCTCTTCAAGCATTTCCCAAACCTCATTAGGAGCTTGTTCAATAAGTTTTCCAGCTCCTCGAATATTGTAAGCCAAACCCTTGCTAATAAGTTTTTGAATAACAAACGGTTTAAACAACTCTAAAGCCATTTTCTTGGGAATTCCGCATTGATTTAATTTAAGCTCAGGTCCTATAACAATAACCGACCGGCCGGAATAATCCACTCTTTTCCCCAAAAGATTTTGGCGAAACCTGCCCTGTTTTCCTTTAAGCATATCCGCTAATGATTTTAAAAGGCGCCGGCCGCCCGTACTGGCCATAGTTGTCCGAGATTTTCGAGCCGAGTTATCAATCAGGGCGTCAACCGCTTCCTGAAGCATTCTTTTTTCGTTTCTCACAATTACCTCCGGAGCCCTTAGTTCAAAAAGATGTTTCAGACGATTATTTCGATTAATTACCCTGCGGTAAAGATCGTTAAGGTCAGAAGAAGCGTATCTCCCCCCATCAAGCTGAACCATGGGACGCAGGTCAGGAGGAATTACCGGCAGAACTGTTAAAAACATCCATTCTGGTCTAATATTGTTATCAATTAACAATTTTACCAATTTCATTCTCTTTAAAACCTTTCTTTTTATAACTGGGGAGACGGAATTTGCTTCATTTTTTAAATCCTTTTCTAATTTTTTTAAATCAAACTGGGAAAAAATGTTTCTTAAAGTTTCCGCGCCCGTTCCGGCTTCAAAAATTTCTCCATATTTCAAACCGAGATTTCTATATTCCGCTTCGGATAAAATCTGATATTTTTGAAGCTTGTTTAATTCTTCGAAAGCCCTGATTTTGGCAACCGTCAATGCTTCCTTTTCTTTTTTTGACTCCGCTCCCTTTAATTTTGAGTTAAACTCTTTCTCTATCTCTCTTTTTAAATTTTGCTTGCCCTCATCATCAACATCGTAAATTATATAAGCGGCAAAATAAACAACTCTCTCCAGGGACTGCATCGGCCTGTCTAAAAATAGTCCAATCTGCGAAGGAACACCGCGCAAGAACCAGATATGGGAACAAGGAGTCGCTAATTTAATGTGGCCCATTCTTTCTCTTCTTACTGAGGACCTTGTAACTTCTACTCCGCATTTATCACAGACAATACCTTTATATCTAACTCTTTTATATTTTCCGCAATAACATTCGTAATCTTTTTCCGGACCAAAAATCCTTTCACAAAAAAGCCCGTCTTTTTCCGACCTTTGGGTTCGATAATTAATGGTTTCCGGCTTTGTTACCTCTCCATGGCTCCAGGATAAAATATCCTCGGGTGAAGCAAGTTTTATTTTTATGGATTTAATATCGTCAACACGCATGCAAGATAGAGAGCGTTGAACAATTCCAGCGTTGTTCAGTATAGATATCGGCTTTAATTCAGCGTATTGTCGCTGAGTTAACGCCGATACGCTGAAATATAATTGTTCAACAGTCTCATTATGTTTTGTTTTCCTCCTCCGGTCTCACATTTAGTCCCAAGCCTCGCAGTTCGGAAATTAAAACATTAAACGAAGATGGAACATTCGGAGTCTTTATTTTCTCGCCTCTAATAATTGATTCATAAGTCACTGCCCGGCCCAAAACATCATCTGATTTAATTGTTAGAATTTCCTGCAATATATGGGCAACGCCGTATCCCTCAAGGGCCCAAACTTCCATTTCTCCAAATCTCTGTCCGCCAAATTGAGCCTTCCCCCCCAAGGGCTGCTGGGTAATCAAAGAATAGGGCCCAATGGATCTCATATGAATCTTTTCTTCAACCATGTGAACAAGCTTCATTATGTAGGCATAACCAATAGTAATTTTTTGAGGAAATGGTTCACCGGTTTTCCCATCATATAAAACAACTTTTCCGTCTTCGGGCAATTTTGCTTTTTTGAACTCTTCTTTTATATCCTCTTCGGTTGCTCCGCCAAAAGACGGAGTCACTGCCCGGTACCCTAATTTTTTAGCCACCCAGCCAAGATGAGTTTCAAGAACCTGACCAATATTCATTCGCGAAGCAATACTTAAAGGATTCAGTATAATATCTATTGGCGTTCCGTCTTCAAGATAAGGCATTTCCTCCTCGGGCAGAATTTTAGAAATAACCCCCTTGTTTCCATGCCGGCCGGCTAACTTATCTCCCACCGCTATCTTTCTTAAATGGGCAACTTCTACTCTAATGCTTTTTATAATGCCGGGTTCGAGTTTATCGCCTTTCTTGCGAGAGAGCACTTTTACCGAAATAACCCGACCTCTTTTTCCGTGAGGAAGCAAAAGAGAGGTATCTTTTATCTCCCTCGCTTTTTCGCCAAAAATTGCTTTCAAAAGCCTCTCCTCGGCCGTCAAATCAGCCTCGCCCTTGGGAGAAATTTTTCCAACCAAAATACTTCTCGGTTTAACCTCGGCTCCAATTCTAATAATCCCCTCTTCGTCTAAATCTTTTAGTTTTTCTTCTCCCACATTGGGAATATCAAAGGTTGTGATTTCCGGTCCGAGTTTTGTTTCACGAATATCACAGGTAAAATCTTCTATGTGAATGGAACTGTAAATATCCTCTTCTAATAGTCTTTGGGAAATAACTATAGCATCTTCAAAATTTGCTCCCCGCCAGGGCAAAAAAGCAACTAAAAGATTTTGTCCCAAAGCCAAAATTCCGTCCTTTATTGCCGAACCATCGGCTAATATCTCTCCCTTTTTTACAAGAGCCCCTTTCTTGATAATTGGTTTTTGATGAAGACAGGTATATTGATTAGACCTAATAAAATTATTAAGTTTATATAATTTCGTCCGCTTTTTTTCTTTTAGTTCTAATTTTATATGCTCGGCATCCACCTCTAAAACCCGAGCATCTTCCGGAGCTGTTATTACTTGCTTTGAATCCTCGGCAACTCTTTCTTCTATTCCCGTGCTAACTAACGGGGGTTCGGACTTCACGCAGGGAACGGCTTGTCTCTGCATATTTGAGCCCATCAATGCGCGGTTAGCATCATCGTGAGCAAGAAAAGGAATAAGATTGGTAGCCACACTGAAAATTTGCCGGCTTGAAATATCTGTAAAATTAATGTCCTTGCTATCTATTATTCCAGGCTCTCCTTTTAGCCTGGCTTCAATTTTTTGTTCAAGAAATCTTCCCTGCCTATCAATTTTCTCTCCTCCTTGAGCAATGTTATATCTTTCTTCGTCGTAAGCGTTAAGGTACTGAATTTCAGAAGTTACTCGTCCCTGCTTAACTTTGAAATAAGGGGTTTCGATGAAACCGAATTCGTTAATTCTGGCAAAAAGAGCAAGGTGTCCAACCAAACCAATATTAGGACCTTCGGGCGTTTGGATGGGACAGATTCTTCCATAATGAGAAGGTTGAACATCTCTTACTTCAAAACCCGCTCTTTCCCGGACCAATCCTCCCGGACCCATAGCCGAGAGTCTTCTTTTATGTTCGAGCTCAGCCAGGGGATTTTGATTATCCATAAATTGAGCAAGTTGAGATGAGGTAAAAAATTCTTTAACTGCCGCCGCAAAAGGAGAAATATTTAGAAGTTGAGTCGGAGTCAGGATGGAAATATCAAGAGTTGACATTCTATCTTTAATAATCCTCTCCATTCTAACCAACCCAATTCTTAATTTGTTTTGCAAAAGTTCTCCCAATGAGCGCACCCGACGATTCCCCAAATGGTCAATGTTATCTGGTTCTGCTTCGGGATTATTGTTTAATTTTATAATTTCTTTTAATACATTTACCACATCTTGCTTTTGCAAAACTCGATTGACTTTAGTTATCCCAGGCGATTCAACTGAAAACTCTTTTAGTCTTTGAATCATCCGCCAGCGGCCAACTTTAGATAAATCATACCTCGCAAAATTAAAAAACATCGCTTCAATTAAAGAACGAGCGTTATCAACGGTAGCAAGGTCCCCTGGCCTGATACGTTTGTAAATTTCAATAAGCGCCTCATCTTTATTTTTTGCCGAATCGCTCTGCAGGGTCTTTTGAATATATTTAACCTCGGCGCCAGTATCCACATCCCTGAAAAGCTCAATAATTTGCTCATCTTTCTCCATTCCAAACGCCCTCAAAAGAGTGGTGGCTTCAACTTTTCTTTTTCTGTCTATTCTGACTGATATCACATTATTAAAATCTGTTTCAAACTCTATCCAGGCTCCTCGGTTGGGAATAATTTTTGCTCCAAAAAACTTCCTTCCCCGATATTCTCTCATTGTGAAAAAAACTCCGGGCGAGCGAATAAGCTGAGAAACGACAACCCGCTCAACGCCATTAACGATAAAAGTTCCACGTTCGGTCATTAAAGGAAATTCGCCCATATATATTTCTTGTTCTTTAATTTCTTGAGTTTTTTTGTTTTTTAATCGAATTTTTGCTCGCAAAGGAGATTCAAAAGTGGCATTGTTCTGTTTTGCTTCTACATCAGAAAAAACGGGTTCGCCAAATATCCAATTCAAAAACCAAAGCTCAAGTTCTTTTCCCGTGTAATCTTCAATTGGGGAAATTTCTTCAAAAAGTTCCTTCAGCCCAAAATTTAAAAACCACTCATAAGATTCTCTTTGAGCCTCAATTAAATCAGGAACGGGATAATCTAAAAGTGAATGTTTTGCAAAAGATTTGATGGGCAGCATGCTTTATATATGCGCTTTAAACAATGTGCTCTAATATAAAAGCATTACGCGCAATTCCTTCTTTATGCCGGATAAAAAAACAAAGGCAACTTAAAATACCCTATTAGTTTTTGTTTAGGGTCCGTATTTGGAGTTAATAAAATTTAATAAAAAGGGAGGGCAAGTTGCAAAAAGATGTAAAAATGGTTTAATAAAATCTGTAGTTTTTATTTTACTCCAGGAAACAAGTTTGTCAAGCCCTTGTACGAAATGAGTACATTTGTGACAGTTGCTTGTATTTTATCGCCCATTCAATTGGTGTCACAGATGTATCTCATCTTACGCAGGTGGACAGGTAAGACAACCTTGAATCCAAAACTATCGAGGTTCAACCTCGATAGTTTTTAACTTCGTAACTTCGTTAGTTTTTCCCTCGTTATTCAGAAAAAATATACGATTTAAGGAGTTGGAATTTTTCATCAACATTCCTCCAAAATTTGCTGCTATGAACAAGAAATCTATTAATTGCCCAAAAACCAATGAATAAAATTAACAAAAGCAAGGAGGTAAAAAATACAAACATTACCGGTTTTATCGCCCCGGTATTTACCTCCGTTACCGCTCCCGCCACTCCGGCTTTACGAACATCAATAACCGCGGTATCTTCAATCGGAAAAAGATTTTCACCTGAAACTGTTGCCAAATTGTTCAAAATTGTGCTTCCATAACCGAAATCTTCGCTCAAGCCGACCTTTGCGTCAAATGTTATTATTTTTTTCTGCCCGACCGGAATATCGCCCATATTCATTCCCAACCATATTGCTCCGCTTTGAGGAACATCGTTAATTTTCAAACTGCCCCAATAATTTACTTTGTTTGGAAATATATCTTTTATTATTACATTTTTAGCCGGATTTCCTCCAATATTGGTTATCTCAATTTTAAACTGCAAAATATCTCCGGGCGCGGCAGTTATTGTTTCCAGCCACAAAGCATCTCCCCTATCTAAATTTTTGCCTGATTTTGAAATAGTTAGCGAAGTGGTTGCTGAGGGAACAGGGGTGGGACTCGGAGTTGGGGTTGGACTCGGAGTTGGGGGAACATATTTTTTTCTTACCAAAACCGAGAGTCTATCCGAATCGGCAAAGCCCTTATCATCGGTTACGGTTAGGTCGCAAAAATAGGAAGTGTTTTGAGAAACAAAGGGAGCAAAATATTCGGGTTGAGCAATATCGGTTCTTGAAACATACCCTCCATTGCAGTACCAGGAATAAGTTATTGAATCGCCGTCCGGGTCAGAACCCGAACCATTTAATCTTATTGAATTTCCCTCCTCAACTTCTCTATCCGAACCGGCATCGGCAACCGGCGAATGATTTGGCTGAGAAAGAACATTAATGGTGGTTGTGGCCTGAGCGGGATTAGCCGAGCCTCTTTTAACATAAACCCTGACTTGATAGTTTCCGGCCGAAGAATAACTACAAAGGTCTGAAGCGATATAGGGATTGGAATCAGTGGAAACAACTTTATCCCAAATTCCATTATCAGTGCAGTCAAACTTGTAAGAAATTTGACCCTGGGCTGTTCCGGAAACAGTGGCTTTTAAATCAACATCGTTTAAGGGAGCGTGGCCGGAATTGGGAATAGCTTCCAGGGAAACATAAAGAGTTGGCTGGGACTCAACATTAACCATGACCCTGTCTTCAGAAAAGCCTCCCTGACCGGAGCAGGTTAGAATATAGGTTTTTGAAGAAGTTAGATTGCCGGTTGTTTGAGAACCGGAAAATGGTTTTGAGCCCGACCAATCACCAGAAGCCTGACAGGAATCAGCATTGGTTGATGTCCAGGATAAAGTGGCTGAACTGTTGTAAAGAATGGTAATCGGGCCATCAAAACCATTGGCTTTTACATCAACGGTTGGAGAGGAAGAGGGGGGGCATTGGGTCTTAAAAGTTCTATCTTCACCGTAAGAGATATGGGTGTTATTTATAGCTTTTGCCCTGAAATGATAAAGCGTGCAGAGAGATAAATTGGAAATATTGGCGGAAAAAGATTGAAGATTGAAACTATGGTCCTTTTGAAAGGGGGTTTCCTGGCCATAAGAAGTTGTTTCGCCGTACTGAAACCAAACCACCATTTCATTGCATCCGCCATCGTCAATTACCCGACCGTTGAGAGTGGCTGAGGACAAAGTAATATTAGCAGCTTCATCGGTAACGATAACCGCGGTGGTTATTGCCGCCAAAACAAAAATTGGAAAAAGCACTCCAGAAACGACAAACGATATTGAGGTCCGCCCTATTAAATTTTTATTTTTGATTATTTTGTTTTTCATAAACATACTCTTTAAAATTTAAATCTCAAAAGAACATGGTTGCTCGCCTCCGCTAGCAAATTCCGATACAATGAAATTTAAATTTTTGATTAACTTTTTTACAATTATTTTTAAACCCTTGACTCTTTGTTGTCAAGAACCCAACACTATGAAGTTATATTGGGTTTATCAGAAAAGCGAAGTTAAAATAAGGGAACGGGAATGAAAATTTGACTGCCAAAATATTGAATTTATTCGCGTTTAT
>PCWD01000010.1 GCA_002787255.1 Parcubacteria group bacterium CG11_big_fil_rev_8_21_14_0_20_39_14 | reverse complement strand
GAGTTGATATGTTGTTGATACCTTTAAGATATTTTGTGGTTAAAATGGCAAACGGCCGTTTGGGAAAAAAACCAGAAGTTTTTTTATAATTTATCTTTTATAATCTATCTTTTTCTATCTTTTATAATAAAGTTAATGCGTAATAAGATTTTGCCAATTTTGGGGGTATATTTCGGAAATTTTATTCGGGAAATCTCATGAAATTTCTCAAATTTTGGGCTAATTTCTTATTACGCACTATCTTTAATCTATCGCCCTAAAAACTTTCTGTCAAACCCTTGTTGTGACAGGGTTTATTCTCTATTTTTCTCTATTTTTTATAAATCCATTCAAGCAAAGCCATTCTGACCGGAACCCCAAAGCCCGCCTGCTTCAAAAATATAACCCTTGGCAAATTTTCAACTTCAGGACTGATTTCCTGCTCCCTTGAATCAATTGGCATTGGATGGCCAAAAAATGTTCCGCGAGCCTCGGAAAGCTCGTAAATTTCTTTGGAAATCACGAATTTATCTTTGGAATTTTGATACTCCTCGATAAATTTCTGATCCTGGATATGATTTTTCTGAACCCTGGTCACGTAACAAAAATCGATATCCCCGATTACATCTTCCAGATTGCCGTTTTCCTGAAACGATATTCCTTTTTTCACTAAATATTCTTTAATGTCCTGACCGATTTTCAATCCCTCGGGAGCGATAAAATAAAAGCGGTTATTTTTATATTGGGAAAGCAATTTTACCAGGGACCTGACTATCCGGCCGAAAGCCAAATCTCCGACAAAACCGATTGATAAATTTTCCAGTCTTTTGCAGAATTTTTGAATAGTGTAAATATCAAGCAAGGCTTGGCTTGGATGCTCGCCAGCTCCGTCGCCGGCATTGATAATCGGAACTCCAGAAACCCGAGCCGCGCGCTGGGCCGCCCCGATTTCCGGATGGCGCAAAACAATTATATCGGCGTATCTCATTGCGGGGCTTGCCACGCCGGAAATCACCTGAATTGTATGCTCTAAGTTTTCCCCCTTGGCAGCCGAAGAAAACATTGACGCGTTTTCAGTTGAAATTACTTGCCCCCCGAGCCGATGCATTGCCGCTTCAAAAGAAAATCTGGTCCTTGTGCTTTCTTCATAAAAAAGAGAGCACATTATTGCTCCAACAAGCGATTTCAAGTCTTTTTTCTTTTCCAATGATTTCTCAAAAAAAAGAGCTTTCTTGAAAAGCTCTTCAATTAATTTCGGATTAAAATCGTCTGCTTTTAATATATGGCGCATATCCGCTTTAAATTTTATCGGGAAAATTGACATTAGTCAAGGAACGTATTGAGTCATCTAAAATGTGAGGAGTCGGAGTCCTCACAATATTTCAATTCCAGGGGGAAAATAATCTCTTTCTTTTTGATTGATAATGAAAATTTCATCCCATTTATATCCTCTTGCCTCAAAATCTCGGCTCGTCATATTAAGCCAGCGTTTTTTTACTTGCCCCGTTAGATGTTCGTTACTATCTAATGGGGCTGCTTCAATTTTATAAACTTTGTAATCGTTTTTTTCTCTAACTAAAAATGACTCCTGATATTTTAAAAGCCGCTCTTTGCTTACCTCAATAATATTTTCCCATTTCAGATGTCCATACATATTAAAAATTTCCGGGGATTGAATCCAACGGCGATATTTTCCGCTCGCAACATAAACCCTATAATCTTCTTTCGCTCTGATTAAAGAACCGTCTGGAATCAAATCCGGGCTTTCGGAATCATCGGAAATTTCCGAACTTTTAATTGTTGAAGCTGTCCAGGAAAATTGATAAATCGGTTCGTTGTCCGAAAAACCAAAAGTTTTTTGCTGGACGCTTGGAATAATCACCAGCGAAGTGTTTTTCGTTCCAAAATCGGAGATGTAAATTGTTCCTCGTCCGGAACTATCCAGAGAAAATGAACTTAGAGAATTTCTGCCGTCAATATCCGTTACGATATAGGGTATTTGAAATTCCTCTTCAGGACCCCCGAAAAATTCAATTTTTAAAACATCGTGTCCTCCGCTGAATCTATACCAGTTGCCCGCCCAATCTTTTGTGGTATTAACAACGGTAAAGCTGGTTTTCCCAACAAAAGGAATAAAATTAGCCAAAGGAGTTAGTTTAAAATTCTTCAAATTTTCCGCCCGGTAACAAAACTCGGAACCCAAAGAGCAGTCATTAACATAAGAAGCAATTGTCCAATCGGTAAAAATCCGGGAAAAATCCCTGCCAAAGCCTAATTTTTTCAAAGCGCTATTTAAACTTTTGATTCCAATTTCGGAACTTTTCAGGGAATCTGCCAAAAGAGCTATTCCGTAATGGTCAACCAAATACTGACCGAACAAATTTGCCACTCCGTAATCATTCGGAGTATTCTTCCATTCGGTTAGGGAATCATAGGGCTTGTCCAAAAAATTTTTAATTCTCATTTCCAGATTGCTTCCCTGAAGTTTTTCATCATAGCCGCAAAGAGTTACGGCAACCTCTGACCTTAATTCATTCAGCCAGGTTTCTTCTGAAACACCCCATAATTTTTCTTTTTGGTAAAAAGAAATCAGATGCTGAAATTCCTGGGCAATCAATCCTTTTTCCAAAGAACCGGAAAGTTTTGAAGCGTTAAAATAAATCATCTCCCTTTCATTGGAATTTAAAATTTCAACTTCTTCTCCGGTGGACAATCTTACCCTGGTATGAAGAAGATATTCATCAAGTGGATTAAAATAACCACCGACTTTCTCCGGCATCGGAACCGCCAAAATTGTAATTCTTTCGTCATTGTCAATCCCCGGTCTCCATTCGGTTCCAAAGGTTTTTCTTAAAGTCGGATAAATTTTCTCATCAAATTCTTTGGCTAAATTATCCAGAGCATCAATTTTTTGAACTTGCTCCGAACTTGAAAGTTTCCTCCACCAATCATTATCCAGATAAAAGTAAGCATTCTGTCCAGTTTTTTTTAAAATAGCTGAAATTTGCTTACGACTCTGCAAATCATAAGTTGAATTAACATAAAAATCAGTCTTTTCATCCAAGGATACGGCCAAAGTTAAACCCGGCAAGAATAAAAAAACCACCAAGAATATTAAATTTAAAAAAATTTTCCGCACAAGCATGCCATATATTGATATTTTATTTATGAATAATAATAGGGGTGCCAATTTCGGCAAATTCATAAACTTCCCTGGCCGGGCCAATACCCAGTCTTACACATCCGTGGGAAACAGGCCTGCCAAGATGATTTTCTCCTTCCCTCTGACCTCCCGGCCAATAAGGCAGCTCGTGAATAAAAAGACCGGAGGAAAACTCCAAGGAATAGGGCATCCAGCATTTATATCTATGAGACCAAACATTGGCTAATTTTCTCAAGACCTTAAATTTACCGGTTGGGGTAGGAAACCTTGACATTCCGGTAGAAACCTTATAAATACCCTTCAATTCTCCTTCTCCATAAAGCATCATAGTTTGCTCGGAAATATCAACTTCAATGTATTTTTCCTTTATGCCCGTTCCATCCAATCCCAAAACTTTCTTTGGCTCATTAATCTTAATCACTTGTCTTGAAGTTGTTAAAGCGACTCGCCCCATGTTTGTTGATGGAGTAACTGCCAATCTTGGTCTATCCCCGGACAAAGGTAATTTATAAAGTTTATCAGGAGAAAAAGGAAGTTTATGAATTTTATGAACAGATAGAGGTAATTTTTTGGACTGGGTACCAAGATTTCCATCTAAATTAATTAAGGAAGCCAAAGAAGCCAACTCTAATGTCTTGCTGTCCTTCCAAGAAGAGGACAGATTGGGAATTAAAGAAACCGCGCCAAAGCAGCAAAACAAAAAAATCAAAAGAAAGTGCAGGGGAATTTGCCTGTTTAACCATTCTTTCTTTTTCTTTTCCTGCTTCAATTTTCCGTTTTTAATATAAAAACAACCAATATCTTTTATTATTTCGTTATTTAATGTAGGGCTGGAAATCATTTGAAATTTCAGCTTTTAATGGTATCACTACTTTTATTTTACCATTTTCAACTATAATTTTTAAGACAACCGACTCTTTTGTTTGGGGAGAGAAAGTCTGGTCAAAAACAAAATTTCCAAGCGAGTACGCAATATAACCATTCTTATAGTTTTCAATGGGTTGTAAAACATGAGGATGATGCCCGATAACCAAATCTGCCCCGGCATCAATAGCCAGCCTTGCAAAATCTTTTTGCTCGGAATTTTGCTTGGTTTGATATTCCTCTCCAAAGTGCATTGAAACAAACACCAAATCTGCCAAAGCCTTTGCTTTTTCTATATCCTCTTTTAATCTTTCTTTTTTAAGCCAGGCGATTCCTGATTTATCTTTTTGAGCTTCCCAGTATTCAGTGCCCACTCCGCAATACCCTAAAAAAGCAAATTTTAGACCTCCGGCTTCTTTGAGCGCCGCCGAATGAGCCTCTTCTTCGTTAAATCCTCCGCCAACATAATTAATTCCCGCTTCCTTTAATTTCCGGAGGGTATCTTCCATTGCTTCCCTGTCCCAATCAAGGATATGATTATTGGCAACCGAGAGAACATCAAATCCGGCAAAATTTAAACCCTCAATTGCTCTTGGGTCGGTTCTAAAAGAATAAATACTGCCGATATTTTTCCCCTTGTCAGAAATCGGCCCTTCCAAATTGCCAAACAGAATATCCGCTTCTTTCAGGGTATCGGCAATTTTTAAAAAGGGCCATTTCCAGTTATTTTCCTTTTCCATTTTTTTTCCAACCTGTCGGGAAAGCATAACATCGCCAACAAACATTAAGGTTACGGTATTTTGCGGATTTTGCCCCCCCTCCTGAATTTTTTCTGCTTGAGTTGGAAGCGGTGTTTCAATTAAATTTTGATTTTGGGTATTTTCGGAAACCTCCTGGCTTTCTTTCGGCTCGTCAAAAAGCGCCACTTTCTCGCTTGGATAAAAAATTAATGCCGCAACGCCTCCGCAAATCAAAATAATAAAAGTTATTAAAAATTTTTTCAACATTATTTTAGTTTATCAGGAAAGAAATTGATTGGCAATTTAATAATGCCCGCAAAAACCAAAAATCGGGAAGTCTGACTTCCCGATTTTTGGTTTTATTTGATTTGATTTCTTTGCTGCTTGGTTCTCCTTATTTAATATTAGACCCTGTTGGATAAGCTTTCAGTTCTATTTCATTAATCTCTACAATTTTTAACCAGTCATAACTTTTTTTGGTGAAGATTTCGGCAGTTTCTACCCAGCGTTTCTTGCCATTTTCAACAAGATAAACTTTGGCTTCTCCGATTCCGCGAATAAGATTTGCCTGTCCGTATTCTTTGAG
>PCWD01000006.1 GCA_002787255.1 Parcubacteria group bacterium CG11_big_fil_rev_8_21_14_0_20_39_14 | reverse complement strand
AAGAAGGATTCTCAATGGATTTAATGTGTTTTTTTCTCCAATCTTCAATTTTTTTATGATGACCGGAAAGCAAAACTTTCGGCGCCCGGTACTTTCTTTTTTTATAAGTAAAAACTTCGGGCCGGGTATAAACTGGCACTCCGGGACCCAATCTTTTTTCTTCAAGCGATTCCAGCTTGCCCAAAACGTCGGGAATGTGGCGGGAAACAACATCAATAAGAACCATCGCCGCCAGCTCGCCCCCGGTTAAAACATAATCCCCCACCGAAACTTCCATATCGGCAATATGCCTTGCAACTCTTTCATCAACTCCTTCGTATCTGCCGCAAATCAAAATAAGCTGGTTAAATTTTGAAAAACTTTGAGCCATTTGCTGATTAAATTTCTTGCCTTTTACGCTAAAAAGAATTACTTTAGTTTTTTTATTTTTATGTTTTTGTTTTTTATTTTTTATTCTTAATTCTTTATTTCTTAAAAATTGAACAGCTTTACAAATCGGCTCGACTTTTAAAATCATTCCCGGGCCTCCGCCATAGGGCCTGTCGTCAACCGTTTTGTGAATATCGTTTGTGAAATCCCGAAGATTATGAATATTAATTTTAACCAACTTTTTCTGTTGGGCTCTTTTAATAATACTTTCGCTAAAATAGGATTGAAAAATATCCGGAAAAATTGTGATAATATCAAACCTAATCATGAAACATGATGCTAATCTACGAATTTTATGCGAATGCTGCCAGAGACTGTTGAATAATTATTTTTTCAGCGTATCGGCGTTAACTCAGCGTAGATATCAGCGTTTACTCAGCGATAATACGCTGAACTAACGCTGATATCTACGCTGAACTACGCTGAATTGTTCAACAGTCTGTTCTTTGCATTATGTTTTAGGTGGCGACCCCGCACCAATTTTGCAACCCTTTGCCATGGCAATGCCCTCTCCCACGAAACCCCTATTCGGGGCCGGGCATTGCGATAACTTTTCCGAATTAAACCTTTAATCAAAGTTTTAATGGGTATTTAATGGCAAAATTGATGCGGGGTTCGTTTCTCATCAAAAGATGAGAAACGAAAGGCCGCGCTACCCTCAATGATAGCACGGCCTTCGGATTTCTCAAGAAGTCCAAAACCGATGTCTTACAGCTTTAATTCCTCAACAACATCGTCAACTCTTGATGACCTTCCGCGATCCATGCGAACCGGTGGTCTGCCACCTTCCGGTTCTTCAATCTTGAGGTTAACTCGAGCGTGATTTCGGAGTCCAACGATTCTCAGAAGAGCCCGAATAGCTCTTGCTGTTGAACCTTGGCGGCCAATAACTTGGCCCATATCTTCCGCATTGATTCTGAGAGAGAGTAAAACTCCCATCTCGTCAACATTCCGCTCGACTTTCACATCTTCCGGATGGTCAACTAAACTTTTTATTATGTTCTCAAGAAATTCTTGATCACCTGCAACTTTAGCCATATTTTTAGAATTCGGAAAATTAATCCCTCGATTATAAGCAATCAGCTCCTTGGTAATGAAGCTAATCCGAGGTAATTAACTGCGATTAACTGATTATCAATTTAATACTTTAATTATTTGATAGTACATGCCGACCTTTCTACCGAAAGCGGTGTGGGAATTCGCGAATTTACGCTTTCGGCTACAAATACGAATTAATATAGCGTTCTTGCTGTCATGCACTATCCAACATTGTATTATAATCCTTTTATAAGGAGTTGTCAACCCCATTAGATAGAGCTTCGCTCATCTAACGGGGTCAACCCCCCTCTCAAACGTTTCCCAATTTTTTCTCTTATTCTTTTTTTTCTTCACCATCCGAAGCTTTGGCTGAGGAGGGTTCTTTCTTTTCTTCTGATTTTTCTTCTTTCGGTCCTTTCTTTAATTTCGGTTTTTCTTCCGCTTTCTCTTTGGATTTCTCCTCAAGTTTCCCTTCCTCCGGCTTTCCCTTCCCTTTTGAAGAAATTTTCAGTTTAATTTTTTTTGCCTTAATAATGCCAGCCCCGACTAAAAGATTGTGGCAGGTATCAGAAAGTTTTGCTCCATTTTTAAGCCAATATCTAATTCTTTCTTCTTTAAAGTTTTTTTGCTTTAATTTTGGATTGTAATGCCCGAGCATCTCTAAAAACCTTCCGCCCCGGGGAGGATTTTTTTTATCGGTTACCACCATCCGAAAATCTGGACTGTGTTTTTTCCCAACGCGAATCAAACGAATTACAAGCATTACTTTTAATTTATTATAAACAAAGGGAGATGTCAAAGGTAAAGCCGCTCGGCGAGCGGCTTTTCTAAATTATTTTAGGATTTGGTCAATTTCTCCTTTCTCCAGGGTTTCTTTTTCCAAAAGAACCTTAACCAAAGCTTCGGCTTTTTCTTGATTATTGGAAAGTAGCTCCCTGGCTTTTTCGTAACTCTCGTTAATGATTCTATTTACTTCTTCATCAATCGCTTTTAGAGTTTCCGGACCAACATCCTCTTTTCGGGTAACATCCCGACCCAAAAAAATTTCTTCTTCTTTTGCTCCAAAAACTCTTGGACCAAGTTTTGACATACCCCAGGAACAAACCATCTTTTGAACGGTTTCGGTTGCCTTCCTTAAATCATCTTCGGCTCCGGTTGACCTGGTTCCCAGGAAAATCTCCTCAGCCAATCTGCCGCCCAAACATATTGATACCCAGTTTAAAAGGTATCGTTCGGAAGTAATATATCTATCCTTATCAGGCAGGCTCAAAGTTTGACCAAGCGATCTTTCTCTTGCCGTAATAGAAATTTTTCTAACCGGGTCGGTGCCTGGCAAAAGTTTTGAAACCAGGGCATGACCGGTCTCATGATAAGCAATAAGTCTTTTATCTTCATCGTCCATTACCAATTTTCTCTCTTTGCCCATTAAAATTTTATCTACCGCCATTCTGAAATGGGAGTGGAAAATTTTATCCTTCTTTTCTTTGACGGCAAAAATAGCCGCTTCATTAACCAAATTTTCCAGCTCAGCGCCAGCCACTCCGGGGATGGCTTTAGCGATTTCTTCCAAATTTACATCCTCGGCCAATGGTTTATTTTTAGTATGGACTTTAAGAATTTCCTCTCTTCCTTTAACATCCGGCCTGCCTACAACCACTTTCCTATCAAATCTCTTTGGCCTCAAAAGAGCTGGGTCCAAAATATCAGGACGATTGGTGGCAGCCAGAACAATAACATTTGTCCTTTCGTCAAACCCATCCATTTCAACAAAAATCTGATTCAGGGTTTGTTCTCTCTCATCATGACTGTGACCAAGGCCTGAACCCCGATGCCGTCCAACACCGTCAATTTCATCAATAAATAAAATACAGGGAGCATTTTGTTTTGCCTTGGCAAACAAATCTCTTACCCGGCCGGCCCCCACGCCAACAAACATTTCCACAAATTCCGAGCCGGAAGTGCTGAAAAACGGAACCCCGGCCTCACCGGCAATTGCTTTGGCAAGCAATGTTTTCCCGGTGCCTGGCGGACCAACCAAAAGCACTCCTCGAGGAATTCTGGCTCCAATCTGCTGAAATGGTTCGGGATTTTTCAAAAAATCAACAATATCTTCCACTTCCTCTTTAACTTCGTCAATGCCGGCCACATCCACAAACCTTTCCTTGACATCTATCCCGGCTAATTTAGCCCGGCTTCTGGTAAAAGATTGAGCTCCCCCAATCTGTCTTCCTGCCACCTTGCGCAGCAAAAAGAAAATAAGCAAAAAGAAACCTATCAGAAAAATAAATGACATACCACCCCCGCATTCGGAAGGGGGCTTAAAATCTATCTCTACATTGTTTTGTTCCAGTTTTTCTAAAAGAGCGGGATAAACAGGGAAGTTGCCTTTAAATTGTTTAAGAGCTTTGTCTTTCTTAAATTCTCCCTTAATAATATTTCCGAAATCTCTATTGGCATTTTCCTGGATAACAACCGAGACAATTTCACCCTGCTCAAGTTTTGCCAAAAAATCGTCGTATTCTAATTTTTCTATCTGTTCCTGGTTTAAAAAACCGGGCATAAAAAACATCGCCAATAAGGCAATTGAACCAATAAAAATCAAAATCCATAAAAGTTCTTTTTTCTTTACCATTGACTTTTCCTTCCAATATGTTTTTTTAAAGAACTCCTCGTTTTATAACAAATCTTTAAAACGGGGTCAACCCCGTTAGAAGTCTGCGATAATTTACAAGCTAAGTTTTTAATGCTTAACTTCTGTTAGTTAAAATCTTGCTCCATTAGAAACAGATGCTTCTAATGGAGCCATTAAATAATTTGGCAGACTTCTAACGGGGTCAACCCCAGCCTTTTATCCTTAAAGCTCTCATTGCGGCGTCTTCTTCGGCTATTTGTTTAGAAGAACCCTCTCCCTCAGCCACCAATTCTTCATTCAGGTAAACTCCTATAATAAAATGCTTGGCATGGTCGGGCCCCCTTTCTTTTAACACTTTGTATATCGGGGTAATTCTTGCCCTCTCCTGGGCTTCTTCCTGAAAACGGCTTTTGGGGTCGTAAAAAAGTTTCTTTTCAATGATTTCCGGTAATTTTTTTAAAAGGCAGGTTTCAATAAAATCTTGAGCGGCTTTATATCCCCCATCAAGATAAAGCGCTCCGATAAAAGCTTCAAGGGTATTAGCTAAAATAAACTGACGAGCTTTGCCGGTATCTTTCGCCTCGCCCCGGGAAAGTAAAAGATATTCATTGAAATTAAGTTCTTTGGCTGTCTGGCTTAAACTTTGAGCGTTAACCAAAGCTGCCCGCCAACTGGTTAACTCTCCTTCGGGCTTTTTATAGTTAAGATAAAGATATTTGGTTACTACGAGCTCCAAAACAGCATCGCCCAAAAACTCCAATCTTTCATTGTGAGATAAATGAAATTTCGGGTTTTCGTTTAAATACGAACGGTGGATAAAAGCCTCGGTAAGCAGGTCTTTATTATTAAATTTTAGACCAAGCTTTTTTTCGAGAACTGAAAAATCCTTCATCACAATCACGAATTTATGCTAATTCGGGTGCAAATTTTTGCGAATATCTTAGAAAAAATTGACACAATGAAATTCTGTCAAACTATTCGCACAGATTAGCACCCGTATTCGCACAAATTAGCGAGTTTATTTTTCTTCTTTTTTTTGTTCTCCTTCCGAATCCTCCGATTCACTTTTTACTTCTTTTTTCTCGCTGGTTTTTTCTTTCTCTTCCTTTTCGTGCTCTTTGCCGGGTTCCCCTATTTCTCTATAAATTGTTCCCAAAACCCCATTGATAAACTTCCCTGAGTTCTCGCCGCCGAAATTTTTTGCCAATTCAATCGCTTCGTTAATTGCCACTTTTGGCGGAACTTCTTCCCGATTTCCATAAAGCAGCTCATAAATTCCAATTCTTAAAACATTGCGGTCAACTATGGCAACCTGAGAAAGCGGCCATTCGGGAGCGCATTTTTCAATAATCTTGTCGGTTTCTAAAAGATGCTCTGTGGCGCCATTAACTAATGACCAAACAAAATCCTCATCTTCCATTCCCGGGCCAAATTCTTTAATATTTCGCTTAACAATCTCCTCTAATTTTGCTTTATCCTGGCCCCAAAAATCCCATTCATAGAGAGACTGCATGGCGATACTTCTTGACAAATGTCTGCTGGCCATTGCTAAATTGCTAAATTGCTAAATTGTTAAACTGAATTAATCAGTTTAACAATATGACAATTTAACAATATGACAATTATTTCTTAGAGAGGTTTTCCATGCTCAAAGATTTTTCCTTTTTCTCCTCTTTTTCTTTGGCCGCCATTTCCTTTTCCCGCTTCTTTCTCTCTTTTTTCTCAAGTTTCGCCAGAACATCAACAACTTCTCTGTCTTTGTAATAACCACAGTTCCAGCAAATAGTATGAGGTAAAATCGGCTTGCCGCACTTCGGGCAATTTAAAAACTGCTTCTTTCGCAAAAAAAGATGCATTCGCCGCTTATTTCTTCGTGATTTTGTATGTCTTTGTTTTGGAACAGCCATAAATAATTAAAGAGTTAAATTTAATTTAAGAATAACAAAAATTCGGAGAAAAAGCAACACGCTTTATGTATTTTTTGCAAGAATCAACAAGTCAACAAAAAATCTTCCAAAATCGCAAGCCCAGTAAGACAACTTCCAGTATGTTCTTCCGGGTCCGTATTTAAAAAACAAGGGAGATAAAAATGGACACCTTGCTTATATTAAAATTCAAGAAAAGATTAGAAGAGCACAAAATGCCAAACGCCAAAAATTATTTAAAAATTCTACAAATAATAAAATTATTTTTATATCTAATTTTCAAAACCAAACCCCACAAAGTGGCGTTTGTCACCGGAAGTTGCTCTACTGGGCAAGCGGCCGCTTGCGATTTTGGAAGATTTAGAAAATAGAAGTTAGCGCGTAATAATTTTCGCGTGGTTTCGCGTAGGCGGCTTCGTCA